>JBDHVD010000185.1:0-14796 GCA_039809525.1 Labilithrix sp. | reverse complement strand
CCTTCGTCGGATCGCTCTTCGTGATCCAGTTGCGGCCGAGCCAGATGCCGATCGGCCCGAGCAGCGTCGTCAGCCCGACGATGCCCCAGAGCATCGCCGCGTTCCGCGCGCCCTCGGCGGGCACGAACGTCGCGAGCAGGTAGCCCGACGTCGGACCGACGAGGAACTTCGCGAGGAAGTAGGGCAGCGACGCGAGGCTCACGTACGTCGCCTCGCGGCCGCGCGGCGCGATCGACACGTTGTACTCGTAGAGGCGCGGCGACCACAGGGCCTCGCCCACCGTGAGCACCAGGATCATGCCGATCTGGTACGGCATCGACGAGCCGAGGCAGAGCACGAACGGGCTCAGCGCGGAGATGAACGCGCCGAACAGGAGCACCTCGAACGGACGGCGCTTGCGGGTGAGCGCGGTGCCGAGCGGCGCGAGGAACAGGATCAAGAACGAGTTGAACGACCACACCGTGCCGACGGGGAAGCCCTCGCCCTGCTCGCGCAGCACGTACTTCGGCCAGGTGAAGTGCATGTGCTGGAACATCATCCGCACGAGCGAGAGGAAGACGAGCAGCACCATGAACCGCCAGAACGGACGGTCGCGGAGGACGTCGCGCAGCGCGACGAGCGGGCTCACCTTCTTCGGCGCCGCCTCCGACGCGGGCGCGTCGTCCGGCTCGCGGCGGTGCTCGAAGTCCTTGCGGACGAAGCTGATGACGATCAGCGCGACGACGGCGAAGACGAAGCCGAGCGCCATGATCGCGGTGTTCGCCGAGAACATGCGCTCGCCGAGCAGCGGGAGCGCGATCGCGCGCTTGGCGAGCTTGCCGGTGGCGGGATCGAGGAACGCGCGGCGGGTGAAGTCGATGACGAGCGGGCCGCACATCGCGCCGGCGAGGTTGAAGCTCACGTACCAGAGCGAGAACGCGAACGAGCGCGTCTGCTTCGTCGACGCGCGCTGCACCGCGGTCTGGAGCACCGGCGAGGTCGTCGCGTAGGCGAAGCCGAACGCGAGCAGCGTGGCGATCGCCATGTCGGGCGACGGCGCGACGGCCATGCCGAGACGGGTCAGCGCCGCCAGCGCGAACGAGATGATGAGCGTGCGCCGGACGCCGAGGCTGTCGGCGATCGAGCCCACGAGGAAGACGAAGAGCGTGACCAGCGTGGAGAACGTCGCCGCCCACCAGCCCGCCTTCTTGTCGTCCATCCCGAAGTCGCCCGACAGCCAGAGCGGGAGCGTGGGGAGGAACGAGAAGATCCCGAGGTACTCGAGGAACGTCGCCGCGTAGACGAGCCAGAGCTCGCGCGGGCAGCGCAGGAGCGCGCGGAGGTCTTCGCCGAGGGTGGTGGTGGGTGCGGAGGAGGACAGGCCGGCCAAAGCGCGCGGACGCTAGCTCATCGCGCTGGACGAGGCGAGCGGCAGCGCGCTTGGCGCGGCGCGTCGTCGTCGGGCGGCGTCGCGGCAGCGCATGCGCGTGAAGCGCATCCCATGCACGCGGGGCGGCGGAGATCGCGCACTCCGTCGTGGTTCGTGCATGGTCCACGCATTGCCTCACGCAGCAGCATGACCACCGAGACCATGCCCCTCACGCACGCGCCGAGCGAGCGCGCCGAGCGGCGCGCGAAGCCCGCCGCCGGTGCCTCGCAGACCGCCGGGACGATCTGGTTCGCAGGCTGGCTCTTCACCATCGGCTTCGCGAAGCTCGTCTGGTGGAAGGCGCTGCTCGCGGTCGTGCTCTGGCCCTACTTCCTCGGCATCGCGGTGCACTGATCGCCGCGCGATCACTTCGCCGCGGAGATGGCCTGGATCTGCTCCGCCGTGAGGAACTTCAGCGACCCCATCCCGCCGGTGTTCTTGTCGATCGCGCTCTGGATGCTCGTCGCGCTCGAGCCCTTCTTCGACGTGCCGTGGCAGCCCGCGCAGTACTGCGTGTAGAGGGCGGCGCCGTCGACGTACGTGCACGTCTGCGTGAGCACCGGGGTGCCGCCGGTGCATCCTGCGGGCGACGACGTGACGACCGTGCGCGTCTGCGTGCCGTTCGGCTGACACGGTCCGAAGGCGGAGTAGGTGAACGACGTGCACGTCGGGGGCGTCGAGCCGGCGTCCGGAGTCGGCGGCGAGCCCGCGTCCGTCGTCGTGCTGCCGGCGTCGCTCGTCGGGATCGAGCCGGCGTCCGAGGTCGTGGTCTTGCCGGCGTCGCGGCGCGCCTTCCCGCAGTTCGCGTGCAGCGCGCCCTTGCCATGGTCGCCGTCGTCCTCGTCGGCATCGTCGTCCGCGTCGTCGCCCGAGCCGCGGCCGCAGGCGCCGAGGGCGTCCGCGCTCGCGGTCGCGCCGTCGCCGCTCGTGTCCGAGCAGCCCGTCGCGAACGCGGCGGCCGCGAGGGGGACGAGGCCGAGCGTGAGCCAGAGAGCGAACGTCGAGGGAGAGTGATTGCGCATGGGGACCGCTCCTTTTTCGACCGTCGCCCATCGCGACCGTCGCGCGCGTCCCACTGCACGTCGCCGACCAAGCTCGATCGACGCACCCGACGGCGATCGGCGCGGTCGGTCGCGCGCCCACGATCGTCGGGAATTTCCGACGTGCACGCGCCAGCCGCGGCGTTGCTGGTCACTGCCGCACCCACAGCGCCGGCGCGCGCGCGCCGCGGAATTTCCCCGACCGCGCACGCGGGTTCATCGGCAGCGGACGCGTGCACTGGTCGGCCGGACGGCCGTGAGACGGCGCGCCCGCACTCGAACCGGGTTCGATCCAGGCCACACCCTCCGAACGCGCTAGCATGGCGCCGTGCTTCGCTCGCTCGCCGTCCTGTCGATCGTGTCGATCGCCGCGTGCTCCGCCGACGACACGGCTCCCCCCGCGGCAGCGGCGAGCGACGCCGCGCCGACGACGTTCGGCGGAGACCGTCCCGTCGAGGTGCGCGTCCCGTCCGGCTACGACGCGAGCCGGCCCGCGCCGCTCCTGCTCGTCCTGCACGGCTACGGCGCGGGCGGGACGTTCAACGACATCTACATGAAGCTCACCCGCATCGCGGACGCGAAGGGCTTCTTCTACGCGTCCCCGAACGGAACGCGCGACAAGAACGATCGGCTGTTCTGGAACGCGACCGAGTCGTGCTGCAACTTCGATCGGCTCGATGTCGACGACGTCGGCTACCTCTCCTCGCTCGTCGAGGAGATCCGCAAGGCGTACAGCATCGACCCGAAGCGCATCTTCGTCGTCGGCCACTCGAACGGCGGCTACATGGCGAACCGCCTCGCGTGCGAGCGCGCCGACCTCTTCGCCGCGGCGGTGAGCTGGGCGGGCGCGAACTTCGACGATCCGGCGCGCTGCCGGCCGAGCGGGCCCATCGGCTACCTCCAGCTCCACGGCACGAGCGACGGCATGGTGCCGTACGCGGTCGCCGAGCCCACGGTGGCGGGCTGGGCCAAGGCGAACGGCTGCGCGCCGGCGCTCGTCCCCACGGGTGCGACGTTGCGCGTGAACGCGGACTCGCCGGGACCCGACACGAAGGTCGCGCGCCACGACGGCTGCACGGCCAACGGCGCCGCCGAGCTCTGGCCCGTCGAGGGCGCGGGGCACATCTTCACGTTCTCGCCCGAGGCCGTCGACGCCATCTGGTCGTTCCTCGACGCGCACGCGAAGCCCTGATCGCGCGCGAGCGAGCCTCCGGTGCGCGCGCGCACGCGCCGGTTCGAGCAATCCGCGCGCTCCGGTCCTCGCCCGGGCGGCACCGCGCTTGCTCGCGGCGCGGTGCGCGTCGGTCGCGGCGCGCACTTCGGAGAAGGAGCTCGTCATGCGTCGATTCGTCTCGCTCGCCCTCGCCACGTCCGTCGCCGTCCTCGCCGTCGCCTGCGCCGCGCCCACCGAGGCGGATGCGCCGGAGAACGTCGGCGAGACCGATCAGGCGCTGATGAACACCGGCGGGAGCGATCCGCTGCTCGGCTCGGTGTGCCGCGCCTGCGGCTGCAGCTACGTCGCGCGCACCGGCACGGACGGCTGCACCACCTACCGCTGCGAATGCGACACGACGGAGAAGGCGAACTGCGTGATCAAGGCGCCCGGCGGCGGCTCCGCGGTGCTCACCACGTCGCCCACGCCGGTGAGGACCACCTATTCGACGGGCAATCGGTACTTCGCGTCGCCCTGATCAGCGGTTGCGCAGGAAGTCCGCGACCTCGGCGAAGCGCCGCTCGAGGAACGCGCGGACCTCGGGATCGACGCTCGGGTGATCGAGCGCGGCGTTCATGCAGCGGAGCCACGCGTCGCGCTCCTCGATCCCGATCGCGACGTGCGCGTGGCGCATGCGCAGCCGCGGATGACCGTGCGTGGCCGAGTAATCGCGCGGTCCGCCGAGCCACTCGACGAGGAACGCGCCGAAGTTCCGCCGGATGCCCTTCGACACGCGGCCGTTCTCGTTGCGATGGACCGCGACGAGCGCCGGCTCGTTCGCGTCCATGTGATCGTAGAACCGTTCGGCGAGCGCGATCGCGCCCTCGCGGCCGAGGCGATCGAACGGGGTGTGGTCGGGACCGAGGGGCGCGTTCATCCGAGGAGCCCGAGCTCGCGGAGGCGCTTCTCGAGGAAGCCCTGCGCGGTGGTGGCCTCGTACTTCGGCGGCGAGGCGGGAGTCGTGCAGAACGGCAGCGGCGCGAGCGGGCACGACGGGTAGGGGTGGACGAAGAACGGCATCGAGTAGCGAACGACGTCCTCGCGGTCGGAGCTCGGGTTCACCACGCGATGGGTGGTCGAGGGGAGCACGCCGTTGGTCACGAGCTGCATCATGTCGCCCGAGTCGACGACGATGTGCCCGGGCGGCGCCTCGACCGCGAGCCAGCGGCCGTCGCGCGTGAGGATCTCGAGACCGGCCGACGTGCTCTCGCACAGCAGCGTGAGGAGGTTGATGTCCTCGTGCTCGGCCGCGCGCACGCCGCCGGGGATGAACGCGTCCTTCAGCGGCGGATAGTGGATGAGGCGCAGGATCGAGTTGCCGTTCACGATCATCTTCGTGAAGGTGTCGCGCGGCGCCTCGAAGTAGTCCGCGAGCGCCTCGAGCAGCGTGCCCGCCGTGACCTCGAGGTCGCCGAAGAGCGCGCGCGTGTCGGTCTCGAAGCGCGGGACCGCCGCGGGGAACGCGTTCGCCCCGCCCGGCCCGAGGTCCGGCAGATCGCGGCCGACGTGGAAGAACTCCTTCAGGTCGCCCACCTTCCGGTTCTTCGCGTGCTCGGCGCCGAACGCGACGTAGCCGCGGTTGCCGCCGCTGCCCTCGATGAAGCTCTTCTTCTTCTCCGCCTCGGGGAGCGCGAAGAACTCCGCGACCGAGGCGTACGCCGCGCGGATGCGCTCGGGCGCGATGCCGTGATCGGTGACCGACACGAAGCCGAACTCGCGAAGCGCGTCGCCGAACGTGCGGACGAAGCGCGCGCGTCGTGCGTCGTCGCCCGAGGCATGGTCGGCGAGGGACACGACGGGGATGGTGCTCTGCATGAAGCTCTCCGCGCGGCCCGTCCCCTGCCCCGACCGTGCGCGCGCCCCGATTGTAGCCGACCTACGGGCGGAGATCGCCGAACCGATGCTGGACGATCGCGAGGCCGGCAAGCACGGCCGTCTCCGCGCGGAGCACGCGCGTCCCGAGCGCCAGCGACAGCGCCCCGCGCTCGGCGAGCAGCTTCCGCTCGCGATCGGACCAGCCGCCCTCCGGCCCCACCGCGAGCACGATCGAGCGCTCCGCCGGGCCCTCGCCGGCCTTCGGCAGCGGATCGGCGCCGGCCACGTCGTCGAGGACGAGCCGGTGATCGGCCTCCGTCCAGAACGGCGCATCGAGCGCCTTGGCGAGCGGCATCGGCTCGAGCACCTCGGGCACGCTCGCGCGCCGGCACTGCTTGGCGCCCTTGAGCGCCTGTCCGCGCCAGGCCCACGGCTTCTCGTGCTCGAGGTCCTTCGGCTGCACGCTCTTGTCGCTGAGGACCGGGACGATGCGAACGACGCCGAGCTCCGTCGCCTTCTGCGCGACGAAGATCATGCGCTGGCGCGCGAGCACCGCGCACACGAGGGTGATCGCGGCGGGCGATTCGGGCGAGCCGTGCATCCGCTCGTAGGCGACCGCGCGGCCGCCCGCGTCCGAGCCGGCCTTCAAGCTGGCGCGCCAGAAGACGCCGCCGGCGTCGACGAGGGTGAAGGCCTCCTTCACGTTCACCCCGCGGAGGGCGAGCGCCTTCATGACCGATGCGTCGAGCGCGAGCTCCTCGCCGTTGCGGATGGCGGAGCCGTGGCGGATGGGATCCAGAAGAGGAGGGAGCGGCGGCTTCAAGCCGCGTCATCTTGGCACGTCCCGCCGAAAACTTGCGCGCCCGCGTTCGATCCGGTTACCCGGATCGGCGTGAGGCTCGGCATCGACTTCGGCACCACCCGGACGGTCGTCGCATGCGCCGATCGCGGCAACTACCCCGTCCTCGGCTTCACCGACGACGCGGGCGACGCGCACGACTTCATCCCCTCGGTCGTCGCCGAGCGGGACGGCGAGCTGCGCTTCGGCTTCGATGCGCTCGCCACCGCGTCCGATCCGTCGTTCACCGCGGTGCGCTCGTTCAAGCGCCTGCTGGCAGACGCCGATGCCGGCCCGGGCAAGGTCGTCCGCATCGGGAGCACGACGATGCCGCTCGACGAGCTCGTCACGCGCTTCCTCGCAGCGACGCGGGACGCGATCCTCGAGCGATCGAACGTGCCCGACCCGTCGGACGCGGCGATGCACGCCGTCGTCGCCGTACCGGCGAACGCATCGGGCGCGCAGCGGTTCGTGACGCTCGAGTCGTTCCGCCGCGCGGGCTTCACCCCGATGGCGATGCTCAACGAGCCGTCGGCCGCCGGCTTCGAGTACACGCATCGCCATCGCGACACGCTGAGCGCGAAGCGCGAGCACGTCGTCGTGTTCGATCTCGGCGGCGGCACGTTCGACGCCTCGCTCGTGCGCATGCGAGGCAAGAGCCACGAGGTCCTCGCCACCGCCGGCGTGAACCACCTCGGCGGCGACGACTTCGACGCCGCGCTGGTGGAGCTCGTGCTCGCGAAGGCGAAGCTCGCGCGCGCCTCGCTCGATCCGCGCGCGCTCGATCGGCTGATCGATCAGTGCCGCGACGCGAAGGAGCGCCTCAACCCGAGCTCGCGCAAGGTCGCGATCGATCTCGAGCACGCCCTCGGCGAGCGCGCCCCCGCCTCGGAGATCACCATCCCCGTCTCGGAGCTCTACGAGGCCTGCATGCCGCTCGTGGAGCGCGCGATCGAGGCGATGACGCCGGTGATGGCGTCGGTCATGGACGAGATCGCCGGCATCTACGTGGTGGGCGGCGCGAGCGAGCTGCCGATCGTGGCGCGCGCCCTCCGCGAGCGCTTCGGCCGCCGCGTGCATCGCTCGCCCTACCCTTCGGCGGCGATCGCGATCGGCCTGGCGATCGCGTGCGACGACGCGGCCGGCTTCGAGCTGTCCGACCGCTACGCGCGCACCTTCGGCGTGTTCCGCGAGGCGCAGGCGGGCGCGGAGATCACGTTCGACTCGATCTTCACGCACGACACCGCGCTGCCCTCCGCGAAGGCCGGACCGATCCGCTCGACCCGCCGCTACCGCGCGGCGCACAACATCGGTCACTTCCGCTTCTTCGAGTGCAACGCGGTCACCGCCGAGGGCCGGCCCCGCGGGGACATGATGGTCTCGGGCGACGTGCTCTTCCCGTTCGACCCCGGCCTCGGCGCGGCCGACGACCTCGCGCGCGTCCCGGTGCGCAGGCTCGTGTCCGAGGCGGGGCCGATCATCGAGGAGGAGTACTCGCTCGACGAGAACGGCATCGTGGCGGTCACCATCACGAACCTCGATGCGGGCGTCGCGCGCGTCTACCGGCTCGGCGCGACGGGCTGACGAGCGGACGCCGGCGCGCCGACCGATGACCGGTCTGTCATCCGAACGAGCGATGGCAGCACGGGCGATCGGCGGTCAAGCTGCGTCCCCATGCACGCCACCTCCCTCCGCGCTTCGCTCGCGATCCTCGGCGCGCTCGCGCTGACCGCCTGCTCCGACGACGAGAGCACGCCCTCCGGCGGCTCGACGAGCAGCTCGTCGTCGAGCGGCGCGACCTCGTCGTCGTCGTCCTCTTCGTCGTCTTCCTCGTCGTCGTCGTCTTCCGGGGGTGCGGCATCGAAGAACAGCGTCGACCTCTCGGTGACCGGCGACGTCACCGCGACGCTGAAGGGCGCCGCGGGCACGTGCGGCGGCGTCTCGGGCGGCGCCTCGTTCACCGTGCGCTCGGAGGAGCTCGGCGTCACCCCGTCGTTCGAGCTCGCGGTGGTCATCCTCGGCGAGAAGGACTGGGCGACGCCGCCCACGGTGCTCAACGTGAAGGAGCCGGCGAAGGCGAGCTACGCGTGGAACAAGACCACCGGCACCGTGGTCGCCCAGCGCGATCGCTCGCGCGTCGACATCGACGCGGAGCTGAAGAACGTCGCCGGCAGCGGGACGGTGAAGGTCGTGGGGTCGATCGTGTGCAGCCCCTGACGCCGGGCGAGAATCCTTGCGACACCGGCGGAGGTCGAGGCTCTCAACGCCGAGACCATGAGCATCCGAGCGACCACCGCCTCCCTCCTCTTCTCCCTTCCCCTGCTCTCGTCCGTGGCCGCCTGCAGCGGCGGAGCCAGCACCACCAGCCCCTCCGCGACGACCGCGGACGGCGGCACCGAGCCGCCGCCGCCGAGCGCCGTCGACGGCGGCTCGGGTCCGGCCCCGAGCACGCCGAAGCAGCAGTGCGAGGCGCTGATCGCCTGCGTCGCGGACATCGACCCGGGCAGCGCGGGCGCGCTCGTCACGCTCTACGGCGACGCGAGCAACTGCTGGAAGGGCGGCGAGAGCGACGCCGAGGCGTGCGGCAAGGCATGCGCGAAGAACCTCGAGGATCGCCCCGAGTGCACCGCGGAGGCGCTCGATCGCCACTTCCTCGCGCTGTGCACGATGTCGCTCGCGTCGCAGGCCATCCGCTACGACGTCGAGCTCGCGTTCGACCAGCGCAAGGGCGGCGCGGCGACGTTCCGCCCGCTGCCGATCGACGCCGATCGGTACCAGCGCAGCGATGCGCTCGTGACCCAGCCGAAGCTCGCGCTGACGATCGCCTCCGACGGCGCCAGGGGCGAGAGCTCGACCCCGTTCGATCTCCCGGGAGAGGCCTTCGGGGCGGCGCCGGACGCGCACGTGACGAGCTTCGCGGTGCAGCGGCTCCGCGTCGTCGAGAAGGGCCACGTCTGCTCGGACGTCGAGGCCACGATCACCTCGCCCTATTCGACCTTGCTGCGCGGCGCCTGCATGTACTTCCCGCTCGCCGACGGCGCCGCCATCCCGGAGGCGATCACCGCAGGAGACATCCAGTACTGCCAGATCCCGAAGTAGACTGGGGCCCATGGCGGCACGGACGGCGGCGGCGCGCGCACCGAAGCTCGTGCGCAAGGCGGAGACGCTCGCGCTCGCCGCCGGACGCGCGCGTCTCGTCGTCGTGGCCGACACGCACAGCGAGCCGCACCCGCGCGCCTACGACCTCGTCCGCGCGGAGAGCCCCGACCGCATCCTCCACGCCGGCGACATCGGCGACCTCCGCGTGGTGCGCGATCTCGAGCGCATCGCGCCGACCTGGGCCGTGCGCGGCAACATCGACGCGCGCATGCCCGGCCTCCCCGATGCGATGCGCATCGACGTGACGCGCGACGGCGCGCGGCTCTTCGGCATCTTCCTCTTCCACATCGCCGTCGCCGGCCCTCGCCTCCGCGCCGACGCCGCCCGCCTCGCACGCGAGGAGGACGCGAGCCTCGTCGTGTGCGGGCACTCGCACGTCCCGTTCATCGGCGAGGACCGCGGGCTGACCGTGTTCAACCCGGGCTCGATCGGTCCGCGGCGCTTCCACCTGCCGATCGTGTTCGGGGTGATCGACATCGCGCCCACCGGCCTCTCGATGAAGCACGTCGACTGCGAGACGGGACGCGTCTGGCTGCCGTGACCATGGCATGACATCGCCGTCAGACGAAGGCCATGCCGAGGTAGGCGATCGACGCGTGCGGGTGCGGCTCGTCCGGCAGATGCCGCCGCCAGAGCTCCTCGTAGGACACCTGCTCGAACCGCGTGAAGCCCGCGCGGCGCGCCCGCGCCTCGGCGGTGTCGGGCTCGAACGCGATCGGCGCGAAGTCGAAGACCGCCCGGCTGCCCGGTCCGCCGGCCGCCGCCATGAAGCGGAGCGTGCGCTGCATCGGGTCCGTGCCGATGTACGCGATGACGCCCTCCCAGACGAAGAGCGCGCCCGCGCCCTCGCGGAAGCCCTCCGCGCGCAGATCGTCGAGGAGGCGCTCCTCGAACGCGCCCGCGGCGAAGTCGCACGCCACGTACCTGACCGCGGACGGGACCTCGACGGACGCCGCGGCCAGGAGCGCTCGCTTCTTCGCGAGCTGGGCATCGAGGTCGACCTCGAAGACCGTGGCGCCGGTGTCCCCGATCTCCGGCAGGCGCAGGCCGCGCGCGTCGAACCCCGCGCCGACGAGGACGATCTGCCGGAGCCCCGCGCGCAGGCCCTCGCGCACGAAGTCGTCGATGCCGCGCGTGCGGAGACGGATGCCGTCGACGAACATCGGGAGCTCGAGGAACCGCTTCGTGCCCTCCTCCGCGTGCGCGCCGGCGGCCCGGAAGATCGCGGCGAACGGATCCTCGAACAGGCGCGCGCTCGGCGGGCGCTCGCCCTCGAGCGCCCTCACGGTGGCGATCGCATAGGCGGTGTCCGCCGCGGTGAGCATCCGAGCCGAGGATAGCCCCTCGCTCAGCGGATGCACCGTCCGTCGTCGCACGCGAAGCCGGCCGGGCAGTCCTCGGTCGCGAAGCACTGGCGCGGCCCCGGTCCGTACGACGCGCTCTCGTTCGGGACGTCGACCGGCGCGAAGTGCTCGTCGACCGCGCGCGCGCAGTCGCCGGTGAAGGCGCCTGCCCGCTTCGCGCAGACGAAGCCGAGCGGGCACACGAGATCGCTCGCGCAGTCGTGCCCTCCGCGTGCCTCACGCGGCCCTACCGGTACCGTCGAACGCCCCGGCTCCCATGCGTCGGTCCCCCCGCACGCGAGCAACATCATCGTGACCAGCGCCATCCCCCGCATGCGAAAGAACCTAGTACCGCGCGGGCCGTTGCGAAGGAGCCTTCCGGTGCTACGACGTGCCGCGGTCATGCGCGCCGTCCTCGCGGCCCTCTCGCTCTCCCTGCTCGCGTCGTTCGCGACGTTCGCGTGCGACTCGTCGGTGCGCGTCGGCGAGCTGCGGCCCGATGCATCGACCCCCGTGCCGCTCGCGCCGCCGCCCGACGTCCCGGACGCGGGGACGCGGATCGCGAGCTGGCGCATGCACACGCCGAACGTGCCCTGCACCATCTACGCGATGGACGAGATCCGCTCGGACGATCTCTGGATCGGCTGCAACGGCGGACGCATCTATCGCTTCGACGGCGTCCGCGCGCGGCTCGCGTACGAGGCAGAGGACGCGAGCATCTTCTCGCTCCTCTGGATCGCGCCCGACGGTCAGGTCTGGGCCGGTGCGCAGGAGAGCTACGAGGAGGGCGCCACGACCCAGCTCCATCACTTCGACGGCACGCGCTGGTCGAAGGTGGGCGACGCGTCGAAGCGCATCGTCGCGATCGGCGGCGCGGGGACGTCCGACGTGTGGCTCGCGACGGAGACGCAGATCCTCCATCGCGAGGGCGGCGCGTTCGTGCCGGTCTTCACCGCGCCGGCCGGCTCGTTCCGCGCGTGCACGTTCTCGGCGCCCGACCACGGCACGTGCGTCGGCACGTCGGGCCTCGCGGTCGCGTGGAACGGCACGACCTGGAGCGCGATCGCCGGCGCGCCCTGGTCCGCGAATGCGGAGGTCTTCGGCGTCGAGCACGACACGCTCGCGAAGAAGACGACGTTCTTCTACGGCGAGCCGATCGATCATCCGAACGGCGATCACTCGTGCCGGATGGCGCGCGAGACGGGCGGCGCGTTCACGAGCTACCAGGCCGCGCTGCCGTGCTTTGCCAGGTTCCGCATCGCGCGGAGGCGCACCGGCACGGTCAGCGCGGGCGGCCGGTCCTTCATGCTGCTCGCGGTCGACGAGAACTACGGCGGAGCGCTGGTCTTCGATCCCGTCGACGACGCCGTCGAGCCGCTCTGCGGGCCGGTGCTCGCCTTCTCCACCGGCTCCGCGAACACGCGCGCCGGCGGCCTCTACGGTCTGCTCGCCACGCTCGTGGGCTCGGCGGGCAACCATCTCGCGCTCTCCTCCGCGGGCGGCTCGAGCGTCGACTTCCGCGATCTCTCGGTCGCCCCCGACGGGACGGGATGGGCTCGCGTGGAGGACACGACCGCGTGCGGATCGATCACCGATCGCCTCGTCCGCTTCGAGGACGGCGGATGGGCGCCGGTCGCCGGGCCGCAAGGCGCGCAGTCGGGACAGGGCCTCGCCGCGGCCTCGCGCGATCGCGCCTACACCACCGACCTCGCCAGCGAGGCGTTGCTCGCCTATGCCGCCGGCGGCTGGACCGAGGGACCGAAGCTCGTCGAGCCCTGGTCACTCTGGGCGGCCAAGGCGGACGACGTCTGGATCGGCGGGGCGAAGGAGAACTTCGGCCACTACGACGGCAAGACGTTCACGTCGATCAAAGGCCCCGGCCGCATGCGTCAGGTCGAGCAGATCCTGGGCGCCGGTCCCGAGGTGTGGATGGTCCAGCAGGGCGTCGGGGGCGGCGACACCGACGTGCACGTCGTCCGCTGGGCCGGCGGCGAGCTCACCGAGTGGAACGACGGCATCGCGTTCGCCGGCGCGCAGGTGACGCTCGCGGCGCTCGACGACAAGCACGTCTATCGCACCGGCGTGCCCGCGCAGATCTGGGACGGCGCACGCTGGAAGAAGCTCGGCTTCGACGCGAACGGCGTCTGGCCGCGTTCGCCGGAGGAGGTCTACTTCACCGATCGCGGCGACATCTGGAAGTGGGACGGCAGGGAGCGCACGCGCGTGTTCCACGGCTTCGTCGCCATCACCGCGATCGCGGGCGCGAAGGACCACGCGTTCGCCGTCGGCCCCGGCGGGCTCACCCTCGAGTTCGCCGAGTGGCCGGACGAGGAGCGCTGACGCGCGCTCACTCGGCGAGCGGCTCGACGCGCGCGCGCAGCATGCTGTCCGGGTACTTCGCGAGGAACGCCTTCGCGCGCTCGCGCACGCGCGCGCCGTCGCCGCGCTCGCGGAGCACCTGGATGCGGAGGTAGTCGCGCTCCTCCGCATGGCGCGATCGCGGGAACTGCCGGTCGTGCTCGTCGAGCGCCTTCTGCGCCGCGTCGGCGTCGTGCCGGACGAGCGCGCTGCGCGCCCGCTCGAGCAGGCTCTGCTCGCGATCGAACGCGTCGGCTCCCGGCGCGGCGGGCACCGCGGTCGGAGGCGCCGTCGCCGACGTCGATGCGCTCGGCGCGGTCGACGCGACCGGCTCCGTCGACGGCGCGCTCGGAGAAGAGGCCGCCGGCGCCGGGGGCGGCGCGACCACGACAGGCTGCGGCGGCGCCGCCGGAGGCGACGTCACGCGGCCCGCGACGAACCCTCCGCCTGCGGCCGCCGCCGCGACCACCGCCGTCGTCGCCCACTTGCGGAGCGCGCTCTGCGCCGCGCCGTTGCTCGGCGTCGTCGGATTGCTCGGCGCGGGCGGCGCGCCTCCTCCGAGGAGCGCGGCCAGTCCTTCGCGGATGCGCCGCTCGTGATCGGCGGGCACGGCGACGTCCTCGTCGTGCGCGAGGAGGCTGGATGCGAGGTCCTGATCGTCCTTCATGGGCCCTTCCATCCGAGCTTGCGCGCGGCCTCGGAGAACTCCTGCCGCGCGCGGTGCAGGCGCGAGTACGCGGTGTTGACGGGGATCTGCAGCGTGCTCGCGATGTCGGGGACGCTCAGTCCCTCGAAGTGGCTGAGGATGAGCACCGCGCGGCGCGTCGGCTCGACCTGCGCCAGTGCCTCTCGCGCGAGGTCGCGCATCTGATGGCGCTCGATCGCGAGCTCCGCGCCGGGCGACGAGTCGGGCGCCTCGGGGATCTCCGAGGGCACCTCCCTCCGGCGATGCGCGACCTCGAGGTAGCGCATGCCGACGCGGTAGGCGACGCCGAAGAGCCAGGGCCGGAGCGGGCGTGACGGATCGTAGTCGTCGAGGATGCCCGCGACGGTGGCGAACACCTCCTGCGTCGCGTCCGGCAGCTCCGCCTCGCGGATGCCGAGACGCCGGAGCGCGTTGTAGACGAACGAGAGCTCGCCTTCGAAGATCGCGCGAAACGTCGGAGCCGCGGCCTGCGCCGTCGCGCGGTTCACGGCAGCCTCACGCCGAGCGCGATCGCGCCCGCGGCCGACACGATCGGCACGGTCCACACGCGCTGGTCGCCGACGTCGAATCCCGCGCGCGTCGCCGCGAACAGGAGATCGATCGCCGCGCGCACGAAGAGCACGTCCTCGACGACGAACACGCGCGAGAGCGCGCCGACGCCGCCGGCCGCATACAGCTGCCCGTCGAGGCGCGACGACGCGACGCCGTCGCCGACCGCCTCGCCGGACACGCTCCCGATCGCGGCGACGACGCATCCCGCGAGCACGCCCCAGCCATAACACGGCGCGAGCCGGCCATGGACGAGGCGCGTCCGCACCGCGACGTCGCCTTCGGACGACGCCGGCAGGTACATGCGTCCGGAGAGCTCGACGCGCAGCCGCGCGACGTCGACTCCGATGGTGAGCTCTCCGCCGCC
>JBDHVD010000184.1:0-14864 GCA_039809525.1 Labilithrix sp. | reverse complement strand
TCACCCGGAGGTAGCCGGCCTTCACCACGCCCTGGAGCGCGCCGCCCATCGCGGTCTGATCCTTCGTGGCGCCTGCGACGTCGAAGTCCTTCAGGTGCTGCTGGAGCACGTCGGCCTCGGCCGAGAGGCTCCACGCGAACTGGTTCGGATCGTACTTCTCCGGCTTGAACAGGATGAGGGGCTTGGCCGGATCGTTGCGGTAGAGGAGGAAGTCGACCGACTGCGGCACCGGCATGTTGTGGTGGATGACCATGCGGCCGCTTCCGCCGTACGTGTAGACCGACTTGCCGCGGACGTCCTCGAGGTCGAACTTGCCCTGCTGGAAGTAACCGGCGCCCACGTCGAAGCGGAGGTTCTCGAGCGGGTCGACGCCGGCGCCCGCGAGGAAGCCGTAGTTCGTCTCGCCGACACGGACCGTCTCGACCTCGCTCTCGCCGCCGGGGTTGAGCACCTGCTCCGGCTGGATGATCGTCGCGGTCTTGAAGCCGCCGAAGACGTAGAACTTCTCGTGGTCGTACTGGATCTTCGCGCCGGGCGCGGCGCCCTGGAGGCGGGGGAAGATCGACTGGTTGATGTAGCCGGCGGTGCCGCCCCACGAGAGATCGTAGAGGTACCCGAGGCGGAAGCGGTCGGTGTCGAGCGGGAAGAACGTGAGGCCGAGGCCCTCCTTCTCCTTCGATCCCGTCTGATAGAACATGCGCAGGTACGAGCCCGTGTCGTAGAGCGCGGAGTTCAGGTTGCCGTTCTGCGAGGCGAGCTGACCGAGGTCGAGGCGCACGACGAGCGCGGCCTCCGTGGTCAGGCCTTCGAAGAACGCCGGCATCTTCTTGTACATCACGAGGTGCGTGACGTTCTCGCGGCCGGTGAAGCGCGAGTTCAGGTTGTCGAAGAACAGGCGGTACTGCGGGCGCTCGCCGACGGAGAACGACGGCGACAGCGGGATGAGCTCGCCCGTCTTGTGGAGGAAGTCGTCGTCGCCGAACGTCCACGTCAGGCGCGTGTCCATGAAGCCGCCGCCGCCGGATCCCGGCGGAGGGGTGCCCGCCGCGCGCGCGCCCGCGGTGCCGCTCACGTCGACCGCCGGTGCGTTCGCGCCGGTCTGACCCTGAGCGCCCTGCGGGGCGGCGTTCGCATCGACGGTCCCTGCGGTGCCGCCGGCCGCGCCGGTGCCGACGGTTCCGCCCGTGCCGAGCGTGCCGTTCGCACCAGCGCCCGCCGACGTGTCGGTCGTCGTGCCGGTGCCCGGAGGCGTCGTGCCGGTTCCGGCGGGAGCGCTGCCGGTTCCCGGCTGCGTGGTCTGCGCGAGCACGACGCGGGGCGCGGCCATCGCGAGGACGAGCGCGACCGACGTCGGGAACCCGAGGCCCCGCCGAAGGCGGGCCGACAGCCCGAAGGGCCGAGAAAGGAACGAACGCATCGAGGGTGTGGCTCCGAACGGGTGTTTCACTGCGGGTTGTTGTCGAGGACCGTGCGCGGGAACACGCACGCGAGCGGGGGCGGGGCCAAGCCGCCGCCGCCGGGGAGGGGAGGCGTACGGCAGGCCTTCTCGCCGCTCGGGAGAGCGGTGCACTTGAAGTCCTTGCCGTACGGGGCGCAGTCGGCGTCGCCGTTGCACAGGCGATCGTTGCCGAGCGGTGTGGCCGCGAGGTCGATGACGATGTCATCGGAGCATCGGGCCTCGATGGTGAACTGCGAGCCGCCGGAGAAGTAGTGGAGCGTCCCGCTGAACGCGCGGAGCTCCTTGCCCTTCATCGCGAGCGGATCGAACGAGGCCGACGTGCTCGCATCGGCCTGGATGGCGGCGATCTGCTTCGTCGCGTCGCTGACCGTCAGGCGGAACGTGCGCCGCGCGAGGTAGTTCGAGTACTCGGTGCACTCGGCGTCCGCGTCGCAGGCGTTCGCGCACTCGCCCTCGGCGCTGCCGAGCGCGAAGTCGATGCGACCGTCCTTGTTGAAGTCGCAGTTGGTGGCGTCCGGGCCCGGGGCGTAGCCCGCCGCGACCTTCGGCACGTCGCCGGGGCCGAACTTCGGCGTGACCTTGACGACGAAGTCGCGCGAGGCCGGGTCGCCCGGCTTCTTCTCGGGCGTCGTCTGCACGCGGACGATGCCGCCGGAGAGGCGGAGCAGCGTGCCCGGATCGTTCGCGTCGGACGGCGAGACGAGGCGCGCGTCGGGCACGAGGCAGGTGCGGTTGCGCGGGTCCCACTCCTCGAGCGTCCACGTCGGATACGAGATCTGGGTGAAGCCGAAGAACTCGTTCGCGGTGCCGCCGAACGTCTTCAGGCGGTCGCAGACGCGCATGCGCGGCGGCGAGTTGAAGTTGAACGAGAAGATGCTGGTGAAGCCGCCGCCGCGCGGATCGCTCACGTCCGTCGCGTAGAAGCCGTCGGACGAGATGCGCGAGACGACGACGTTGAAATCGAACAGCGGCGGGCCTTCGGCCTTGTCGTGGTAGCCGGTGTCGATCTGGATCTGCTCCTTCGGATACGGCGTCGCCCCCGCGCCGGAGCAGGCCGGCTCGCACTTCAGGCCGCGCACGTCCGCGATGCGAGGAAGCGAGAAGAAGATCGGCGTGCTGACGCCCTGCGCGTAGCTCGAGCCCTCTTCGTTGTCGTCGTTGGCGAACGCGCAGCCTTCGTCTGCGGGGAAGTCGATCTTCCCGTCGCCGTCGTCGTCGATGCCGTTCGAGCACCTCGGGGGCGGATCGCTCAGCGGATCCACCGGCTCGTAGCCGAGATCGTCCGCGACGATGTACGTCGTCCCGTAGGCGTTCGCGAGCTTGACGTCGACGGTGCGCGACTCGCCCTGCACGAGCTTCACGTTGCGGCCCTCGGTGTCCGGTCCCGAGAGCGGCTCGATCGCGCCGGGCTTCGCCGAGAGGCGGACGAACCCGTTGAACGAGGTGTCGATGCTGCCGTCGAGGCGACGCGCGCGGACGATCACCTTGAACGGCAGCGGCTGATCGATCGCGAGCGGCAGCGGCTTGAGGCGGTCGCCGGAGACCTTGTCGCGGTCCTGGAGCTCGACTTCGAGGCGGCGCTGGCCGCGCACCGAGCCGAAGCCGTCGCTGCACGAAGGCGCGAGCGCGACGATGCCGGCGGTCGCGGCGAGGAGGAGGAGGCGCGAGGTCATCATCGTCCCAGCATCCGCACGCGGTTGTCGGTGAAGCTGCCGATCGTCGAGTCGATGCACGCGAGGATCTTGCACTGCTCTCCTCCGAGCTGACACGCGCCGATCTGGTTCTGGCAGGCTTCGAGCTGCGGGGCGGCCGCGCAGCGCTCCATGTGGAACTGCGCGACCTCTTCGCGGCAGGCCTTGAGCACGCAGCGACCCGCGCCGCTGTCGCACGAGCCCTGGCTCTCGCAGGTGAGCTGCGGCGTCGTCCGGTTCTCCGCGACGTGGCCCGGGCAGGCGCAGACCTGGGCGGGATCCCCGCAGTCGCCGTCGGTCGAGCAGGCCTTGAGGCCGTCGGGCGTCTGGTTCGCCGCGTTCCAGCCGCAGGGACGCCCGGCGCGCAGGTAGTCGACGAGCGCGTCGCGCTGCTGGATCTTCGTGTCGAACTGGGTCGTGTTGCGCTGGAGGACGCGGAACCCCGAGCCGCCGCCGGCGAGGTAGTTGCTCGTCGCGAGCTCGTAGAGGTTCGTCTCCTTGACGTGCGACAGGCAGAGGCCGGTGGCCTTGCCCTCCTCCTTCATGCACGACTCGGGGTAGGGGCGGCTCGGATCGTCGGAGCACTCGACGTCGTTCGTGCACGTCTTGCCCGTCGTGCCGATGTAGACCTGCTCCGCGCACGCCTCGACGGCGCACGCGTTCCGCTCCTTGTTGCAGGAGCTGCCCTTGAGGCGGAGGTTGCAGACCTCGTCCGACTGGCAACGCACGATGCACTCGCCGTCGACGCAGGCGTCGCGCCCGACCTCCGGTCGCGTGCAGTCGGCGTCGCTCTGGCACGCCACCTTCAGGCGGTCGCAGCCCGAGCAGTTGATGCGGATGCGCGCGCCGGCGATCTGGATCTGCGACGAGCACCCGCGGCGCGCGGAGCGTCGCGCAGAGAAGTCGAACAGCTCCTGCACCTCGCCGCCCGACAGCTGCATCTTGGTGATCGAGTTGTCGAACGGGAAGATGTTGAACATCTGCTCGACGGTGACCGGGCCGGGGTTCAGGTCGGCGCGGATACCGGTCGAGTTGGTCATCGAGAAGTCGGTCTGGATGCCGAGGCGGAGCCAGATGGCGTTGCCGACGACGTTGCCGAGCGGCGAGTCTCCGCCGGCGGTCGAGAAGCGGCGCGAGCCGTTCGGCGAGTAGCCGACGAGGATGTCGAGGTCGACGGCGTTGTCGAGCGCGCGCTTGTACGGCTGGAGGAGCTCGACGAGGACCGGATCCTCGGGGACCGCCGCGGTCACCGGGAACGCCTGGTAGCGGTGCTCGAGGATCTCGAAGCCGTTGATCGGATCGTAGTCGGCGGAGTTGCCGGTCGGGGACGCCAGCGCCGGGTCGTTGGTGACCACGAGGTCGAGGCGGCCGACGTACTTCGCGAACGCGCCCGAGTGCGTGATCAGGACCTTGCGCGGCTTGCACGGACGCTTGAAGGCGAACGGGTGGTTCACCGGGTCCGGGTGCATGTCGTCGAGCGGCGGCGGCGTGTCCGTGTCGATCGCCAGGTTCGGATCGATCGCCCAGACGAAGCCCGGGTTGTTCGGATCCGCCGAGCAGTCCTTGATCTCCTGCGGCGGGTTGATGACCACGTGGTTGTGGCCGCCCATCACGAAGTCGGCGCCGGTCGTGCCGCGGACCATGCGCTGATCGACCTCGAGGCCGAGGTGCGTGGTGAACCCGACGAGGTCGACGTACGGCCGGAGGAGGTCGATGTAGAACTGCGCGACCTCGACGGTGTTGAGCGGCGTGATGCCCGAGCGGTTCGGCTGGTCGAAGATCGACGTGAGGCTCGAGAGGTTCGCCATCCCGATCGCCGCGACCTTCAGGCCGCCGACGTTGAGGATCACGAACGGGCGCGCGACCGTGCTCAGACGCCCGAAGTTCGGGATGTCGTTCTGCGCCTGGTCGTAGCGGTAGTTCGCGCTCAGCGCCGCGAAGTTCCCCCAGCGCTGGAACTGCGTGGCGACGTTCTGCGCGCCGAAGTCGAACTCGTGGTTGCCGATGACGGCGGCGTCGACGCCGAGCGCGCTCATCGTCCGCGTCTCGGGCTCGCCCTTGAAGAAGTTGAAGACCGGCGCGCCCTGGAAGCAGTCGCCCGAGTCGAGGTGGATCACGCGTCCCGACCGCGCGCGTTCGCGGTTCAGGATGTACGCCATCCGCGCGACCCCGCCGATGTTCGCGACGGTGTTCAGATCGCCGAGGCCGAGCGTGGCGTCGACCTGCGTGATGACCTGCTCGTACGGGTAGAGACGCGAGTGGATGTCCGAGGTGTGCAGGATCGTGAGGCTCACCTGACAAGGCTGCCCAGGCGGACAGACCTCCTCGATCGAGTTCGGATCCTTCGAGGCACACCCGGGCATGCTGCCAGCG
This sequence comes from Labilithrix sp., assembly GCA_039809525.1. GTDB lineage: Bacteria > Myxococcota_A > Polyangia > Polyangiales > Polyangiaceae > Labilithrix. Next base: position 9,341 of record JBDHVD010000184.1, on the reverse strand, counting down.
AGCAGGGCAGCACCTCCGAGCGCGAGGAACGCGGCAGACACGCGGGCCAGGACACCCATGATGCGGGCGGGGAACCTAACATGGATTTTTCAGCGCGGACGCGCAGATCGACGCGGACGACCGTTCGTCGGCGCGCGCCGACCGTTCGCCGAGCGCGCACCTTGTCACCTCGCGGCCCGGGCTTACGACGAAGTCAGGGATGGGAGCGATGCGGATGGTGCGCAGGGTTCTTCTCACCGCGAACATGGCGGAGCTCGATCTTCTCATCGCGCGCCGGCGCCCAGCCCGATCGGTCGGCCGCGGTTTCGTTGCGGGGAGCGACCCGCAACCTTCGACGAGGGACGCGTCATGACGAACCTGCTGCTCCGCACGGTCGGATGGTTCGCGGCGCTGCCGTACCTGTTCGTCCTCTTCCTCGTGCTCACCGGGCCGGCGACCTGGTCGGGCATCCTCTACGTCCTCGCGATGGGCGCGATGGTGATCGGTCTGACGACGATGCCGCTCGAGGGGCGCCCGCGGAGGCGTCCGCGGGGGCTCACCCGCGGCGGCCTCGCGGCGATCGGCGTCGTCGCGTTCCTCCGCTGCTTCACCGCGGGCTCGGGCACGTCGCTGGCGATCAGCGACGGCGACGGAGGCTCGTCGCGGCTCGTCGATCGCGTGGTCGACGAGGCGGACGTGGCGGTCGCCGGCACGCGCGTGCTCACCGCGAGCGGGCTCCTGACCGACGACGCGCGGGTCCTTCCCTCCGCGATGCGCGCCGCGTACGACGACATGAGGAAGGAGCAGGGCGACGCGCCTTCCCCCGTGCTCGCGACGTACCTCGGCCTGCAGCGGCCGGGGGCGTTCGATCTCCTGCTCGTCGAGCCGCCCTCGGGCGTTCCGGCGCGGGATGACGCGGCGGTCGTCTTCCTCCACGGCTACGCCGGCAACTTCGCCCTGCCGTGCTGGCAGATGGCGCGCGCGGTGGCGCCGCTCGGCGTCGTGACGGCGTGCCCGTCGACGCGCTGGGTCGGCGACTGGTGGTCGCCCGAGGGCGAGGCCACGCTCCGGCGGACGGTCGACGTGCTCCGCGCGCGCGGCAAGCAGACCATCGTGCTCGCGGGGCTCTCGAACGGCGGCTACGGCGCCTCGCGCCTCGCGCCGCGGATGAAGGGCGCGTTCGCCGGCGTCATCGTGATCTCGGGCGCCGCGCCGGACGCGGGGGCGCCGGGCGTCCCGACCCTCGCGATCCACGGCGCGCACGACGCGATGGCGGGGATCGAGGAGGCACGCGCGTACGCCGCGAAGACGTCGGGCCGGCTCGTGGTGCTCGACGCCGGGCACTTCGCGATGCTCGTGCGCGCGGAGGAGAGCGATCGCGCGGTGCGCGAGTTCGTCGAGGCGCGCCTCAGCGCCCGATCGCGTCGGGCGGCAGGCTCGAGCGCGTCAAGGTGATGTCGTCGGCGAGGCCGGCGAGCAGATCGATCACGCGCGGCGCGACCTCGCGCGCGAGGACCTCCTCGACCGCATCGGCGCTGTCGCAGGCGAGCGCCTGATCGGCGATCGCCTCGCATTCGGCGACGGTGAGGCGACGGATGGCCTCCTTGATCTCGGGGATGGCCGCGGCCTCCATCGACAGATCGCGGAGGCCGAGGCCGACGAGGAGGCAGGCGGCGAGCGGATCCGAGGCCATCGCTCCGCAGAGCGACACCGGCCGATCGTGCGTCTTGCCCGCGTCGCTCACGAACTTGATGAGCCGCAGGATCGACGGGTCGAAGGGGGAGGCGAGGGCGGCGAGCGACTGGCTCGCGCGATCGATCGCGAGCGCGTACTGCACGAGATCGTTCGTGCCGATGCTGAAGAACTCCGCCTCGCGCGCGAACACGTCGGCCATGACCGCGGCCGCGGGCACCTCGATCATCATGCCGAGCGGGATGTGCTCCTCGAAGGCATGGCCGCGCGCCTTCACCTGCTCGGTGGCCTGCGCCACGAGCCGCCGCACCTCGCGCATCTCGTGCACGCTCGCGACCATCGGGATCATGATGCGGACGTCGCCGTGGGCGCTCGCGCGCACCATCGCGCGGAGCTGCGTGAGGAAGACCTCCGGCTGCTTGAGCGCGAGGCGCACCGCGCGGAGGCCGAGCGCCGGGTTCATCTCCGACGGCATCTGGAAGGTGCTGGCGAACTTGTCGCCGCCGATGTCGAACGTGCGGAGGGTGACCGGCTGGGGCGAGACCGCCTCGACGATCGCGCGATAGACCTCGTACTGCTCGTCCTCGCCGGGCTGCGTCGTGCGGTCGATGTAGAGGAACTCGGTGCGATAGAGGCCGATCCCCTGCGCGCCGTGGTCGACGGCGAGGATGGCCTCCGCGGGGAGCTCGACGTTGGCCTTGAGCGCGACGGACACGCCGTCGGCGGTCACGCACGGTTTGTGGCGCGCGGAGAGCAGGCGCCGCGCGAAGGCGAGGTGCTGCTCGGACCGCTGGCGCGCCTCGCTGATCGTGCGCTCGGTCGGGTGCACCGTGACCTGACCGGTGAGGCCGTCGACGACGAGCGTGTCGCCGGTGCGGATCTGCTCGAGCGCGTTGCCCACGCCGACCACCGCGGGGATCTCGAGCGCGCGCGCCATGATCGACGTGTGGCTCGTGCGCGTGCCGACGCAGGTGACGAACGCGAGCGCCGGCTCGCGCACCATGCTCGCGGTGTCGGCGGGCGAGAGATCGCGCGCGACCACGATCATCGGCTCCTCGAGCCGCACGGTCTGCGGAGCGTCGCTGCCGACGAGGGTGCGGAGGAGGCGGTCGCAGACGAACTCGATGTCGTGGCGCCGCTCGAGGATGTACGTGTCGCGCTCGGTGCCGTCGGTGGGCCCGAACATCGCGACGATCTCCTCGCTCGCCTCGGAGACCGCCCACTCGGCGCACTTCTTCTCCTGCTTGATCTTCCGCTCGACGCGCTCGTGGAGGGCGGGGTCCTCGAGCATCATCTGGTAGGCCTCGAGGATCGGCGACGCGTCGCGCATCGCGGCGGGCATGCGGTCGCTGACCTCCCGCAGCGTTCGCTTCGCACCGTCGACCGCCTGGCGCACGCGATCCATCTCCTGCGGGATCTGCGCGGTGTGCACGTGACGGCGCACGAACGACGCGCGGAGATCGCCGAGGACGAGCGCGGGACCGACCGCGACGCCGGGCGAGCCCGCGATGCCCTTCAGCGCGATCGGCTCGAGCTTGTCGAGATCGAACGAGCTCGGGGGGACGGACGGCGTCGGACGATCGCCGGAGCTCGGCACCGGCGGCGGCGCGCTCGTGCGGCCAGGCTGGGGCGGCGGGCTCCGGCGGTCGCTCATCAGCTCGGCTCCCCGAAGCGCGAGGCGATGAGCTCTCCAATGGCGGTGACGCATTCAGCCGCCTGCACGCCCGTCGCGTTGACCTCCACGACGGTGCCCTTCGAGCCACAGAGCAAGAGGACGCCCATCACGCTCTTCGCGTTGGCGGTCTGCCCCGCGTGCGAGAGGACCACGTCGCACGGGTACTTCGATGCCAGCTGCACGAGCTTGGTTGCGGCGCGCGCGTGCAATCCGAGATCGTTGATGATGGTGAACTTCGCCGTCGCCTTGTCGCTCATCGTTCACCTCCCTGCTCGCTCGGGGGAGGCGGCGACAGGTTCGTCTCGCTGATCGTTCGCACCCGCGCCGGCGGATCCCCGCGGCCGACGTCGCGGTGGACCACGGCGATCTCGATACGCGACGACGAGCCGGGCGGGATCGACGAGCCCGCGGGCGAGAGCGATCCGTCGAGCGCGGCGGCGATGTGCTCCGCGAGGACGACGCTCCGGTGCATGCCGCCGGTGCAGCCGATCCCGATCGTCAGGTAGCTCTTTCCCTCGCGCTCGTACTTCGGCACGACGTAGCGGAGCAGGGCGAGGGTGCGGTCGAGGAACTCCGTCGTCTCGGGGAGGGCGAGGACGAAGTCGCGCACGCGCGGGTCGGTGCCGGGCACCCGCTTCAGCTCGGGGACGAAGTACGGGTTCTTCAGGAAGCGCACGTCGAGCACCAGGTCGGCGTCCACCGGCGTGCCGTACTTGAAGCCGAAGGACACCACGCGGACGCTCATGCGCTCTGCGGTGCCCGACGCCGGACCGAAGTGCTCGATGACCGCGCGACGGAGCTCGTGCACGCTGAGGCTCGTCGTGTCGATCACCTGCGTGGCGCGCGCGCGGAGCGGCGCGAGGCGTTCGCGCTCGAGGGCGACGCCTTCGAGGACCGACGCGGCGGCGCCGGCGAGCGTGCCCGACGACGCGAGCGCGTGCGGGCGGCGCGTCTCGCTGAAGCGACGCAGGATCGTCTCGTCGGAGGCGTCGAGGAAGAGCACGTGGAGATCGCGGCGTCCCCCGTCCTCGAGCATCGAGAGGACCCGGCCGACTTCGCCGAGGAACACGCGGACGCGCACGTCCATTCCCAGCGCCACGCGGGACATGCCGCCACGCTCGCAGAGCGCGACGGCATCGGGCGCGAGGGCGGTCGGAAGGTTGTCGATGCAGAAGAAGCCGAGGTCCTCGAGCGCGTGGAGCGCGGTCGTCCGGCCTGCACCCGAGAGGCCGGTGACGACGACCGCCATCGGCTTGGTCGTGGAGCGCTTCGCGGAGGTCGGATCGATCATCCGTCGCCTCCCTTCGGGCGCACCGCCGGGATCCACGCCGAGCTCTCGTTGCCGTTCCACGGGCGGGCGGCCGGCTGCGGACGCTCCGAGTCGCTCCACCGACCGTCGGGCTGCGCGGTGCTGCTGTTCGGCGGAGGCACGGGCACGCGCGACGGCGGGATGGGCGAGACCGGCGCGCTGATCACGCTCTCGGGCTGATCGTCGAGCGCCATCTCGCCGGCGAGGCCCGCGTTCTCCTCGAGCCGCGCGAGGAGCTCCTTCGCGGAGTGCTTGCCCGCGCGCCGGAGCAGCTCGTTGCGCGCCGCCATCTCGAGCATCGCGCCCATGTCGCGGCCCGGACGCACCGGCACGGTGACGAGGCGGATCGGCGTCGAGAGGATCGACTGGTACTGGTCGTCGACGCCGAGCCGGTCGTACTCCTTCTGCTCGTTCCACTCGTCGAGCTGGACGATCATGTCGATGCGCTTGCGCTCGCGCACGGCGGTGACGCCGAAGAGGTCCTTGATGTTGAGGACGCCGAGGCCGCGCACCTCGACGTGGTGCCGGAGCATGTCGGCGGGCGAGCCGAACACCATCCCCGGCGGCCGCCACTCGCAGCGCACGACGTCGTCGGCCACGAGCCGGTGGCCGCGGAGCACGAGCTCGACGGCGCACTCGCTCTTGCCGATCCCGCTCTTGCCGAGGAGGAGCAGGCCGATGCCGAACACGTCGACGAGCACGCCGTGGAGCGTGGTCGTCGGCGCGAGCTTCTCGTCGAGCAGCGCGTGGAGCGCGTTGATCGTGCGGCTCGAGCGCGCCTCGCTCATGAACAGGGGCGTGCCCGTCGCCTCCGCCGCCTGCACGATCGCCTTCGGCGCCTCGTCGCGCCGCGTGAGCACGACGCACGAGAGCCCGAGCGAGAAGTACCCGCGCGCGGCGGCGCTCCGGGCGTCGGGCGTGAGCGTGTCGAGGTACGAGAGCTCGGTCTCGCCGAGGACCTGCACGCGGGACGGGACCACGCCGTAGAAGTGTCCCGCGAGCGCGAGCCCGCTCTTCTGCACGCGCGGGTGACGGATCGGGCGCCCCTTGCCCGCCGCCCCCGCCAGGAGCGTCAGCTCGAGGCCGAGACGTCCGTCGTCCACCAGCTCGCCGACGGTCACGTCGACGAGCGGTGGCGGTGCAGACCTGACCGCAGGGCCAGGTGCGTCCGGTCGTCCCGACCCCGTGCTCACGGTCCCCCCTTCTTCTCCGCTTCTTCCGCGCTGATGAGCTCGAACACGGCCCGGGCGTCCGCGGCACCCACGAGCCGAGCCCTGAAGTCACGGCTCCTGAGGAGCCGCGAGACGCGCGCGAGCGTCTTCAGGTGCTCTCCGGTCGCGCGCTTCGGTCCGATGACGCCGAACAGGATCGAGACCTTCGCATCGTCGATGGCCTGGAACTCGACCCCGTCGGGAACGATGAGCAGGGCCGCGACCTGCTCCTTCAGCTGCGGCAGTGCTCCGTGCGGGATCGCCACCCCCTCGCCGATCCCGGTGGACTGGAGCTGCTCGCGCTCGAGAAGGACGCGCTCGATCTCCGACGTCGTGACACCGTCGCGCTCGCCGAGCATGCCGGCGAGCAGAGCGATGGCCTTCTCCTTGTCGAATGGCTCGCCGCTGGCGCGCTTGATGTCGACGCGCTCCGGCGAGAGTAGGTCCGTGAGGCGCATTGTTCGGGGGTTAAGAAAGAGGCGGCGCGAGGCCGCCCCCGGTCACTCCTCCGGCTCGTCCGGGAGGAGACGATCCGATGCGCGTTCTTGACCCTTCTTCTTGTGGGTCGAGTGCACGCCGCGGATCTGGCGTTCGAGCTTGTCGATGACTTTGTCGATCGACGCATACATGTCTTCGCTCGACTCGTGGGCGTGATAGTGCTCGCCTCCCGAGTGGAGGTCCACCTCGATCTGGTGGATGGTCTTCTGGCAGCTGAGCGTCACCTGTCCGTGCAAGGGCTGTCGCAAGAACTTCTGCAGCTTGGCGACCTTTTCCGTGGCGTAACCTTTCACCGCGTCGGTCGCATCCATCTGTCGGAAGGTGATGGAGATGTTCATGCTTCGCTTCCTCCGCCTCGTCTCTGAGCGCTGATCTGGGCGCTGAATCCGTCCGTCTGGACCGCATCCGTGCGGCGACGGGTATTGCCAAACGACACCGACCTCCGATCGCGAGCGGCCTCGCAGCCGCGGGCCTACATGACGAGTCTAGCCTCCGTTCGCGCGGCGATGCGAGCGTGAATCGCTCGCGGTTCGCCCCGCAAATACCGGGCCCGCGTCGTCTGGTCGGGGCGTCGGTCACAGGTCGAGCACCCCCGCGCCGGGCACCCGCGTCGGGGCATGGACGGATCGCGGCCGGACGCCCTGGAGCATCCGGCCGCGGGGAGGTCCCGGGAAGGACCGATCAGAACAGCTTCTTGCGCTTGCTCGACGCGAGGATGCCGAGCATCTCGCGGTACTTCGCGACCGTGCGGCGCGCGATCTGGATGCCGTCCTGCTTCGCGAGGATCTCGACGATCGCCTGATCGCTGAGCGGGTTCTGCTTGTCCTCGCCGTCGATGATCTTCTTGATCGCCTGCTTGACGCTCTCCGAGGCGATGTCCTCCTCGGCGACGCGGCGGATCGACGAGTTGAAGAAGTACTTCAGCTCGAAGAGGCCCTGCGGCGTGTGGACGTACTTGTTCGTCGTCACGCGGCTGATCGTCGACTCGTGCATGCCGACCGCCTCCGCGACGTCACGGAGGATCATCGGCTTGAGGTAGGCGACGCCCTTCTCGAAGAAGTCGCGCTGCTTCTCGACGATGCACTCGGTGACGCGGATGATCGTCTTGCGACGCTGCTCGATCGCGCGGATGAGCCACTGCGCGTTCCGCAGCTTCTCGCCGATGAACTCCTTGGCGTTCGGATCCTTGAGCAGCTGCTTCGTGAGCGCCTCGTTGATGTAGAGGCGCTGCACGCCGCGATCGTTGTCGCTCACCGTCCACTTGTCCTCGTCCTTGACGACGTAGACGTCGGGGGTGATCGCGATCTGCTTCTCGTCCGTGTCGGTGAAGTTGCGCGCCGGACGGCTCTCGAGCTTCTGGATCTCCTTGACCGCCTCGTACACCTCTTCGACCGGCACCTTCAGGTCGCGCGCGATCGCCTGGTAGTTGTGCTTCTCCAGGTTGTGGAGGTGCTTGTCGATGATGGTGACCTCGAGGTCCTCGTAACCGAACACCTCGGCCTGGACGAGGAGGCACTCGCGGAGGTCGCGCGCGCAGACGCCGACCGGATCCATCTCCTGCATCATCCGCAGGACCTCGGGGGCGTCCTCCGGATCGAGGTTCGACTCGGTCGCGAGCTCTTCGATGGTCAGGTCCGGGGTGCGCGTCCCGTCGGGCCGCTCGACACCCTTGAGGTCGAGGAAGCCGTTGTCGTCGAGGTTGCCGAGGACGAGCTCCGCGAAGCGCTTCTCGGAGTCGGTCATGTCGCTCATCTGGACCTGCCAGCGCAGGTGATCGACGAGGGACTGGCCCTTCGTGAGGTTCTGCTCGATGGGCGGGAGATCGTCGAAGCCGCCGCGGTTCGCGGGGAGGGGCTGCTGGAGCGTGCGGTTCTCGAGGAACTGCTCCCAGTCGATCTCGTTGACCTGCTTGGTCTCGGTCTTCTGCGCCTCGCCGGTCTCCATCCGCTTCCGGTCATCGAGCATCTCGATGCGGGACTCGCCCTGCTCGGCGGTCGTGGTCGGGATGGCGGCCTCGCCCGAGCTCTCCTGGTTGCGGGGGCGCGGCTCGAAGTCCTCGTCCGCCAGGACGGGGTTCGCGTCGCATTCCTTACGGATTTCCTCGATGAGCTCGAGCCGGGAGAGCTGCAGGAGGCGGATCGCCTGCTGCAGCTGCGGGGTCATCACCAGCTGCTGACTGAGCTTGAGTTGCTGTTTGATTTCCATCGGGTGTGTCCCGCGGTCCCCGGGGGCGAAGAGCGCCCGAGGTCCCGCCAAAAGAAGCTTACACGCCGGGGCCGGTCACGAAAGCGAAAATGATGCCACGGGGAAATTTGCCTCGTATTCGCGCTTGCGGTTCCTCCCGTCGGCGTCTTCGTACGCGAGCGACTCCGTCTCGCCAGCTCGCGGCTTAGGACGGCGCGCAGGACGGCGCCACGTTCGGGTGCGCGGCGATGACGGCCGTGTTAGGTGGCGCCGCGTGGGGCGTCGTCATCTCGGTTGGTTGATCGCGGGGCTGGTGGCGTGCGGCGGGACGAGCGGGACCGTCGGAGGCGCGAGCGCGGATGCGGGCGCCGCCGCGGAGGAGGCGGACGCAGGGGGCGCGGTCCCGACGGAGGAGCCCGACCGGACCGCGACCACGGACGGGACGTGCAACGCGCTCGGGCAGCGCGGCGAGCGGGTCGGGGTGTACCTGACGCAAGAGCCCGCGCCGGAGCCGGCGGGCGGCGTGGTCGAGGACGGGGTGTACGTCCTCACGGCCGTGAAGGTGTGGGGCTCGAGCGGCAGCGAAGGACGGCGGATCGGCTCCGCGCGCGCGACGACGCAGGAGCTCCGCCGCGGCGCGATCCACGTCGTGTCGGCCGGCACGTTGGCCGGCGAGGACGACCGGTGGAGCGGCACGTTCTCGGCGACGGGGACGCGCTTCGCGATGAATGCAACGTGCATGTTCCCGGACGGCAAAGTGCCCGACACCCCGGGGAAGGCGGAGTTCACCGCA
>JBDHVD010000183.1:0-14868 GCA_039809525.1 Labilithrix sp. | reverse complement strand
AGGCGCCCCGTCCGTGCCCGAGCGCGACGACGCGCGCGCCCGCGCCGCCGTCGGCCTCGCCGCCGCCGCGCGCATCGGCGCCCGTCGAGCCGCCGCCGGTCGAGACGTCCCCGGCGCCGGAGCCGAAGCCCTCCGCCCGCGTCGCGCCGCGTCCGGCGGTGCCCGAGGCGACGCTCCTCCAGCAGGCGCACGACGAGCTGCTCCGCGGCTCGGCCGCGCGTGCGCTGGCGATCGCCGGCGAGCACCAGCGCGCGTACCCGACGGGCGCGCTCGCGCAGGAGCGCGAGGTCATCGCGATCGAGGCGCTCGTCCGCCTCGGACGCGTGGACGAGGCGCGCCGCCGGGCGAAGGCGTTCCACGCGGCGTATCCCGGCTCGAGCCACGCCGCGCGCATCGACCGGCTGGTCGAGTGAAGCTCGGGTGAGGCCGCGTACGATTTTTCGATAATGCGCCCACGCAGCGTCCATGGCAGGGGACGTGTGCGTTGAAACGGATCCTCGTCCTCGCCCTGGCGGCCCTGCCGTTCGCATCGCTCGCGTGCACGGTGCGCGCGAACGTCGGTGCGCTCGATGCGGTGGCGGCGGACGGCGGCACGGAGGCGTCGATCCCGCACGACGCGCACGTGGACCCGACGTCGGACGCGTCGACGAACGACGCGCGCACGCCGCCGCTCGATGCGGGCTGCGGGGTGACGTTCCCGCAGGAGGCGAGCTTCGTCGACGTCGCGGCCAGCGCCGGCGTGCCTCCGAGCTACGCCGGCGGGACGATCGTGCTCGGCAGCTACGAGCTCGTGGAGATGCGCTTCTTCGCGGCGGGCATCACCGGCACGATGCAGGTGCGCGAGACCATCGTCGTGAGGGGATCGCCCCAGCAGGGCGCCATCGATCGCCTCACCGAGGCACGCAACCCGACAGGGACGTTCGCGGCGTACCCGCTCCACGGCGAGACCAGCACGTGGGAGGCGCCGAACGCGTCGTTCTTCTTCGAAGCGCCGGAGTGTCCTGCAAAGGACTTCAATCGCACCGGCCGTTACGAGGCGACGTCGCAGACGCTCACGATCTTCGACGACCAGGACGTCGTGGAGCGCAAGTACCGCCGCATCCGCTGAACGTCTCTGCCTTCCGCAGAGAGAGGTCCATCATGGCTTTTCGTACCTTCGCGCGCGCGAGCGCGCTCGGCATTGCTTCGTTCTTCTTCCTCGCGGCCTGCTCCGGCAGCGACTCCGACGGCGGCTCGAACGGCTCGAGCTCCGGCGGCTCGTCCTCCGGCGGCTCCTCCTCCGGAGGCGCGACCAGCTCGAGCTCGAGCAGCAGCAGCGGCGGCGGCGGCGGATGCTCCGGCGAGATCACGAGCTGCTCCGTCGGCTCGCTGTCCTCGAAGCAGCTCGCCGACATGTGCAGCCTGCTCCTCGCGTCGATCGACGATCCGCCGGGCACGAAGCTCGAGTGCACCGCCGGAGACAAGAAGGGCCTCTTCCTCACCGTCAACTCGAAGGAGCAGTGCGTCGCGCAGCCGCCGCCCTCGACGTGCAAGGTCACCGTCGGGCAGCTGATCGACTGCTACAAGGCGGCGAAGAAGGACGCCTGCGGCGCGTTCGAGGACGACGGCGCCTGCGGGAAGCTGTTCTCCGCCGAATCCGGCTGCTCCGGCTGACGATTTCTCGCGACCCCGGGCGGCGGCGCGGCTCTCGGGAGCATGAGCCTCCGTCGCGCCGCCTTCGCTTCCTTCGCTTTCCTCGCCCTCGTCGGCTGCACGACGACGACCAAGCGCATCATCCAGCAGCAAGAAGCCTCTCCGGCCGAGGCCGCCGACGGCGACGAGGAGGATCCCTCGGCGAGCGCGGACGATCCGTCGTCGAGCGACGACCCGAGCGCGCCCGACGCCGGGTCGAGCAAGCCGAAGCCGCCCGCGCCGCCTCCGCCGCAGAAGGACGCGTCGGCGCCCGACGGCTCGCTCCCGGGCGTCGATCGCACCGCCTGCGTCGGCCCCGCGTCGTCCTCGGGCTCGATCTACGGCACGACGCCGAGCCCGAAGAACGGCCAGGTGATCACCGATCCGTCGAGCGGCGGCCTCCGCCTGATCCTCGCGCCGAACGTGACGAACATCGTGACGAACGACGTGGTGATCGGCCTCTACTTCACGCCGATCCCCGGACAGAAGGACTACAGCCCGAACGGCTCCGTCGGCTGCGCCGTGCTCCGTTACACCGGCAGCGGCTGGGCGGTCGTCGACAAGACGCAGCTCTGCGAGCTCCACCTCTCGACGCTCCAGCACGCATCCGCGGCGAACGTCTGCGACGGGACGCTCGCCGGGACGTGGAACGGGATCTTCTCGGGCAACCAGCCGCTCGCGGGGACGTTCGTCCTTCCGTCGAACGTCGCCGCCTCGCAGGTGAAGCCGCCTTCGTGCCGTCCGTACGACAGCGTCTGCTCGAAGCACTCGGACTGCTGCAGCCAGTCGTGCTCGCCGGTGCTCGGCCTCTGTCAGTAGCTCGGTCGCACTTCGGCTTCGGCTTCGGCTTCGGCTTCGAGCTCTGCTCCGGGCTCGGGCCCGGACGGGCCGCGACCGCGCCGGCCCCCCCGCCGATCGCGGCCGAAATCGTCAGCATGCTGACGTTCTCGCATCGCCGCGCGTGCGGCCTGCGTGCAGGTCTGGCCCGGGCCATCCCCCCAGCTGGCCCGGCCCGGCGAGATCGTCAGCATGCTGACGATGGTCGGCCTCTTCGCGCAGGCGTCGCGGGGGCCACGCCGGCGAGCGGTGCGATCAGTCGCACGCCGGCTTCGGGCTCGGGCAGGTGGTCGACACGTCGCGCGGGCGCGTCTGCTCGCAGCCGGCGACGCCGGTGAACGTGTTGCTCGGGCGGAAGTCGACGAACGATCCGTCGAAGCCCTCGGTGATGCCGTGACCGGCGATGTTCAGGAACGTCGTGTTCTTCACGAACGCGCTCGGGGGCTGCGCGGTGAAGATGATCGCGCCCTCGTGCTCGCTGATCGCGCTGCAGGTGTTGAGGATGCAGCCGCAGTCGCCCCCGGCGTACTCGATCTTCACGTGCTCGATCGCGTTCGTCGCCTGCGGAATGCCGCCGAACCAGATGCCCATCCAGTCGCCGGGCGCGGGCGCGTCCTTCGCGGAGGTGAGGACGATCGGCTTGTCCGGCGTGCCGATCGCGCGGAGCGCGGCGGTCGACGGCTTGTCGGTGGTGAAGTGCTGCACCTTGAGCGCGCCGCCCGGTCCGAACTTCATCGTGACGCCCGGCTCGATGGTCACGGTCACGAGCTTGCCGTCGGTGCGGCCGCCGATGCGCAGGCTCTCTCCCGTGGAGTCGCCGATGTGATACGGCACGCCGCGATCGTGGACCGTCGCGTCCTCGAGGAAGCCCGTGCCTGCGGTGCCGCCACCCTCGGGATCGACCATGATCTCGTCCTTCGTGTTGCCCGTGTACGTGCCCGTCGGGAGCGCATCGAGCACGTGCTCGCTGATCCAGAGCGGGTAGTCGCCCGCGCCCGAGATCGTCAGGTCGCGCGAGCCCTTCTCGAACGCGGCGGCCCGCTGGAGGTAGGCGCCCACGCCGAGAGAGCCCGCGATGGTGACGTGATCGACGAAGACGATCGGATCGGCGCCGTCCTCGCCGTCGCCGAGGACGTCGAGCGACGAGCCGCGCTCGAAGTCGCCGCCGCCGCCGCCCTCGAGCGTGACGTGCGCGAGGCGCGCGGTGCCGGGCGCGTGCACGTAGAGGCTCGCCCAGCGGGCGCCGTCGCGTCCGTGGATCTTGATCGGCCGCTTCGCCGTGCCCTCGGCGACGAGGGTGCCGGTGTTCGGCGTGCCCGGGAACGCGACGCGCAGGTGCTGTCCCTTGGCGACCTGGACCTCGGCGCAGGGCGCGATGGTGAGCTTCGCGCCGCCGCGGACGTTGACGTCGTACTCGACGATGTGCGGGCTCGCCTCGGCCGTCCAGACCTCGCCGTCCTGGACGTCGCCCTTGTGGAACGTGGGGCCGGCCGTCGTCGTCGGGCACGACGGCTCGTCGTCGCCGGGCGCGTCGGGGCGGCCTCCCGAGCTCGATCCCGGGGTCGGCACGCCCCCGGACGAGGACGATGCCCCGCCGCCGTTCGTGGAGTCCTCGCAGGCGGCGAGGAGGGCGAGGAGGACGGCGGCAGGCCACGCGAAGCGAGAGGCGATCTTCATGACCGTCACTCTGGCGCTTCCGAGGCGAGCGCGTTCCTAAGAGGCTCCTACGCGGATCTTGAAAAGATCCTAAGCGCCGTCACTCGGAGGCCGCGCCGTGGGCATCGAACAGGTGCACGACGGAGTCGGCCTGGCTGACCGCCATCGGCGCGACCTTGTAGCTGAGCCCCGCGGCGAACACGGCGGCGACGAGCCAGAACGCCAGCGGCGGTCCCTGGGGGCGCGGGGGCGTCACGGGGAGCGGCTCGGGCGCCACGATGACGCTCGGCGTCTCGGGCACCGGCTCGGGCATCGCGCGGAAGTTCGGGATCGGCGCCGTCGCCTGCGGCCGCGCCGCGGGCTTCGCGCCGGCCCGCGCCCTCGCGGAGGGCGAGCCGGCCGCGTCGAACCCGCCCGGAAGGATGTCGCGGCCCTCGCGATCGAGCAGCGTCGTCGGCGCGTCGTCGTCGTCGTCCTCGAAGAGCTCGTCCAGGATCTCGATGCTCGCGGCCGGAGGGCCGGAGACGAACGGCGTCCGGACCGGATCGGCCTGGTACACGTCGCGCGGCGTCTTCCGCGCGCGTCCGAGCTGGGCGCGGAGCTCTCCCGTGAACCGCAGGTCGCGAGGGTTGCGCGGGAGGTTGAACGACATCCGGCCTCGGAGCCTTTCAAGCACATATCGGACCACATGTCCTACCCGGCTTTTGTCGGGGTTTATGGGCTTCCCCCGGATCGTCCGAGGCCCAGTTCGATGGACGCGGGACGCATCAGACGGTGGTAAGAACCTTCTCCCTTTCCATGACCACCGCTCGCTTCGACAAGGTCCCGACGTCGCTCGACTTCCCCAAGGAGGAGTCCGAGATCCTCGCGTTCTGGAAGGACGCCAGGATCTTCGAGAAGTCGCTGGCGAAGACGAAGGACGGCAAGGAGTTCGTCTTCTTCGAGGGCCCGCCGACCGCGAACGGTCTGCCGCACAACGGGCACGTCCTCACGCGCGTCATCAAGGACCTGTTCCCTCGCTACAAGACGATGCGCGGCTTCCACGTCGCCCGGAAGGCCGGCTGGGACACGCACGGCCTCCCGGTCGAGGTCGAGGTCGAGAAGGAGCTCCGCATCCTCGGCAAGGCGGCCATCGAGCAGTACGGGATCGAGCCCTTCGCGAAGAAGTGCATCGAGTCGGTGTTCCGCTACACGAACGAGTGGGAGCAGCTCACCGAGAACGTCGCGTTCTGGGTCGACCTGAAGGACGCGTACGTCACGTATCACCGCTCGTACGTCGAGAGCGTGTGGTGGGCGCTCTCGGAGCTCGCGAAGAAGGGGCTCCTCTATCGCGGTCACAAGGTCGTGTGGTGGTGGGCGCAGGGCGGCACCGCGCTGTCCGCCGCCGAGGTCGGCCTCGGCTACAAGGACGTCGACGATCCGTCGGTGTTCGTCAGCTTCCCGCTGGTGGACGATCCGACGACCGCGCTCTGCGTGTGGACGACGACCCCGTGGACCTTGCCGTCGAACATGTACGCGGCGGTGAACCCGAAGTTCGAGTACGCCGTCGTGAAGGGCGACGTCGAGAAGGCGAAGGGCGCGGCGGCGAAGAAGGCGCTCGAGCGGAAGCTGATCGTCGCGAAGGACCTCGTCGACGCGATCGCGAAGAAGCTCGGCACCACGCTCACCGTCGAGAAGGTGATCCCCGCGAGCGAGCTCGTCGGAAAGAAGTACCACCCGCCGTTCGATCTGTTCGCGAAGGACGCGGCCGACACGACCTGGCGCGTGATCCCCGCCGACTTCGTCACCCTCGACGCCGGCACCGGCATCGTCCACATCGCGCCCGCGTTCGGCGAAGACGACTTCCAGGCGCACCGGAAGAACGTCGGCGCGGAGGCGACCATCTTCTGCGCGATCAAGCCGGACGGCACGTTCGTCCCGGAGATGGGGAAGTACGCCGGGCGCTGGGTGAAGGACGCCGACAAGGACCTGCAGGAGGAGCTGAAGGACAAGGGCCTCCTCGTGCATGCCGAGCAGTACCGCCACCCGTACCCGTTCTGCTGGCGCGCGGACAACGACCCGCTGATCCAGCTCGCGCGGCCCGCCTGGTACATCCGCACGACCGCGATGAAGGACGAGGCGATCGCGAACAACCGCTCGGTCCAGTGGCTCCCGGAGCACATCAAGGAAGGGCGCATGGGCGACTTCCTCGCGAACAACGTCGACTGGGCGCTGTCGCGCGAGCGCTACTGGGGCACGCCGCTCAACGTCTGGATCAACGACGAGACGGGCAAGATGGAAGTGCCCGCGAGCGTCGCCGAGATCCTGGCGAAGAACCCGAAGGCGTTCGATCACTGGGACGAGGCGAAGAAGAAGGACCCGTCGCTCAGCGAGCACCTCATCGTCCACAAGCCGTGGATCGACCAGGTCACCTGGCAGAACCCGGGCGAGCCGGGCACCTACCGCCGCGTGCCGGAGGTCATCGACTGCTGGTTCGACTCGGGCTGCATGCCCTTCGCGCAGTGGGGCTACCCGCACCAGGGCAAGGAGCAGTTCGAGAAGAGCTTCCCCGCGGACTTCATCAGCGAAGCGATCGATCAGACGCGCGGGTGGTTCTACTCGCTCCTCATGATCGGCACGCTCGTCTTCGGCCAGTCGCCGTTCAAGACGTGCATCGTGCTCGGCCACGTCGGCGACAAGGAAGGCAAGAAGGAGTCGAAGTCGAAGGGCAACTACACGCCGCCCGACGTCATCCTCCAGAAGGTCTCGATGGACTTCGGCGTCCTCGACGAGAAGGACGTCGAGGGGGTGAAGGCCGAGAAGGGCGTCGCGCTCATCGCGCGCGAGGACATGGAAGGCCTCGACCTCCAGGAGGGCGCGAAGGTCCACGTCTTCGTGCCGGGCGACGGCGCCGCGCTCGGCAACTCGCGCGAGCTCGTGCTGAAGGCGCACAAGAAGCTGCGCCGCCGCGTCGTCGTCCTCTCCGAGCAGGACCGCCGCGAGATCGGCGCGACGCCGACCACGGTGAAGGACGTGAAGCCGGTGGAGGTGCCGCGCCTGCCGAACCAGGAGCGCGTGGCGATCGTCGATCCCGCGACCCCCGCGCCGGGGGCGGATGCGTTCCGCTGGTTCTTCTACGCGTCGAACCCGCCGTGGTCGAACACGCGCCACTCGCTGTCGAACGTCCGCGCGCTCCAGAAGGAGACGCTGGTCAAGCTCCGGAACGTCTACTCGTTCTTCACCATCTACGCGAACATCGACGGCTTCGATCCGACGGGCCTCGCTGGTGGGCCGAGCGATCCCAAGAAGCGTCCCGAGATCGATCGCTGGATCCTCTCGGAGCTCGCGCTCCTCGTCGACGGCGTGACGAAGGACCTCGACGCGTACGACCTCTACACGGCGACGAAGAAGATCACCGACTTCGTCGACGCGCTCTCGAACTGGTACGTCCGCCGCTCGCGCGATCGCTTCTGGCGCTCGGCCGAGAAGGGGATGGATGACGACAAGCGCGCGGCGTACGAGACGCTCTACGAGTGCCTCCTCACCGTCGCGCAGGTGATGGCGCCGTTCACGCCGTACCAGAGCGAGGGCATCTGGCGGAACCTCGCCACGCGCGGGGCAGGGAAGGAAGAGAGCGTCCACCTCACGTCGTGGCCCGAGGCGAACACGGCGCTCGTCGATCGCGGCCTGTCGCAGACCATCGCCGCGGTCCGCGACCTCGTCAGCCTCGGCCTCCAGGTCCGCACGCAGGCGAAGCTGAAGGTGCGCCAGCCGCTCTCGGTCGCCAAGGTGATCCTCGCCGACGCCAAGCTCGCCGATCGCCTCGCCCCGTACCTCGAGATGATGAAGGACGAGCTGAACGTGCTCGCCGTCGAGATCGTCACGACGGGCGCCGAGCAGTACGTCGCGTACAAGGTGAAGCCGAACTTCCGCACCCTCGGGCAGAAGGGGATGGGGAAGGAGGCCCAGGCGCTCAAGAAGTCGATGGGCGCGCTCGATGCGGCCGCCGCGCAGGCGGTCGTCGCCCAGCTCCTGTCCGACGGCAAGGTGACGTTCGACGGCGTCGCGCTCGAGCGCGAGGACATCGAGGTCGCATTCGAGGCGAAGGAGGGCTACGCGGCCGCAGGCGATCGCGTGGGCGTCGTCGTCCTCGACACGCGCCTCGACGACGAGCTGCGCGATCTCGGCTTCCTCCGCGAGCTCTTGAACCGGATCCAGACGGCGCGCAAGGACATGGGCCTCGAGTTCGTCGATCGGATCCAGGTCGCCATCGGCGGCAGCGATCGAGCGACGCGCATCGCGAAGAAGAACGAGGCGTCGATCAAGAGCGAGTGCCTCGCCGTCGACCTGTCGGTCGTCGAGACGGCGCCTGCGCACGCGCGCGAGGTCGACGTCGAGGGCGACAAGGTGCTCATCGCGATCAGCAAAGTGTGAGCGCATCGAGCGCGTCGCGCAGGCGAGACTGTCAAGCACGATCCTTGCGCGTGGCGGAGGCGATCGAAATTTCGATCGCCGTTGCTCGATCGCGATCCCGGTCTCGAACCGCTCTGGTATACCTCGATGTCCTACGCGGGGTCGGACGGGGGCATGGGAACGACAACGAGCAAAGCGAAACGCATCGAGGTGCTCGGTAAGCGGGCGTCGGCGCCGGGCGTCGCGCGCGCAGAGATCGTCGACAAGGCGACACGCGCGCGCTTCGAGTCCGAGCTCGAGCGCGCGCTCGAGCGAAAGCCTGCGAGCGAAGTGAAGCTGGGCGGCGCGCTCCGCGCCGTCGCCGCGATCTCGCCCGCGCTCCGCGGGTCGCTCGTCGACGCGACGCAGGTGATGGTGCGCCGCGGATCGCACGCACGCGATCTCTGGTCGGCATGCATCCGCACGCTCGCCGAGGCGGAGGACAAGAGCGTCCCCGGCTTCCTCAAGGCGGCGCTCGCCACCGACGACGCGGGCGGCAGCGCCACGCTGAGCGCCGCGTGCTTCTGCAAGGACGCGGTCCTGAGCGCGCCGCTGGCGAAGCTCGCGGCGAGCCGGCAGTCGCACCTCGCGTTCGGCGCGGAGACCGCGCGCGTCTGCCGTCGCGAATCGAACGGCGCGCACCTCACCTCGATCGCCCCGATGATCAAGGAGAGCCATCGCATCTCCTTGTGCGTGGACGTCTTCGTTCCGCTCGCCCGAACCGCGCCCGCGCGCCTCGGCGGCGTGTTCGTCGGCCCTGCGCTCGCGGTCCTGCGCGGGGCAGAGCGTCACCTCGGCCGCTGGCTCGTCCTCGCGGACGTCGCGACGAAGGCCGGCGATCCCGGCCCGCTCGACGAGGCGACGCAGAAGGCGCTCGTCGGTCCGTCGAGCGCGCGCTCGGCGTGGTCGCTCGTGAAGTGGGCGCTCGAGGAGACGCGCGCCGAAGCGAACGGCGCCGCCGGATCCGTCACCGCGCCCACCACGCGTCCCACGGTCGAGCTCGTCGCCCGCCTCTCCGATCGCCCGAGCGCCGATCGCGACACCACCTTCCTCTTTCGCATGGCCCGCGCGCGCGCGGCGAGCTGCAAGCCGATGCTCGAGGGCCTCGTGAAGAGCGCGCCGCTCGGCGACGAAGTCTCGGTGCGCGCCGCGTCGTTCCTCGCGCGCGATCATGGCCGAGGCGACATGAAGGAGGCGCTCGTCGATTGTGCGCTGAACGCCAAGCGCGACGAGCTCAAGGGCCTCGCGGTCGCCGCCCTGTGGGACTCGGCGAGCGGCCCGACCCTCGCCGAGACCCGGCAAAAAGCGCGCGATCTGAGCGACGAGCTCATCGTTTCGCGGAGCATCTCGAACGTGGCCTGGGGCGCGCTCGTCCGCGCGGCGCATGCCGGCCATCGCGAGTCCGAGGACCACGTGGTCGTCACCGAGACGCCGTTCCGGTGGATCCAGTGGGGCTGGCTCGAATAGCACGCGGCGCGTAACCTTCCATGGGTTGGTTCGGCTGTTCGCATCGGCCGGTCCCCATCGGGGACACGGCGGCCGTCTCTTCTTCTGCGCCGTCCTCGCGGGCGTGCTCGCGAGCGGTCTCGCCGGTGCGGAGGGCAAGGTGCCCGGCGTGCACGCCGAGGTCGGCGTCTCGCAGGGCGCCTCCGTCCCGCCGGTAACCGAGCGCATCACGCTCGTCGCCGATCGCGACGACGACGACGCCGACGAGCGCGCCGATGCGGACGGCGAGATCGTCTCGCCCGCGGCGCGGGCCGATCTCGTCACGCTCGAGCCGCGCTTCACCGGCGCGACCCTCGCCCCGGTGTCCGGACGCGAGAAGGCGCGCGTCGTCGCGGGCGGCAAGGTCCTCGCGTGGGGCGAGCGGCTGCCCGCCGGCGCGCAGCTCCAGGGCGTCGGGCCCGGGCGCGTCGTCGTCGTCGTCCGACCCGCGCAGGGCAGGGACTTCGCCGTCGCGCTCGACGTGCACGGCGTCGGCATGCGCGACGGCGAGAAGCGCGCGCTCGATCTGACGAGGGATCACGCCTCGCTCCAGCGCACGCCCCCGGCGCGCGTCGATCTCGACGACGTCGATCAGCCGTTCGCCGATCCGGACGCGCTCCGCATCGCGCTCGCGTCGCCCTCGGGCACGAGCCTCGGACCGATCACCGTCGAGTCGCTCGCGCCCGACGGCACGCCCGTCGATCGGATCCGCGACCTCCCGCTCGCGAAGTCGTCGTGCGACGCATCCGCCGGCCCCGACCTGGTGTGCTCGGCGAGCGCCCCCCTCCGCTTCGTCGTCGACGAGGTCGACCGCGCGCATCCGCTGGTCGCCACGCGCTCGATCCGGGCAGAGGTCGGCGGCGCGATCGCGGTACGCGACGGCTCGGGCAAGAAGCTCCAGGCGATCCGTGTCGCCGGGCCGAGGCAGAGCGCCGTCGGTTCGATCGGGCGTCACCGCCTGTCGATCCACGCCTTCGTGATGCGCATCACCCCGAGCGGGAGCCCGTCGATCGGTGGGACGGACTCCGGCGCGATCGCCGCCGTGCGCCAGGAGCTGTCCGTCGCCTCGGCGACGTGGGGGCAGTGCGGGGTGACGTTCGGACCGACCGCGCAGATGGACGTGAAGGTGATGAGCCCGCCGCCGCCGTACCTCGTCGCGCTCGGCGACGACATCGGTCTGCCGGCGAGCGGCGGCACCGTGCGCCTCGAGATCGACAAGCGCCCCCTCCGCTTCGAGACGAAGAAGGGCTGGTCGACCCGGCAGGCGGCGCTCGAGCTGCAGCGCGCGGCGGAGACCGCGGGCTTCAAGGCCGCGATCTCGGAGAACGCGCGCATCGCCCCGGGCGCCACGCCGAGCGTCGACGTGGCGCTGCGCCGGGCGGACGGTCAGCTCGCGAGCGTGGAGCTGATCTCGTCGACGGATCCGACGCTCAGCGTGCACGTCGGCTCCGTCGATCTCACCGACGGCTTGCAGCACTTCGGCGACGTCGACTCCGTCGCCGGCACGCTCGAGGAGCGCACGCTGGTGAAGGCGGTCGACGACGGCGATCCGCGCACCATCGAGCTCATCGTGATCCCGTTCTTCGCCGGAGGCGGCCGCATCGGCGAGTCGTTCATCGCGAGCGACGGGTCGAGCATGCGCAACGTGGTCATCGTCGATCGCGCGGGCGTGCGCGCCCGGCGCACGAGCAACACGCTCGCGCACGAGCTCGGGCACGTGATCCTCGACGAGCCCGGCCACCCGGACGACTACGGCATCGATACGCCGACGCTGCTCATGGATTCCGATGCGTCCGATGCCTCGCCGTTCGGACCGCGCCGCCTCACCGTCGAGGAGTGCGCGCGCGCGGTCCGGCAGTCGGGCCCGGGCGCGCGCGTCCCGCTCCTGGCGGAGTGGAAGCTCGCGCCGATGAAGTACACGCGCTGACGTGGGGCTGTCGTCGTAGGGCCACACGCGCGACCGACGCGACATGCCTCCCGCGGACGTGCGAGCGCGATCGTGCACGGTTGCGCGAGGCTCGACGAATGCGCTCGACGCGTGCCGGCGCTTCTACGAGGGCCCGGCTCCAGCACGAGCCCCGCCCCATGCGACGCGCGCACGATCCCCTGCGAGCAGATCAAGGACCTGGTGCGCATCCGCGTCGTGGCGATCGACACCCGCATCTCGCAGGACGCCGCCTTCCTCTTCCGCCGCTGCACGCCGACCCCGGGCCGAGCCGCGCCGGGCGAGCCGTGCGCGCGCAACGGCGACTGCGCCGCCGGCGCGTGCCAGGCCGGCCGATGCGTGCAGGGTGCAACGACCGTCGGGGCGCCTTGTGAGGACAGCGAGAGGCACTTCTGCGATCTCGCGTCGGCGCTCGTCTGCGCGCCCGATCACACGTGCCACCCGCTCCACGTCATGGCGGACGGCCAGCCGTGCGACGCCGTCTTGACGCTCGAACCCGACGCACGCGTCTGCGCCGGTTACGTCGGAGCCTCGTGCAAGGGCGTCTGCACGCACGATCGCCGCGCGCCGTCGTGCAACGACGAGCGGGTCAACGACCACTGCACGCGGAGCTGCGCCGAGGAGGACGGAGCGAGCGCCGCTACCAGGTGATGACGACCCGGCCGTTGCCCGTGCGCACGCCCGCGGTGGTCGTGCCGTTCGCGTTGCCGGGCGCGTCGGTCCAGCTCGATCCGCCCGCGCCACCGCAGAAGCCACCCGCGCCGCCGCCGTAGTAACCGCCGCCGCCGCCGCCTCCGCCCGCGACGATCAGTCGATCGGCGAGGTCGTTGCCGCGACGAACGTCGGAGGCTCCGCCGCCCGTGCCGGACACCCCCTGCGTCTGCCCGGGGTTCGGGACCCAGTCGAAGACGTCGCCGCCTCCGTTGAAGCCGCCCGTGCCGGTACCCGGTGTCGGCCCGGTGCCGATCGTCTGTCCCATCCCGCCGACGAATACGTGGAGCGTCTCGCCGCCCGTCACCGGGACCGTCGCCTGCGCGCGACCGCCCATGCCTCCGGTCGCGTCCGAGCCGTTCTCCAGCTTGCCGGTTCCGCCCTGCGCGCCGTACGCGTCGACGCCGATCGCCGTCACGCACGCCGGCACCACGAAGTCCTGCACCGCGCCGGTGTACGAGAGCTCGACGCTGCCCGCGCACGTGCTGACGATCACGTTCGTCGTCGTCGTCTGCACGCACTTGCCCTGCGTGATCTCGAGCTTCACCGCGTACGTGCCCGCCGCGGCCCACGTGACCTTCGGTTCCTGCGCGGTCGACGTCGCGGGCGTGCCGCTGGGGAACGTCCACTCGTACGTGACGCCGGTGGTGACCGCCGGCGTGAACGTCACCTCGGTGCTCGGATAGATGGTCGAGGGGCTCGACGTGAACGAAGCGTCGGGCGCCGGGGTGGGGCAGAGATCGACGCACGCGCCCGCCGTGCACTCCTGGTCCGCGGTGCACGCCTTCCCGCACTGGCCGCAGTTCGCCGGGTCGGTCTTCGTGTCGACGCAGACCGGTGCGCCGCCGTCGCCGGTGCACTTCGTCGAGCCCTGCTCGCACGCGTCGCCGTTGCCCGAGTCGATGCCCGCGTCGGTCTTCGGCCCGCTGCCCGCGTCGGTCGTGCCGCTGCCCGCATCGATCTTCGCGGAGCTCGGCGTGCCGCCGTCTTCGGACGGATCGGTGCCGCCGCTGCTACTCCCGGACTCGGACGAGCCGCAACCGCTCGCAACGAGGAGCACGGCCGACGTGGTAGAGACGAGACCGACGAGAACGCGAAGCGAACGATGCATGCAGCCCTCCAGCTTCATGCAGCATGCGTGACGTCGTCACGTCGCAAACGAATTCTTCGTCGGCTCGTTTCTTCGACGGCCTCCTCGACCGTCTCGCGGCAGGTCAGGGAGCGGGCAGGTCACGGAGCGGCGGCAGGGCGGCAGGCGCCGTTCTCGCAGATCTCCGTGTCGCTGCACGTGATCGCCGCGCAGGGATCCGGCGGCGGCTCGGCCGCGGCGTCGTCGCCTGCGCCGCCTTCGGCGCCGGCGTCGGCTGCGTCCTCGCACGATCCCGCGAGCGCGATGGCCTTGATGCGCACGACCGGGCGGAGCGAGTACGTCGTCCCGTCCTGCCCCGACGGATGGACCATGAGCGACTTCTTTCCGTCGAAGTCGAGCGTGACGGCGCCGCTCGCGCACTCCGGGACGTCGAAGCCGCCGACGAGCTTGATGCCCGACTGCTCGCCGGACGGGATCGTCAGCGGGTGATCGACCCCGTCGGGCGTCTGCACGTGGTGATCGCCGCCGGGCGCGAGATGCAGGCGGAGCTGATCGACCCGTCCCGGCGGAAGCGCCGCCGTGCCGAGATCGAGGAACTTGCCGCCCTGGAGCGTGAGGAGGTCGACGGTCGACGATCCCTCGACGAGCGTCTTCCAGGCGCCGCCGATCGACGCGTCGATCCGCGAGACGGTGACGAAGATCGCCGAGACGTCCTCGGTCGGGGCGTCGACCAGCCGGAACGCGACGCGCGCGACGCGCGAACCGCCGGGTGCGGTCGCGCTCGCGCCGCCCGCCTGCTGCGACGAGGACGACGATGAAGACGAGGACGAGCCGGGCGCCCCTGCCGCCGGGCCCTCGGCCGACGAGGTCGAGGACGGATCGGACGTCCCCGCGCTGCTGCACGCGACGAGCGCGGCCGCAATGAGGAGCCCACGAACGACGGACTTTGCCATGATGATGCTTCTCCTTCCGCACCACCTACGGCCGCCCGCCGGCCCGCTTTAGCGAGTCAGTTCGGATTGATCTCGAGGAGCTCCGTGCC
>JBDHVD010000182.1:0-14883 GCA_039809525.1 Labilithrix sp. | reverse complement strand
CATGCAGAACTTCGCGAAGGAGAACGGAACCAAGCCGAAGCCGATCGACGACGCGGTCATCCAGGCCCTCGTCACGCGGAAGTGGCCGGGCAACGTGCGCGAGCTGAAGAACGTGGTCGAGCGCATGGCCATCCTCTCGGGCGACCGCGTCACCATCGCGGACCTGCCGGAGGACCCGCACGAGAGCCCGTTCGGCGAGGAGGAGGCCGCGGCGGCGGATCCGGCGCACGCCGAGTCGTTCGGCGACGACGAGCCCGAGGCCGCGGCGGCGACGAAGGCGCCGGTGCCCGGCCAGTACCTCACGCTGCGCGAGTACCGCGAGCAGACGGAGCGGAAGTACATCGTCGACACGCTCAAGCTCACGGGATGGAACATCTCCCGCACCGCGGTGATCCTCGGCGTCGAGCGGACGAACCTCCACAAGAAGATCCGCGGCTACCAGATCAAGCGCGGCGAAGGGTGACGCACGCGTGATCGTCTCGCGGAGCCACAGCGAGCGCTCCGGGCGCCTCGTCGGCACCGACGACGCGCGGCCGATCGCGCGCGCGGGCAAGGACCCGTGCTTCGTCGCGTTCCACGGGTTCACCGGCACGACCTCCGAGATCCGGCCGCTGGCGGAGGCGGTCTCCGCCCGCGGCTTCGCCGTGCACGCGCCGCTGTTGCCGGGCCACGGCTCCAGGCCGCACGAGCTCCAGGACACGACGTTCGATCACTGGGTCGAGGCGATGGCCGACGAGGTGCTCCGCGCGCAGCGCGAGCACGGGCGCTTCGTCCTGTGCGGCTTCTCGCTCGGCAGCCTCGTGGCGATGGAGATCGCGTCGCGCCGCCCCGACGGCCTCGTCGGGCTCGTGCTCCTCGGCAACGCGATCGCCCTCGCGCCGCCGATCCGCGCCGCGCTCGGGTTCGTGCACCGGCGCGGCTGGCGCCTCCCCGACTGGTACCTGCTCAAGCTGTGGGCGAGCGACATCCGCGATCCGGAGATGAAGAAGCGCATCGCGTCGTACGACCGCGATCCGCTGCGGGCCGCGCTCGAGGTCTACAAGGGCGGGCGGCGGGTCGAGGAGAAGCTCCGCGCGATCGACGTGCCCGCGCTCGTCCTGCACGGCGCGAAGGACCGCGTGTGCCCACCGGCGAACGTGCGTGCGGTCGCCGCGGCGCTGGGATCGAAGGACGTCACCACGCGCATCTTCCCCCGGAGCGGGCACCTCGTCGCGGCCGACCACGATCGCGACGACGTCGCCGCGGAGGTCCTGCGCTTCGTGGAGCGGCTGACGACGTGAGCTACGCGCGGCGCGGTCCCTTCCTCTGCATCGCCACCGCCGTCGCGTACGGGCTCGTCCTCGCGGTCGCGAAGGCCGTGCCGCGCTACGACTGCATCGCCCTCTCGGTCGTCCTGTGGTTCGTCTTCCGGCGCCTCGACGTCGCGACGCCGCGCGGGCGCGAGCTCGGTCTCCACGGCGTGACCATCGCGCTGGTGGGCGCATGGCTCGTCCACCTCTGGACGCTGGGCTACGAGGGGCGCAACGCGGTGCTCGGCGGGATCCTCCCGTGGAGCGACAGCCACGACTACTACGGCGACTCGCTCCGGCTTCTCCACGGCGATCGCTTCGAGGAGGTCGGCTCGAAGCGGCCGCTCTACAGCGTGGCGCTCGCGCTGCTCCTCCGGCTCACGAACGGCGATCTCCGCATCTGCTTCGTGATCATGGCGCTCGCCGGCGCATGGGCGACGGCGCTGGCGGCGCTCGCGGTGTGGAAGACGCACGGCTACAGGAGCGCGCTCGTCGTCTACCTCGCGCTCCTCTTCATCGAGCGGCGCTGGACCGGCTTCGTGCAGACGGAGCACTTCGGGCTGCCGCTCGGGGCGATCGCGTTCGTGCTGGTCTGGCGCGCGAACGCGATGCGCGACGACCGGCTCGCGCACCAGCAGGCGCGCCGGCTCGTGCTCGCGGCGCTCTTCGCGCTCGCGCTCGCGCTCCTCGCGCGCACCGGCTCGTTCTTCGTGCTGCCCGCCCTCGGGGTCTGGGCCGCGCGCACGTTCCTCCCGCGCGACGGCCGGAGGCGCGCGGGCTACCTCGTCGCCGCCGGGGCGGTCGTCGTCTCCGGCTTCGCGATCAACCGAGCCGTCGTCGCGACGTGCGGGAGCGGCGTGATGTTCTCGGACTACCCGGGCATCGTGTACGGCGCGATGCACGACGAGGGCTTCGGCTACCTCGGGCAGACGCATCCCGAGCTCCAGGCGCTCCCGATCGATCGCCGCGTCTCCGCCGCGTGGGACGTGGTGAAGGCCGAGGCGAAGGACCGCCCGCTGCTCCTCGTGGGGGGCCTCGCGCGATCGGGCGCGGGCCTGTTCGTCTCGCCGCTCGGCATGTTCGGCTACGTGTGGACCAACCCCGACGACCACGTGCTCGAGGACGGCGATCGGGTCCGCGCCGCGATGAAGGAGCACGGCCTCGTCGGGCCGCTCGTCCTGTGGAAGCGCGAGCTCGGGCTCTACAGCCTGCTGAACGCGGGCGCGATGGGCCTCCTCGGCGGCGCGCTCGTCGTCGCGTCGCTCGCGGCGGTCTACGTCGCGTTCTGGCGGCGCCGCCGCGATCCGGAGCTGTCGCTCCTGCGCTGGTCGTATGCGGGCATCCTGCTCTCGGCGCCGTTCCTCCCGCCGTCGATCACGTCCGGACAGCAGACCCAGACCGCGACGATGGCGTTCGTCGCCGCGCTCCCCGCGGTCGTGCTCCTCGCACAGCGTCGCGAGGAGACGGCGCCGGCAAAGGCGCGTCGCCTCGTCTTCGCCCCCGCGGCGATCGGCGGCGCGCTCGCCCTCACGGTGGTGTGGATGAAGCTCGCGCCGCTGGTTCCGCCGCCGTGCGGGGACCGATCCTCGCTGGTCCGCGTGTTCGCGACGACGGACGTGGAGGTCGCGCCCGAGCGATCGCTCGCGCTCCGGAAGAACGCCGAGGCGGACATCCGCGCGTCGCTCCCGCTGCTCGGCAAGCACAACCCCGAGCTGACGACGTCGATCGAGCCGTATCTCCGGCCGGGCACGCGCTACGTCTCCGCGTTCGACGCGTGCGATCACGCGACGAAGATCCTCGTCGACGACACGCGCGCGCTGCCGGCGTCGGCGGACGCGCACGCCTGGACGCCGATCGTGGCCGCGCCGCTCGCGACCACGTCCGTCGTGCACGTCGAGCCGCCGCCTCAGCGTCCCGTGCTGCCGTAGCCGCCGGCGCCGCGCGCGGTCTCGTCGAGCGCGTCCACCTCGTCGAGCGTCGCCTGCGCGTACGGCGCGAACACGATCTGCGCGATCCGCTCGCCCTGCGTGATCACGAAAGGCTCCTGCCCGTGGTTCACGAGGACGACGCCCACCTCCCCGCGGTAGTCGGAGTCGATCGTCCCCGGCGCGTTGATCACCGTCACGCCGTGCTTCGCGGCGAGGCCCGAGCGCGGCCTCACCTGCCCCTCCCATCCGTTCGGGATCGCGAACGCGAGCCCGGTGGGCACGAGGACGCGCGCGCCGGGCGCGAGCGTGATCGGCGCCTCGAGGGCGGCGTGGAGGTCCATGCCGGCGGCCCCGGCGGTCTGGTAGCGGGGGAGCTCGGCGTTCGGGCGGAGGCGCTTCACGCGAATTCGCGGGGTCGTGCTGCTCATCGACCCGTTGCCTACACCACCCGCCGCGTGCGGAGAACGGCGGACGAGCCGCGCCTCTTCCCGACAAATCTTCGCCCGGCGTGCATTCCATGCCCGTCGAGGCAGGGGAAAGCGCGGTAATCTCCGTGACAATGGCCCGATCCGACGAGCACGCTCCCCGTCCGATCGGGCGCTACGTGCTCTTCCGCGAGCTCGCGGCGGGCGGCATGGCGACGGTCCACTTCGGACGGCTCGCGGGGCCCGTCGGCTTCTCGCGCATGGTCGCGATCAAGCGGCTGCATCCGCAGTTCGCGAAGGACCCCGAGTTCGTCACGATGTTCCTCGACGAGGCCCGCCTCTGCGGGCGCATCCGTCATCCGAACGTCGTCCCCACCCTCGATGTCGTCTCGCTCCAGGGCGAGATCTTCATCGTCATGGAGTACGTCGCCGGCGAGGCGCTCTCGAAGCTCCTCCGCGCGGGCTGGTCGCGCGGGATCCCGATCCCTCCGCGGGTCGCCGCGTCGATCATCTCGTCGGTCCTCCACGGCCTGCATGCCGCGCATCAGACCAAGGACGAGCACGGCCGCGAGCTCGGGATCGTGCATCGCGACGTCTCCCCGCAGAACATCCTCGTCGGCGCCGACGGCATCGCACGCGTCCTCGACTTCGGCGTCGCGAAGGCGCGCGGGCGTCTGCAGACCACGCGCGACGGTCAGGTGAAGGGCAAGATCGCGTACATGCCGCCCGAGCAGCTGAGCGGCGCCGCGGTCTCGCGCCAGACCGACATCTACGCGGCGGCGGTGGTGCTCTGGGAGGCGCTCGCCGGCCGGCGGCTGTTCGACGGCGAGACCGAGGCCATCGTCTTCGCCCGCGCCGTCGAGGGCCGCATCGATCCGCCGAGCGCGTACAACCCCGCGCTCACCGAGGCGATCGACGCGGTCGTCTGCCGGGGCCTCGCGCGCGATCCCAGCTTCCGCTTCAGCACCGCGCGCGAGTTCGCCGTCGCGCTCGAGCAGACCATCGGCCTCGCGTCCCCGTCCGAGGTCGGTGAGTGGGTCGAGTCCGTGGCGGCCGACGAGCTCGCGCGGCGCGCGTCGGTGATCGCGTCGATCGAGTCCGCGGCGATCCACGTCCCGTCCGAGCCGCGCGGCGCGCTCCCCGTGCTCGCCGCCGAGCCTCACTCGCAGGTGTCGAGCATCTCCGTCTCGCGTCCGGCGACGTCGGCCGTGAGCCAGCCGCAGGGGCGCAGCGGAGGCGTGAAGTGGTTCCTCGGCATCGCGATGACGCTCGCGGCGATCGGCGCCGCGCTCGGGGCCGTCGCGCTGCAAGACGCCGGTCTCGCGCGGACGTCGCCCGAGCAGCCGAACCAGATCGAGCACGAGGCGCGCGCGCTCGCCGTGCTCGGCCCGACCACCGCCGCGCTGAAGGCGAGCGGCGCCGAGCCCGCGCCCGCCGAGAAGCGCGTCGTCGTCCGCCCCGCCGCCGCGCCCGTCGTTCCGAAGCCCGTGGCCCCCGCGCCGCCGAAGCCGAATTGCGACCCGCCGTACACCGTCGATGCGGCGGGTCACAAGAAGTACAAGCGAGAGTGCATCTGAGTTTTCTCGCTTGCCGTCGCCGTTGGCATGTACGCTCCGGGACGAGCAATGATGAGGGATAGGAAGGCGATCCGCCCGCTCCTCGCGTTGTCCGTGCTCGCAGCGGTCGCGCTCGTGCCCGCGGCCGCGCACGCCGACGATCGCGAGCAGTGCATCACGTCCGCGGAGCAGGCGCAGACCCTCCGCGACGAAGGCAAGTACCGCCGCGCGCGCGAGCAGATGCTCGTCTGCGCGCGAGACGTCTGCCCCGCGGCGATCAAGAGCGACTGCGGGAAGTGGCTCGACACGCTCGATCGCGAGGCGCCGACCGTCGTGTTCGGCGCGCGGGACGCGGGCAAGGACGTGACCGACGTGAAGGTCTCGATGGACGGCGTCGTCGTCGCCGAGCGCCTCGACGGCAAGCCCCAGCTCGTCGACACGGGCGAGCACACCTTCACCTTCGAGCGCGGCGGCGCCGTCAAAGAGGAGAAGGTCCTCGTGCGCGCCGGCGAGAAGGGCCGCGCGATCTCCGTGACGTTCGGTGCCGCGACCGCTGCTCCTGCTCCGGCCCCTGCGGCGCCGGCCGAGGAGGCCTCGATCGTCCCGGCGCTCGTGGTCGGCGGGATCGGCGTGGCCGCGCTCGGGAGCTTCGCGTACTTCGGGATCTCCGGGAAGAGCGACGTCGACGACCTCCAGCAGTGCAAGCCGCGCTGCGCCGAGAGCGACGTCGACAAGGCGCGGACGAAGCTGATCATCGCCGACATCTCGCTCGTCGGCGGCGTCGTGGCGCTCGCCGTCTCCGCGTACATGATCATCACGCGCCCGAAGGTGCCCGATCACGTGAACGTGCAGGCCGCCAAGGCCTCGCCTCGCGTCCGCTTCGACGTGGCCCCCACGCTCGGCGGCGGTGCGGCGGCGATCGGCGGAACCTTCTGAGCGGTCGGTTCATACGGGAAAAACGGCCGATCCACGCGGCTTCGGCCTATACTGACCCGCAGTGGCGGAGAACGCGGTAGCGCGCCAGGGCCAACGCAAGGGCGACTTCCTGGCCGGCAAGTACCTGCTGGGCGACTGCATCGGCATCGGCGGCATGGGCGAGGTGTACCGCGCGACGAACGTGTCGCTCGGCCGCGACGTCGCGGTGAAGATCCTGAGCCGCGAGTACGTCGACAACGAGGACGACGTGCTCCGCTTCCTCCGCGAGGCGCGCGCGGCGGCGATGATCCGTCACCCCAACGTGGTCGACGTCCTCGACGTCGCGCGCGACGACGACGGCACGCCGTTCATCGTGCAGGAGTTCCTCTCGGGCGAGGACCTCGAGCGCTACCTCGGCACCCGCGGCGGTCGGCTCTCGCCCGTCGAGGCGCTCGAGATCATGATCCCGGTGGCCGAGGCCGTCGGCGCCGCGCACGAGCGCGAGGTCATCCATCGCGATCTGAAGCCCGCGAACATCTTCCTCTCGCGCGAGGGCAACAAGATCACGCCGAAGGTGCTCGACTTCGGCGCTTCGCGCTACGCGACGGTCGGCGACCTCAGCACGAAGGAGCTGCGGATGCTGATCGGGACGCCGCACTACATGGCGCCCGAGCAGATCATCAGCAAGACCGACGTCGATGCACGCGCGGACGTATGGGCGCTCGGCATCATCCTCTACGAGCTGCTCTGCGGAGAGACGCCGTTCGAGGCGGAGACCGCCAACGCGGTGATGCAGCTCGTGAAGACCGGCGAGGTGCCCCCGCTCTCGAAGGTGCTGAAGGGCGCGACGCCCGAGCTCGAGCAGCTCGTCGCGAGCTGCACCGCGCGCGACAAGACGAAGCGGCTGGCGAACGCGTCGAAGGTCGCGTCGGCGATGCGCGACGTCCGCGATCGAGTGCGCGGCTCGGTGCGGATGCGCGTCGACACCGCGCCCGAGATCGAGGACGAGCCGCTGCCGAAGCCGAAGCCCGCGGCGATGCCGCCGAACGCGCGCGTGCCGTCGCTGTTCATCCCGGAGTCGAAGCCCGCGGTCGAGGAGCGACACGGTCCGCCGCCCGTCCCGAGGAAGCCGCCGCCGCCGCGCCCGGCCGCCGGTCCGGCGAAGAGCGCGCTGCTCACGCTGAGCACCCCGGGCAGCGACGCGCCGCCTCCGCTCGACGAGCCGCCGCCGAAGAAGAAGACGCCGCCGGCCTCCGAGTCGCGTCGCATCGATGCGCTGCGCCCGTCGCCGTCGGACGAGTTCGGCGAGCTCCCGCTCGACGAGCTGACCCGGGCGGCCGCCGCGTCGGCCCCCCCACCCTCCTCGCGCGGCCATGGCTCGATGCCGCCGCGCGGCGAGCGCGATCTCGATCGCGCCTTCGACGACGACGATCCGCCCGGCGAGGTCGATCTCGAGCTCGCGCCTGCCTCGCGCAACGCGGGCAAGGGGTCGTCGATCCCGCCGGTGCTCGACCCGCACGTCGCCGATCGGTTCCCGCCGCCCGCGCGCGCGACCGCCTCGGTCCGCCCGCCCGCGCCGCTCGATCTCGACCGTCCGGCGCCGCGCGAGCCCGCGCCTCCGTCGTCGCCCGCGCTCACGCCGCCGCTCCGCACGCGGACGCCGGCCGCGGCGATGGACGTCGAGCCCCCTGCCCCGCTCCCGACGCCTGCGAAGATCACGCTGGCCGCCTCGATCGTCTCGCCGGCGGTGCTCGCGTTCGTCGCGCTCCGCATCGTGCATCTCTCGGCGCCGCTCGGGCGCGCGCTCCGCGGCGACTCGATGCTCGGCAGCGGCGTGCTCACCGTCATCGTGCTCGTCCTCGCGGCCGTCCTCTGCCTGAAGAGCATCCAGGGCACGCGCGAGCGCGCGCTCTTCGTCGCCGCGGGCGGCGCGGTCCTGTTCGGCATCGTGATGATCATCGTGACGTTCACCGCGGGCGAGCCGCCGGACGTCGTCACCGAGAGCGCCTCCGGCGGAATCGCGACGTGGGTGGCACCGATCGCTCCGCTCGCCGCAGCGTTCGCGGCGTTCACCCGGGCGCGCGACGTCTGGATGTCGAAGTACGAGACGCGCGAGCGCGCGATGTGGGCCGCGGTCGCGAGCGTGATGCTCCTCTTGTCGCTCGAGCTCGGTCCGCTCGGAGCCGCGCGCAGCGCCCCGCGGCTTCCGCCACCTCCGCCGTCGGCTGGCGCGCCTTCTCCCTGACGCGTCCGCGTGCTACCTCCGCCCCCGCGGAGAACAAGCAATGGCGAAGGACCTCGTCCTCATCCTCGACTTCGGCTCGCAGACCACCCAGCTCATCGCGAGGCGCGTGCGCGAGCACAAGGTCTACTGCGAGATCCATCCCTGCACCGTGGACTTCGAGAAGATCCGCGAGCTCGCGCCGCGGGCGATCATCCTCTCGGGCGGTCCGGCCAGCGTCTACGACGAGGGCGCCCCCGGCCTCGACAAGCGCGTCCTCGAGCTCGGGGTGCCGGTCCTCGGCATCTGTTACGGGATGCAGCTCCTCGCCCACGTGATGGGCGGCAAGGTCGAGAAGGCCGACAAGCGCGAGTACGGCGCCGCGCGCGTCGTCGTCGAGAAGACGGAGGGCATCTTCCACCGCTTCGCCAAGCGCGAGCCGATCGAGGTGTGGATGAGCCACGGCGATCGCGTCGCGTCGATGCCCGCGGGCTTCTCCACGCTCGGCATCTCGGCCAACACCCCGTTCTGCGCGGTCGGTCACGCCGAGAAGAAGATCTACGGCATCCAGTTCCACCCCGAGGTCGTGCACACGCCGCGCGGCTCGGACATCCTCGCGTCGTTCCTCTTCGAGGTCGCCGGCCTCGCGCCGTCTTGGACGCCCGGATCGTTCACCGACGAGGCGATCAAGATCGTCCAGGACCGCGTCGGCGCGGACGAGCACGCCATCTGCGGCCTCTCCGGCGGCGTCGACTCGTCGGTCGCGGCCGTCCTCTGCCACAAGGCGCTCGGCGATCGGCTCACCTGCATCTTCGTCGACAACGGTCTCCTCCGTCAGGGCGAGTTCGAGCAGGTGGTGAGCACGTTCCGCGAGACCTTCCACCTGAACCTGATCCCGGTCGATGCGCGCGAGCGGTTCCTCTCCGCGCTGAAGGGCGTGAGCGATCCGGAGCAGAAGCGGAAGATCATCGGCAAGGTCTTCATCGACGTCTTCGACGAGGAGGCGCACAAGGTGAAGGGCGCCGCGTACCTCGTGCAGGGCACGCTCTACCCGGACGTCATCGAGAGCGTCTCGTTCAAGGGCCCGTCGGCGGTCATCAAGAGCCACCACAACGTCGGCGGCCTGCCGGAGCGGATGAAGCTCAAGCTCATCGAGCCGCTCCGCGAGCTGTTCAAGGACGAGGTGCGCGCCGCGGGCGAAGCGCTCGGCATGCCGCGCGACATCCTCTACCGGCAGCCGTTCCCCGGACCGGGCCTCGCCATCCGCTGCCTCGGCGAGATCACGCCCGAGCGCCTCGCGGTCCTCCGCGCGGCCGACCACATCGTCAGCGAAGAAATCCGCGCCGCCGGTCTCTACGACCAAGTCTGGCAGAGCTTCTGTGTCCTACTGCCCGTGAAGTCCGTCGGCGTCATGGGCGATCACCGGACCTACGAAGAGACGTGCGCCATCCGCGCCGTCCGCTCGCTCGACGGCATGACCGCCGACTGGGCGCCCCTCCCCTACGACGTGCTCGCCCGCATGTCGAACCGCATCATCAACGAGGTGCGCGGCATCAACCGCGTCGTCTACGACATCTCGAGCAAGCCGCCCGCGACGATCGAATGGGAGTGAGGCTCGCGCTCGTCCTCGGCGTCGCGTTCGCGGCCGCGTGCGGTCCGGCGAAGGAGCCGCGCACGGTCTCGCTTCGCATGGTCGGCTCGCCGCCGAACGCGTCGGTCACCATCGACGATCAGTTCGTCGGCACGCTCGACGTCGTCGCCGCCCGCGGCGTCGCGCTCCCTCCGGGGCAGCATCGGGTCACCGTCGAGGCCGCGGGCTACTTCCCCGCCGATCGAATCGTCGAGGCGAAGGAGGGCTCGGGCCCCATCCGGATCGAGGCGAAGCTCACCCCGATCCCGGACTGACGAGACGTCCGGGAAGGAGGACGACGCCCGTGGCGTATGTTCGGGCCGTGAAGCCTGCCCGCATCCTCGTCCTGCTCGGTGCGCTCGCTGCGGGCGTCAGCGGATGCGCGGGCGCGAGGCAGACGCTCGCCGGCGAATTCACGCCCGGTCAGCTCCAGAAGGGATCGCACATCCACGCGTTCCAGACGGCGTCGTTCGCGTACGGGGTCATGCAGTCGCACATGACGAGCTTCGAGGCGCGCGCAGCGAAGGTCGAGGTCGACGTGCCGCCCTTCGTCGCGGCGCTCGACCGGGCGGGATGGCGCGCGGACGTGAACGTCGTCCCTCACACGAACAAGAGCAGAGACCTCGAGTTCGAGTACTACGACGTCGATCTCGTCCTCGTCCCGAAGGACGGCAAGTCGCAAGAGCGCTTCGTCCTCCCCGGCGCGCAAGGCACGCCGCCGGAGGACTACGCCGCCGCGCTCGCTCCCGCCGCGAAGCGGATCGGCGTTCCGGCCGAGGTGATCCAGCGCGGGCACTTCGCGCTCTTCGGGCTCGCGACCATGTCCAGCGCGCTCAACGCGAGCGACGACTCGCTCCGCCGGCATGCGTTCGGCCTCCTCGTGTTGAAGGAGAAGCTGAAGAAGGGCGAGCGCGTCGACTATCTCGCGCCGATGCGTCCTTCGGAGGAGTCGCTCGAGGACGTCGACCTCGCGGTCCGCGTGATCGCCGACCATCATCGCGCGACCTCACGGCTCCGGGCCGAGGTCATCGGCCTCACCGCCCTCACCCGCGTCGCCGCGAATCCCGCCGCGCAGAATGCGCTCGCCGAGCAGCTCGCGGAGAGCAAGAAGACCTCGCGCGCGTGGCTCGACACGCACCACCAGCCGCAGATGGCGGAGTTCGGCGTGGCGATGACGGAGATGAAGCTCCCCACGCCCGAGAACATGCTCGCGGTCCTCGACAAGGACGGCTACCTGACGGCCGCCGTCGAGGTCGCGAAGGGCGTCGTCGCCGGCGATCCGTCGGCCACCGTCGAGGGGCTCGGCAAGCTCGCGCCGAAGGGCTCCTCGCTTCGCGTCGCGGCGGAGGGAACGGCCGCGGCGCTCCGAGGCGACGTCGGCAAGGCGGCCGACTGCGCACTCGAGCTCGCCGAGCGGCAAGAAGACATTGCGCCACTCGCTGCGCGGCTCCGTCAGGTCGAGGCCGCGGTGACGTCGGCGCGGGGCATGGCCCTCCAGGCGAAGGACGCGGCGAAGGACCCGCTGAAGAAGGCCGCGGACGTCGCGTCCCGACCGAAGCGCTGACCGCTATCCCTGGCGGCGGCGGCGGCCGATGGCCATCACCGCGAGGCCGACACCGAGCGCGAGGCCCATCTCGCCGGCCGGCATCGGACCGGGCGCCGCGGAGCAGCCGCTCTCGGCCTTCTTCTTCTTTTTCCGCGGAGCGGCCGCGTCGGCGTAGTCGCCGTCGTCCTCGCCGTCGGAGTAGGTGTCCTCGGACGGACCCTGATCGGCGAGCTGCTCTTCCTCGCCCTGCGACGGGGTCGGGCTCACCGGGCCGGCGTCGGCCTCTTCCTCGCTCGCGCCGCCGTCGGCGGAGGGGGCCATCGCGTCGCCGCGGCCGCCGTCCTCGTCACCGGGATCGGTCGTCGGGCCGCCGGTCGGACCCGCGGACGGCGGGACGGGCGCGCCGCCGTCGTACGAACGCTTCTCGCAGCCGCCCGACTTCTCGCTGCACGAGTGGAGCGTCTCGACGCCCTGGCTCTCGAGCCAGTTGCCGATCTTGAAGCGGGACATCGGATCGAGGCGCGTGTGCTCGACCGTGACGGGGACCCACGAGTCCGGCGTCCACGTCGTGAAGCCCGAGGTGATGCCCGCGACGGCGCCGACGCCCGCACGGAAGACCGGCGCGCCGAAGTCCGAGCGGCACAGGCCGAGCTCGTTCTTCTGCCACGCCTGGCCCGCGGTCACGAAGTACGAGGCCTGCAGCGTGCCGACCTTCGCCGGCTCCGTCTCGAACGGGCTGCCCGCGTGGTTCACGCTCTTCGCGGGGACCGCGATGGTCTTCTTCGTCGTGAGGCCCTTGCCCTCCTCGGCGCCGACGATCTCGCAGTCCGAGCCGAGCACGAGGAGCGGATCGGCCTGGCCGACGGGATCGAGATCGACCGGCACCGACGCGATGCCCTCGAGATCGGCCTCGAGCACGACGAGCGCGATGTCCGGCGCGTCGCTCGCGTCGATCGAGCCGAGCTTGCACGCGTCGCCGGGGCACTTCGACTCCCACGACGGGTGGATGTTCACCTCGGCGATCGTCGCCTCGCGCGAGCTCGCCGGCTTCGCCGTCGTCCCCGCGTCGCTCGTCTTCGACCCCGCGTCGCCGGTCGCGCCCGCGTCGGTCGACGAGGAGCCCGCGTCGCGGCCGCGTCCGTTGCCCGCGTCCGCCGGCGCGAGGACCGTCTCCTCGCCCTTCGCCGTCGCGTTGTTCGCGGTCTTGTACCCGAGGACCTTGCCCTTCGCGAACGCCTCGTTGCCCGACACGCAGCGCGCCGAGAGCAGCAGGTGGCGCGGGCCGACCTTCGTCGCGAGGCAGCCCGCGTCGAGGACCAGCGTGCTCTTGAGCAGGAGCGACGCCTGGGCGCCCGAGACGACCTCGTCGGGCGAGCTCGAGACCTCCTCCTCCTGGGAGAGGAAGCACCCGGTCGCGCCGGTCATCCCGACCGCGCCGATCAGGCCGAGCATCCAGGAAGAGCTGCGAAGCGTGGAGAAGATCCTCGTTCCCATCGAAGTTGCCAGTGTGTGTGCAACACTCACTCCAACGTTGCGCGAGGACTTGCGCGACGTTTTCGCGAGGATTTTCGTGGGATTGCATTTCGACACCTGGATCGGCCGGAGCCCACCCCGCGCGGACGACGATCCGGCCGGATCGGTTGCCACCGCTTGCTTTTGTTCGGGCTTTCGACCATGTTGCGCCCCCCGACATGGCGAACCGCGCAATCTGGAGCATGAGGAAGCGTCACGAATGGCTGGCCACGCCGCTGAAGAAGCGCCGCGTGAAGCGCGCGACGCGCGTTCGTTGCGGTCTGCAGGACGCGCTCGACCGCAAGGCGGGCAACGCGCCCGAGGCGAAGTAAGGCTTCAGCCTCCCGACGCGTGATCCGCGTCGGTGACCGCAGCCCAGGACATCGTTCGCGTGGTCCGCGCGATGCCCACCGATCCGTCCTGCGCGACCAGGATCGTGCCTGCGGTCTCGTGTGTCCTCGCCGTCATCCTCGCGAGCGAAGCGCGCGCGGCGTCCTCGGGACGCTGACCCGCGCGCATCGCGTCGACGGCCGTCTTCGCGAGGCAGACGCGCATCATCGCCTCGCCATGCCCGGTGGTGGAGCACGCGCCCGATTCGTCGTCGGCGTAGGTGCCTGCCCCGACGATCGGTGAGTCGCCGACGCGGCCCACCTTCTTGTTCACCATGCCGCCGGTGCTCGTCGCCGCCGCGACGTGACCGCGCTCGTCGCGCGCCGCCGCCCCCACGGTCCCGCCCGCCCAGCTCTCGGCGGCGTGCTTGGCGCGTGCGGCCTCCCACTTCTTGCGCGCCATCTCGGTGATCATCTCGGTCTCGTCGGCGCGCTCGAAGCCGCGCTCGACGGCGAAGCGGAGCGCGCCCTCGCCGGCGAGCAGCACGTGGCGCGTCTCGGCCATCACCTTGCGCGCGATGGCGATCGGATGACGGAACGGCGGCAGCGCCGCGACCGCGCCGGCGCGGAGGTCCGAGCCGTCCATGATCGAGGCGTCGAGCTCGATGTGCCCCTCCTCGTTCAGGCACGCGCCGGTGCCCGCGTTGAAGAGCGGATCGTCCTCGAGCACCTCGACCGCGCGCTGCACGGCATCGACCGCGCTGCCTCCGTTCGCGAGCACCTCTGCGCCCGCCGCCGCCGCGCGCTCGCAGCCCGCGACGTGCAGCGGCACGCGCTCCGCGGGGACGTCCCCCGCCCCGCCGTGCACCACGATCGCCCAGCGCGAAGGCCCGTGCCCCCAGCTCGCGGTGATGACCTCGTCGCTCATGTCCCAGGACGATAGCGCGTCCGGCGCTGCGCCATCTCGAGGACGAGGAGGAGCAAGGGCGGCACGATCGCGAGCCATGCGGGCGCGATCCGCGCCGCCGCCGCCTGGAACGCGACCAGCGTCGCGAGCGCGCAGCCGATGACGAGGCTCGCCGCGCGCACGCGCAGCCTCCGGCGCGATCGCCGATCCGACAGGCTCGGCCGCAGCACCCCGCGCGACGCGACCAGCGCGAGCGCGATCCCCGCGATCGCCGTCGTCGCCGCCGCGACCAGGCGCGCTCCGCGTGGCAGCCCCTCGTCGACGTCCCGCGGCGTCGCCCCGTCGAGCGGCTTCGTCTCGCCGTCGTCCGCGACGCGCACGCCGAGCGATGCGCTCGCGAACGCGCCCTCCTCGCGCACGAACGTGTCGCCGTGCGGCGCGCGCGGATAGAAGCCGCCGACGTCGACCGACGCAGCGACCGCGATCGCGAGCGCGATCACCACCGACGGGACGGCCGCGCCCGCCGCCGCGAGGCGCGCGCTCGCGCCCGGCGATCGCCCGAGCGCCTCGAGCGCGCGCACCTCCGAGCGAACGCGCGTCGTCCCGAGCGCGAGCGCCGCGCCCA
>JBDHVD010000181.1:0-14960 GCA_039809525.1 Labilithrix sp. | reverse complement strand
GCGAAGGAGGTCGGCACCGAGGGCAAGCTCGGCGGCCAGGCGGACGTCAAGGGCGTCTACGGCACGTGGAAGGACCTCACCGACAACGTCAACGCGATGGCGTCGAACCTGACGGTGCAGCTCCGCGACGTGTCGAAGGTCGCGACGGCGATCGCGAACGGCGACCTGACCCAGAAGATCACCGTCGACGTGAAGGGCGAGATCCTCCAGATCAAGGACGTCATCAACAAGATGGTCGACCAGCTGAACTCGTTCGCCGCGGAGGTCACCCGCGTGGCGAAGGAGGTCGGCACCGAGGGCAAGCTCGGCGGCCAGGCGGAGGTGAAGGGCGTCAGCGGCACGTGGAAGGACCTGACGGACAACGTCAACGTCATGGCCTCGAACCTGACCAAGCAGGTGCGCGGCATCGTGAAGGTCGTCACCGCGGTCGCGAACGGTGACCTCTCCCAGAAGTTCGTCCTCGAGGCGAAGGGCGAGGTCGCGGCGCTGGCCGAGACGATCAACAACATGACCGACACGCTCCGCACGTTCGCCGATCAGGTGACGACGCTGGCACGCGAGGTCGGCATCGAAGGGAAGC
Source organism: Labilithrix sp. (assembly GCA_039809525.1). Classification (GTDB taxonomy): domain Bacteria; phylum Myxococcota_A; class Polyangia; order Polyangiales; family Polyangiaceae; genus Labilithrix. The sequence goes on along the minus strand of JBDHVD010000181.1, from coordinate 14,380 downwards.
TCGGCACCGAGGCGAAGGTGCCCGGCGCGTTCGGCGTGTGGCGCGACCTGACCGACAACGTCAACATCATGGCCTCGAACCTGACGAAGCAGGTGCGCGGCATCGTGAAGGTCGTCACCGCGGTCGCGAGCGGCGACCTCTCCCAGAAGTTCGTGCTCGAAGCGAAGGGCGAGGTCGCCGCGCTCGCCGAGACGATCAACAACATGACCGACACGCTCCGCATCTTCGCGGACCAGGTCACCACCGTCGCGCGCGAGGTCGGCATCGAGGGCAAGCTCGGTGGCCAGGCGAAGGTGCCCGGCGCCGCCGGCACGTGGCGCGACCTGACGGACAACGTCAACCAGCTCGCAGGCAACCTGACGAGCCAGGTGCGCGCGATCGCCGAGGTCTCCACCGCCGTCGCGAAGGGCGACTTGACCCGCTACATCACGGTCGAGGCGCAGGGAGAGGTCGCCGCGCTCAAAGACAACATCAACCAGATGATCGGCAACCTGAAGGACACGACCCACAAGAACCAGGAGCAGGACTGGCTGAAGACCAACCTCGCCCGGTTCTCGAGCATCATGCAGGGTCAGCGCAACATCGTGTCCGTCGCGCAGCTGATCATGAGCGAGCTGACGCCTCTGGTCGACGCCCAGCACGGCGCGTTCTACATGATGGAGCCGGACGTCGCGAACGAGCCGGTGCTCCACCTCATCGCGAGCTACGGGTTCGGAGGACGCAAGAGCCTCTCGAACAAGTACAAGCTGCGCGAGTCGCTGATCGGTCAGTGCGCGTTCGAGAGGAAGCGCATCCTGCTCGGCGACGTGCCCGACAACTTCATCAGCATCGCCACCGGGATGGGCGAGGCGTCGCCGCGCTGCGTGGTGGTGCTGCCGGTCCTCTTCGAGGGCGAGATCAAGGCGGTCATCGAGCTCGCCTCGTTCAAGCAGTTCGTCCCGAACCACCTCACCTTCCTCGACCAGCTGATGGACTCCGTCGGCGTCATCCTCAACATGATCTCCTCGTCCATGCGCACCGACGAGCTGCTCCAGCAGCTGAAGAAGTCGAACGCGGAGCTCGAGGCCCAGGCGGCCGAGCTGAACGAGAAGGCGAAGCTCCTCGAGGTGAAGAACAACGAGGTCGAGCTCGCGTCCCGGTCGCTCGAGGAGAAGGCCGAGCAGCTCCAGCTCATCTCCAAGTACAAGTCCGAGTTCCTGGCGAACATGAGCCACGAGCTCCGGACGCCGCTCAACAGCCTCCTCATCCTCAGCCAGATGCTGGCGGAGAACAAAGGCGGCAACCTCACGGCCGAGCAGGTGAAGTTCGCGCAGACGGTCTACACGTCGGGCAACGATCTGCTCCAGCTGATCAACGAGATCCTCGACCTGTCGAAGGTCGAGGCGGGCAAGATGCCGATCGATCCGCGGAGCTTCCGCCTCGCGGACGTGCGCGAGTACCTCGAGCAGACGTTCCGCCACGTCGCCGAGCAGAAGGCGCTCTCGTTCGAGATCCAGGTCGACCCGGCGGTCCCCGAGACGGTGTTCACCGACGTGAACCGGCTCCAGCAGATCTTGAAGAACCTCCTGTCCAACGCGTTCAAGTTCACGTCGAAGGGCGGCGTCACCATGCGCATCCTCCCGGCGAGGGACCGCGGCGACGGGGTGATCAGCTTCGCGGTGCAGGACTCGGGGATCGGCATCCCGCCGGAGAAGCAGAAGCTGATCTTCGAGGCGTTCCAGCAGGCCGACGGCACCACGAGCCGCAAGTACGGCGGCACCGGCCTGGGGCTCACCATCAGCCGCGAGATCGCGCGCCTGCTCGGCGGATCGATCGAGGTGGTCAGCGTCCCCGACCAGGGCAGCACGTTCACGCTGCACCTGCCGGCGACGTACGCCGGCGCCGACGCGGCGCGCGAGGAGGGCAGCGGCGCGGACGACCACGCCGAGCAGCCCTTCGCGCCCCTGCCGGAGGACGCCACGTTCGACGGGACGAAGGTCCTCGTCGTCGACGACGACATGCGCAACATCTTCGCCATCCGCAGCGTCCTCGAGGCCCGCGGGATCGCCGTCCTCCACGCGGAGAACGGGCGGCAGGCGCTCGAGATGCTGAGCACGAACCCGGACATCAACCTCGTGCTGATGGACACCATGATGCCCGAGATGGACGGCCTCACGGCGACCCGCGCCATCCGCGACATCATCCAGTTCCAGACGCTCCCGATCATCTCGCTCACCGCCAAGGCGATGCAGGGCGACCGCGAGAAGGCGCTCGAGGCCGGCGCGTCGGACTACGTGACGAAGCCGGTCGACCCCGAGCGGCTGCTCGCGGTCATCCACTCGTGGCGCGCCCGCGAGGCCGCGCGCGCGATGAACTGATGAGCCACGCGTGAACACGATGCAAGACATCCACACGGCGCCGATCACGCCGAGCGTGCTGCTCGTCGACGACACGCCCGCGAACCTGCTGACCCTCAGCGCGGTGCTCAAGCCGCTGGGGGTCCGGCTGGTCGAGGCGCGGTCGGGCCAGGAGGCGCTCCGGCACGTCGAGCGCGAGACCTTCGCCGTCGCGCTGCTCGACGTGCAGATGCCCGAGATGGACGGCTTCGAGGTCGCCGCGAGGATGCGGGCGATGGATCACGGCAAGGAGATGCCGCTGCTCTTCCTGACCGCCATCCACCGCGACGAGCGGTTCATGCGCCAGGGCTACGCCGCGGGCGCGGCGGACTACATCACGAAGCCGTTCGACGCCGAGATCCTCCGCGCGCGCGTGAAGGCGTTCGTCGATCTCTTCGAGCAGCGCGAAGCGGTGCGGCTCGCGCAGGTGCGCCTCCGCACGCGCGAGCGCGACGAGGCTGTGAGGCGGCTCATCGCCTTCGAGCGCATCTCGACGGCGGCGCTCGAGTCGAACGACCTCGCAACGTTCTCGAGGCAGCTGCTCGAGATCTTCCTCGGCGCCGCGGACGCCGCGGACTCGGTGACCATCCTCCTCAAGGACGGCGAGCACCTCAAGGTGCACGCGTGCCTCGGGATCAACGAGGAGATCGACGAGCGTTTCTCGGTGCGCATCGGCGAGGGGTTCGCGGGCAAGATCGCCCTCGAGCGGCGCCCGTTCGAGCTTCCGGACGCCGCGCACTCCGATCTGGTGCGCAGCCACTGGCTGAAGTCGCGGGGGACGAAGGGCCTCTTCGGCGTGCCGCTGATGCACGACGGCGAGCTGCTCGGCGTCGCGCACATCGGTTCGGTGCGCGAGGCGTCGTTCCCGGAGAGCGAGCGCCGCCTCTTCGCCGCGATGGCGGAGCGCGCCGCGTGGGCGGTCGCCACCCAGATGAAGCGCTCGCGCCTCGCCGAGGTGCTCTCGGTGGCGCCGGCGATCATCAGCATCGTGCGCGTCCCTTCGCTCGAGTACGAGCTGACGAACCCGGCGTACGCCGCACTCTTCGGCAAGGCGGACCTCGCGGGCGCCCGCGCGACCGAGCTCGGTCTCGGCGATGCCGCGCTCGCGCTGGTGCGCCGCGCCTACGTGACCGGACAGACGATCGCCGTCGACGAGCTGACGTGGTCGCGTTCGGACGGTGATCGCTTCTTCCGCTTCACCGCGCAGCCGCTGCGCAACCCCTCGGGCACCGTCGACAGCGTCCTGACGTTCGGCGTGGACGTCACCGCCCAGGTGCAGGCGCGCCGGCAGGTGGCCGCGCACGAGGAAGAGCGCGCCGATCTGCTCGAGCGCGAACGCCGCGCGCGCATGGATGCGGAGCTCGCGAGCCGCGCGAAGGACGACTTCCTCGCGACGGTCTCGCACGAGCTGCGGACGCCGCTCAATGCCATCCTCGGCTGGAGCTCCACCGCCCGGCAGAAGGCGCCGCCGGAGCTCGATCGCGCGCTCGAGGTGATCGAGCGCAACGCGCGCGCGCAGGCCCGGATGATCGAGGACGTGCTCGACATCTCGCGCATCGTGAGCGGGAAGCTGCGCCTCGAGGCTTCGCTCGTCGACGTCGTCGCCGTGATCCGTACCGCCGTCGAGTCCGTGCGTCATCAGGCGGACGCCAAGGAGATCGAGCTCGCCGTCGCGGTCGAGCCGCTGCCAGAGACGAGCGGCGATCCCGAGCGCCTCCAGCAGGTGGTGTGCAACCTGCTGAGCAACGCGATCAAGTTCACCCCGGAGCGCGGGCGCGTGTCGCTGCGGGCGAGCGCGACCGCGTCGGAGATCACCGTCGACGTCACCGACACGGGGCAGGGGATCGAGCCTGCGTTCCTCCCGCACGTCTTCGAGCCGTTCAAGCAGGCCGACGCGTCATCGACGCGCCGGCACGGCGGTCTCGGCCTCGGGCTCGCGATCGTCAAGCAGCTGGTGACCGCGCATGGCGGCCGGATCGAGGCGTCCAGCGCGGGCCTCGGCGCAGGGGCGACGTTCACCGCGGTCTTGCCGGTGAGGACGAAGGACCGCACGGAGAGCTGGCCGCCGGCCGCACGCGACGGGACGAAGCCGGGGGCGGGCCGCGACGAGCCTCGCCTCGACGGCCTGAAGGTCCTGGTGGTCGACGACGACGAGGACGCGCGGCAGCTCCTGCAGGAGATCCTGGCGCAGCGCGGCGCCGACGTGACGACCGCGCCGTCGGCGAGCGTCGCGCTCGCGGCGGTGCAGCGGTTCCGCCCGGACGTCCTCGTGAGCGACATCGCCATGCCGGGCGGCGACGGCTACGGCCTCATCCGCGCGGTGCGTGCGCTTCCCGCCGACCGGGGCGGTCGCACGCCCGCCGTCGCGGTCACCGCCCACGCGCGATCGCAGGACAGCGAGCGGGCGTTCGCCGCCGGGTTCCAGAGCCACCTGACGAAGCCGGTCGACATCGGGCGTCTGGTGGTGACCGTGGCGAACCTCGGTGGCATCTCGTTCGACGCGGCGCGCGAGGGCAACTGATCAGCGCACCGTCCAGGGCAGATCTGCAAGGTGCGGAGCCGTCGGGGCGAAACGACACGGCTTCCCGCGGCGGCGTTACGCAGGCGCTGCGACGTTCGAGCCCCCGAACGACGGCGCGGATCGCCCGGTTTTCCCAGGTTCCGGGCCCCCGTCGCGGGTGACCACCCCCGGCGCGGCGCCTCGCGCGCGGCCGAGGCATCCCGCTTGCTCTCGACATCCGCGTGGCTGACCTTTCGATCTCGGGAGCGGAGTGCGTCGAGGCGCTCTGCCTGGCAGGGTTCCGTGTCCGGAGACGGGCCGCGGGCCACACGGTGCTCGTGCGCGAGACGCGGATGCTCGTCGTCCCCGACGCGCTCGTCCTCCGGAGCGACCTGCTCGATCGGATCCTCGCGGAGGCGGACCTGTCCGTCGACCGGCTGATCTGGCTGCTCGGCGAGGTCGCGACCGAGAAAGAGATCCCTTGCGACTTGTGAGCCCGGCGCCGGTGCGGCCGGGCACCGCGTTGCGCATTCCCTCGTGCTCCGTCAGCGTTCCATGAGCAACGTGTCGCGTATTCGAGACGGTTCGTCGAACGGAGGCTCCATCGCGGGAGGCGAGCCGCGGACGAGTTCGGGAACACGAACGAAGCTCGTCGCGCCCGTCGTGCTGGTCGTCGACGACGTCGAGGACAACATCGATCTCTTCGCGTCGGTGCTCCGTCGCGAGGACTTCGTGGTGGCGACGGCGCGGGACGGGATCGAGGCCCTGGCGGTCGCCGAGGCCGAGCGCCCGGCCGTGGTAATCACCGATCTCGCGATGCCGATCATGGACGGATTCGAGCTGGTACGCCGCCTGCGCGAGGAAGAGCACGGCGCGCGGATGCACGTGATCGTGGTCAGCGCGTTCGCCGATCCCGCGAGCCGGAGAGCGGCGGCGGAGGCAGGCGCGGACGAGTACCTCGCGAAGCCGTGCACGCCGGCCGCGCTGGTCGAGCGCGTGCGCGCCGCGATCGAGGCCCGGCGCCAGGCCGTCGCCGGCGACGACCTTCCGATCACCGCGTGAGCGCGATCGACGCGAGCACCGCGATGAGCTCGGTCGGCTCGATCGGCTTGGGCACGTGGGCGCGGAAGCCGGCGAGGAGCGCGCGCGTCCGGTCCTCCGCCCGCGCGTGCGCGGTCAGCGCGATCGCCGGAGTCCGCCCACCGTCTCGTTCCGGGAGCGCGCGGATGCGGCGGATCAGCTCGTAGCCGTCCTCGTTCGGCATCGCGATGTCCGAGAGCAGGACGTCCGGTCGCCGCTCGCGGAAGGCGGCGAACGCCTCCGCGGCCGAGGCCGCGGTCTCGACCGCCGCGCCGGAGCCCGCGAGGATCGCCGCCAGGAGCTCGCGCGAGTCCTCCTCGTCGTCGACGACCAGCAGACGCATGCCGCCGAGGTCCGCCGTCGGGAGCGACTCGCTGCTCGGCTCGGGGGAGGGACGCCGCCGGACGGCCGCGAGCGGGAGCTCGCACGAGAACGCCGCGCCGCGCCCGAGTCCCTCGCTCGCGGCGGAGATGGTGCCGCCGTGCAGCTCGACGAGCTGCTTGACGATCGCGAGGCCGAGGCCGAGCCCGCCGTAGGTGCGCGCCGCGCCACCCTCGGCCTGGCGGAACCGTTCGAACACGTGCGGGAGGAACTCGGCGGCGATGCCGCGGCCGTCGTCGTCGACCACGATCATCGCGGATCGATCGCGCGCCGCGACCGAGACGCGGACGTTGCCGCCGCGCGGGGTGAACTTCACCGCGTTCGACAGGAGGTTCCACACGACCTGCTGGAGGCGCTCGGGATCGCCCCGCACCACGGCCGGAACGAGATCGCAGACGAGCTGGATCTGCTTCGCCTCCGCCGCCGGGCGGATCGACTCCGCGGCGGCCTCCGCGATCGGGCGGAGGTCGACGTCCTCGACCTCGAGCGTCAGCTTGCCCGCGAGGATGCGGCTGACGTCGAGCAGATCGTCGATCAGCTTCGCCTGCGCCTGCGCGTTGCGCGCCACGATCTCGAGCGCGTTCTCGCGGCGCTCGGGCGGGAGCCCGCCGGCGCGCAGCAGCTGCACCCAGCCGAGCATCGCATTGAGCGGCGTGCGCAGCTCGTGGCTCACGGTGGCGAGGAAGTCGTCCTTCAGGCGGTTGGCGCGCTCCGCCTCCGTGCGCGCCTGCCGCTCGCGCGCGAGGATCGCCTCGCGCTCGTCCTGCAGCCGCTTCTGCTCGGTGACGTCGTGGCCCTGGACGAAGATGCCCTTCACGCTGCCGGCCGCGTCGAGGATCGGCTGGTAGACGAAGTCGACGGTGCGTTCCTCCGGCGGACCGCCCTCCCTGCGTTGCAGCATGATCGCCGCGTTCTTCCCGACGAACGGCTCTCCGCTCTCGTACACGCGCGCGAGCAGCTCGAGGAAGCCCTGTCCCTCGATCTCCGGCAGCGCGTCGCGCAGCGGCTTTCCGAGGATGTCGCGGCGCCCGACGACGTCGTAGTACGCGTCGTTCGCGAGCTCGAAGACGAACGACGGTCCGCGGAGGAACGCGGCGAAGCCCGGCGCCTGGATGAACAGCGCCCGGAGCAGCTCGTTGCTGCGCTGGACGACGTCCGCGCGATCGAGCACCCCGACGGCCATCGACTCGCTTCCGCGGCGCTCGCCCGCGAGCTCCGTCACGTCGACGGTGTGCTGGACGACGAAGCGGACCTTCCCCTCCGCGTCGAGGAGCGGCGTGTGCGTCGCGCTCCAGAACCGGAGCTCGAGCGGTCCGCCGCTCTCCCGCGCGACGCGGTACGGGATGAACGCGAGCGTGTCGATCTGCCCGGTCTCGAGCACGCGCCGGAGCGACGCCTCCAGGCGGCGCGCGCTCTCGTCGTTCGGGTTCGTCGGATCGTTCGGGAACGCGTCGAGGAGGCGGCGCCCGAGGAGGTCCTCGAGCCGGCTCGAGGTGACCCGGAGGTACGCCCGGTTCGCGGCGACGTACCGGAGCTCCCGGTCCAGGACCATGTACGGGTTCGGCGAATGCTCGAACAGAGCCTCGTAATCGACGGCGGGCACCGACCGCACCTTAGCCGGTCTTTCGCCCGCGTCGAATGCACCGGTCGAGCTCCACGTTTCGATAACCGGACCTCGGCCGTGCCCCGGCCCGAACGAGTCTTTGCGTGGGCCGTCGGAAGCCAAGTACGATCGGCCAGGCCGCTTTGAAGGACCCGTCGTTCTACGTCTCGAGCCTGCTCGAGCTGGCCGAAGCGAGCGCCGCCGATCGGCGCGCGCTCTGGCGCCAGGCGATGGCCGCGCTGTCGCGCGCCGCCGCCGAGGACGGCCCCGGACCGCTCGAGGGGCTCCATCCCGACGTGCTGCTCAAGGGCGTGCAGGCCGCGCTCGCCACCGGGCTCGTCGACGACCTCGACTGGCTGTCGCCCCAGGCGGCCGGCGTCGCGCTCTACACGCTCGCGGCGGCGCTGCCGGTCGGCTCGGAGCAGCGCGAGCTCGGGCGCCGCGTGCTCGCGCGGATGCTCGCGGGCAGCGCCGAGACGTTCACCGCCATCGCCACGAGCATGGCCCAGTCGGCGGGGAAGGGGCTCGCGAGCCCCAACGTGCGCGCGCGCGTCGCGCTCGTGTGCGAGCTGCCGCTGAGCCACGGCATCGCCGACGGTCCGCTCGCCCTCGCGCTCGTCAGCCGGCGGGAGCACGCGCGCGACTGGGTGGCCGGCGCCTCGACGCGCTCGCTGCCCGCGCGGCGCCTCGCGGCGAAGATCCTCGAGCGTGCCGCGCGCGAGGCGGCACGGCGCGCGCAGATGGGCGATCCGCACGCGCTCCGCGTGTTCGCGGTCGAGAACGTGCGGAATGCATACAACCGCCTGCTCACCGATCGCGAGTCGCTCGTCTGGCGCTACGTCGCCGTCGCGCGCGGGCTCTGCGCGGGCTGGGTGCCGGAGCTCAAGGCGCAGATCCAGGAGAGCCTGAAGGAGGGCCTCAGCCCGACGGAGTGGCGCCGCGCGGCCACGTCGCTCGCCGCATTCGGCGCGGTCCGTCCCGACGACGCGCTCAAGATGACGCAGGCCGCGGTGAAGCGAGGCCTCTTCACCTACGACGATCCGCCGAGCGCGGCGGCGTTCGTGTGGGGCATCGCGCGGACCATCGAGGCCGAGCCCGAGGTCGCGCAGAAGATGCTCGACGCGGTGCTGCCCGTGGCGTCGCCGGACGTGGCCGAGGCGGTGGCCGAGCTGCGCTTCGAGTACGGCCCGTCGAAGGTGGTCGATCGCGCGGCGCGCATGGCGCGCGAGCTGCTCGACGTCGCGAGCGACAAGCCGAAGGGCGAGGACGACGGCGCCGACGCCTTGCAGCAGGACATCCGCCGCGACCTCGACGCGGCGACGGCGGACGACAAGCCGATCCGCCTCCAGGCCGGGAGCGCGCTCGACGCCTTCGTCAGCGGCGGCGCGCTCGCGGCGTACACGCACACGCGCGCGGTCCTCACGGCGGCGAAGGCCGGGATGGATGCGCTCGAAGCGGTCGCCAAGGACGACGACGAGGAAGGGCGCGCGGGGACGGCGGCGCGGCACACGTCGATGACCGTGCTGCGCGATCTCGACGCGAGCCTGCTCGAGCGCCACGTGGTCGCCGACATGCTGAAGCTCGGCGGCTCGGCCGAGCAGACCCGCGCGGCCGAGGACGCGCTCGACGCGGTCCGCGAGCGGCTCGCGGAGTGGATCGTCGCGTGCGAGAGCCCGGACGAGATCGTGGGGGAGAGCACGCCGAAGCACGCGACCCTGCGCCTGCGCCGCCTCCGCGCGCTGCTCCACCTGGTCGACGGCGATCTCGGCGAGGCGCTCGAGGTCGGACGCACGACGAAGGGCGAGCACGAGAGCGCCGACGTCGCGCGCGCCAAGCGCCTCCGCGCGCTCTGGCTGCGAACGGTCAAGGCGCTGCTCGAGCATTTCGATCGCGATCCCACGCCGGTCCTCAAGCGGACGCTCCTCGCGTCGCTCGCGCGCGCGCTCGACGCGCTCGTGCGGCTCGGCGTGTGCGACGTCGTCGATGCGCTGCTCGTCCTCGCGCAGCGGATCCGGACGCGGCGCGACTTCGACACGCTGGCCGAGGCGTCGATGGATCCGGACCTGCGCCACGTGCTCACGCGTTACGCGCGCTTCCTCCGCGAGTCGGAGCCGGCGCTCGAGCTCGCCGGAGGTCCGGAGAGCTCGCGCGAGTCGACGCGTCCGGCCGCGCGGCTCGAGGCGCTCGCCGAGCTCGCGTCCGAGCTCGCGCCCGAGGGATCGGCGCGGAGCGAGTCGCTGCGCACGGTGATCGTGCGCCTGCACGCGGCGCTCGCGTCGGTGACGAAGGTGCGCTCGCTCCACGGCCTCTCGACGAGCGACTCGAGCGACCCCGACGTCATCTCCGCGATCGAGACGTGGATCGCGGCGCTCGCGCAGATGTGCATCGGCGCGCGGGGGCGCCTCGATCCCGAGCTGCCGTCGATGGCGATGCAGCCGCCGCAACCGCGCCTGCTCAGCGTCGCGGTCTCGCGCGTGCTCGCCGGGACGGATGTCGCGCTCGATCGCGAGGCGCTCGCGTCCGCGATCGACGAGCTCGTCGGCGGGATCCCGCTCGGCATCGGGCGGCTCGTCAGCGGGCTCGTCTGGGGGATCGCCGACCTGCCGACGGAGCGCCCGTCGGTGGAGCATCATGCGATGAGCGTCGCCGAGCAGCTCCCCGCGTGGCTTCCTGCGCGGCGGACGATCGGCGGCTTCTACGTGCAGCGCGCGCTCGGCGTCGGCGGCACCGCGTCGGTGTTCATCGTCACGCGCGCCGAGGACAAGCACCAGGACGACGCGGAGCGGTTCGCGCTCAAGGTCCCCGACTACAACGCGACCGCCGCGCGCTCGGTCTCGCAGGACGAGTTCCTCCAGCTGTTCCGGAGCGAGGCCTCGGCGCTCATGATGCTGCCGAATCACGTGAACCTCGCGCGGTTCGTCACCTTCGACGTCGGCGCGCGGCCGCTGCCGATCCTCGTCATGGAGCTCGTCGAGGGCGTCACCCTCGAGCGCGTCATCTTCTCGCAGACGTTCGACGTGAAGCGCTGCCTCAAGGTGATGGACGACGTGCTCGCCGGTCTCGAGGCGATGCACTCGGTGGGCATCGGTCACCTCGATCTCAAGCCGTCGAACGTGGTGCTCCGGCGCAACGAGCAGGGCGTGCTCGTCGACTTCGGGCTCGCCGGACGCAACATCCGGCAGGGCTGCGGGACGGGCCCCTACGGCTCGCCCGAGGTGTGGGGCGCGATCGGCGAGGACGTCCAGCCGAACCCGCCCAAGGCCGACATCTACTCGTTCGGGTGCATGGCGTTCGAGATGCTCACCGGCAAGGTGCTCTTCGACGCGCCGAACGAGGTCACCCAGATCACGATGCACGTCTCGCACGACGGCTTCCCGCTGCCGATGCGCTCGCTCATCGCGAACCCCGAGATCGGACCGCTCGCCGAGGTGCTCGTCCCGACCCTCCGCCGCGATCCGCGGCATCGACCGACGGCGGAGGAGCTCCGCAAGGACATCCGGGCGGTCGCCTCGATGGTCGAGGAGGCCCGGTGGCCGGTCGCGCTCGGCGGGAACCGCTGACGCGCTATACCTTCGCGCCATGCCCCTGACGCCGATCGCCGGCGAGCCCGACCCCGAAGGCGGCGACTGCGTCGCCTGCGGCCGCTGCTGCCATCACGGTCCGCGGACCGTCCACCTGCTCGAGGAGGACGAGGCGCGCATGGGCAAGCGCCTGCTCGAGCTCTACACCGAGCTCGAGACGAAGCCGCCGGGCTTCCGCTTCATCAAGAACGCCGGCGAGCGCTGCGGCGGCCTCGACGTCTCGGTGCCCGACCGGTACCCCTGCGCGATCTACGAGCACCGCCCCGAGGACTGCCGCATCGTCGAGCCGGGCTCGCCCGCCTGCCTCGAGGCGCGCCGGCTCGGGCACCTCGGCACGAGCGTCGAGTTCAAGCGCGCGCCGCGATCCTGATCGCCGCCGCCGCGGCGATCACCCGCTCGGCCTCCGCGGCGGCGTCGGCGAGCTCGTTCGCGTGGGGCGGATCGAAGCGGACGACGCGCGGCCGCTCGCCGGGCGCGCCGGGCTCGAGCGTCACCAGCACGCGCATCCTGGCGCGGTCGATCGAGAGCGATCGGAGGATTACGCCCGGCTCGCGTGCGAGGAGCCAGGCCTCGACGGGCCGCGCCGCGGCGATGGCGCGCTCGGCGTCCGAGCCGCGGAGATCGACGCCCGGCCCGGCGAAGTCGGCCGGCATCGCGCGGACGTGCCGGTCGAAGAACCGGATCTTGAACGAGGCGAGCCGCAGCTTACGCGAGCGCCTCGGCGAGCTTGCCCGACACCTGCCAGTCGACGAGGTCGTTGTACCCGCCGACGGCGACGCCGCCCACGAACACGACCGGCAGCTCGTCCTCCTTGCACTTCGCCTGGAGCTGCACGAACTCCTTCGTCGCCTGGTCACCCGTCACGTCGAGCAGGGTGTAGCGGATCGACTGCGCGTCGAGCGTCTCCTTGATCCGGCCGAGCATGCGCGCGTTGCGATCGCCCTCGTGGTAGATCTGCACCGGCGCCTGCTCGCGCGCGAGCTTCGTCGGCTTGCGACCGCCCTTGCGCAGGTCCGCGAGCCGCGCGCGCGCGTCGCGACGACGCTTCAGCTCCTCCTTCGAGCAGAGCGGCTCGCCGAGCATGACGTTCATGCGCTGGGCGAGATCGACGTTGCGAAGGACGCGATGGAGCGAGGTCCGGACGAGGTCGAGCATGGCGCCTGCATCATACTCACGGGACGGTCACCGTGAAGCTGTCCCGGATCGCCCCGAGATCATCCACCGCCCGGGCCCGGATCTCGCCGCCTTCCACCGTGAAATCCATGGCGTGGAAGAAGGCGCCCGACGCCTTCCGGCTCGCGCACTCGGCCCGCGACACGTTCTCGTCGACCTTTCCGAGCGCCCCGCCCCCGCCGCCGGTGGTCACGTAGGTGATGCCGTCGAGCTCGAACCGCTCGTAACCGTGCATGTGTCCCTGCACGACGAGCCGCACCTTGTTCTGGACGAACGCGGGCGCGTAGCGGTTGCGCGAGGCGTCGTCCTGGTTCGTGTCCCCGCACGTCACGAGCGGTTTGTGGAAGAACACGATCGACGTCCGGTACCCGGGCGACTGGCTCACCTCCGCGAGGCGCGCCAAGAGCCAGGTGCCTTGCTCCGACTCGGGCGCGATCGACGCCTCGGTGTCGAGCGCGAAGAAATGGACGCCGCCCGACTCCGTCTCGTGGAACGTGCGCTGTCCGGGCTCGCCGAAGAACCGCAGCGCGTACTTCGCGAGCTCCTCCTCCTTCTCGCTCTCGTGGTTGCCGATCGCCGCGGTGATCACGCCGTTGGCGAGCAGCGGCTGCATCACCGGGAACCACCCGGCCCACGTCTCGAGCCCGGAGTCGTAATACTGGATGTCGCCCGCGTGGATGGTGAAGTCCGCGCCGAGCGGCACGACGTGCGACAGGACGCGCGAGGTCGCGCTGCCGAGCAGCGGGTTCGTGTCCGCGATCGCGAGGAAGTGGACCTTCCCGCCGTCGGGCTGCGCCGTACAGAACCGCCCGCCGCGCGCCGGATCGGCGGCGAGCGCGTAGGTCGCGCAGGTGCCCGCCGCCATCCCGTCGATCGTCGCTTCGTGCATGAAGTACGTGCCGGGCAGATCGGGCGGCGCGCTCTTGTTGAACGCGGCGACGTACTTCTGCGTCAGCACGACCTCCGTGGTGGTGCTCGGGAAGGCCTTCCCGTCGACGACGACGTCGCCCTTCGCGTCCTTGCGGCACGCCTCCCAGCGGACGCGGACCGAGGTGCGCGTCATGCCGACGGTCCACGGGCCCTTCGACACGCCGCTCGGTGGGCACACGATCGCGTCGCCCTCCTCCGTCGTGCCTTCGCCCGCGTCCTGCGGATCGCTCGCCGCCGGCGGCGCGCTCTCGCTGCACGCCACCGCCAGGACGACCACCAACCCCGCTGCGATCCACGCCCACGCCCTCATGCCGCCCTCCTTAGCGGGGCCGCGGGAGCGCGTGAACGGAGGAAAATCGTCTGGCCCGGGCCATGCCGAAATCGGCCAGGCCACCCCTCTCGACGTGTTTCTGGCCGCTCTAGCCGCGCGGCGTGCGGCGCGTGCGCGTGCGCGTTCGGCGTGCGGCCCGCCCGGGGGGGGCCGGGTACCGCGCGCCGGCCCGCTGGCTTGCGCGCAGAAGCTACGATCGCGGTCCCTCACGATCTTGCACACTTGTCCGATGTGGCTTCACGAGAGAAGCCAGCATGGCTTCTGCAGTGAAGCCAGCGCGGCGCCCGCGGAGGAGGACGAGCGAGCATGGCTTCTGCAGAGAAGCCAGCGCGGCGCCCGCGGAGGAAGGCGAGCAGCATGGCTTCTGCAGTGAAGCCAGCGCGGCGCCCGCGGAGGAAGACGAGCAGCATGGCTTCTGCAGTGAAG
>JBDHVD010000180.1:0-14961 GCA_039809525.1 Labilithrix sp. | reverse complement strand
GGAGGATGTCGCCGCCCCGGTCGCCGGTGCCGGTGGTGGGCGAGACGATGCGGATGCCGAGCTTCGTGCCGTCCTTCGTCGCGAAGTAGCCGGTGGGGAAGTCGTCGTGCTTGTTCGCTTCGTCGTCCCACTTCTTCTTGTGCTCGTCCATGCCGAGCGTGCTCTTGCGCTGCTCCTTGGCCGGAGCACCCGCGTCACCGTGCGCGTTCGGCTTGTCCTCGAGGTCGTCGTCGTTCGACTCGAGGTCGGAGACCATGCCGCTGCCGATCGCGATCTGGTGGTCGAGCGTGTCGTCCGCGTCCTCGAGCTCCTTCAGATCGGCATACAGCCACTTGTTCTCCTGGAAGAACTTGCGGACCTCCTTCGTCCCGTCCTCGACGTACGACACGAGCTCGGGGCGCGCCTTCGCGATGCCCTTCACCCGCGAGGAGATCTCGTCGATGGCGCGCTCGTTCGCCGCGCGATCGGGCGACTCGACGATCACGAGGAGCGAGGCCCCGCCGCCGACGCGCTTCAGCTGCTGCTCGAATGCGATGAAGCCGGGGCTGTCGCGCGGGAGCAGCTCGAGGAAGTCGGAGCGCAGCTCGAGCTTCGCGCTGATGTACTGCCGCGCGGCGAGGAGCGTGAGGAGGGCGGCGAGGATGACCCAGAGCGGGTGACGGATCGCGACGTCGACGACCGACTCGACGAAGCGGCGGATGGCGCCACGCGGGCCACCGAGCTCCGGGTGCTCGTTCATCCGAGCCCCGCGGCGTCGACGATCTCGTCCTGGATCCGCTTCGCCTGCCGCGCGCCGTCGAAGTCGCGCTCCACGCGCGCGCGCCCGGCCCTTCCCTGCGCCTCGCGGAGCGCGGGATCGCGCAGGTAGCGGAGGAACTGCGCCGAGAGCGCGGCGACGTCGCCGCCCTTCATCAGGGTGCCCGTCTCGCCGTCCTTGCACATCTCGGCGACGCCGCCGACGTCGAACGCGACGACCGGCTTCGCGAGGGCCATCGCCTCGATCACCGAGCGAGGCAGCGGATCGGGGTACACGCTCGGGACGACCGCGACGTCGAAGTCGGCGACGTACGGCTTCACGTCCGTCTTGAAGCCGAGGAACGTGAACTTGTCCGCGAGCCCGAGCTGCGTCACGAGCGAGCGGCACTCGCCGAGGTGATCGGGGCGGATGTCCTCCGGCGTGTCGCCGAGCACGGCGAAGTGCACGCGGCGGCGCTCGTCGTCGCTCATCTGCGCGAGCGCGTCGCGCGCGGCCTGGATCATCTCGATGTAGCCCTTGCGCGGGAGGATGCGGCCCTGGCTGCCGAACACCACCGCGTCGGGCGGGAGCCCGAGCTCGCTCTTGAGCCGCGGGGTGATGCCTCGGAGGTCGAACTCCTCGACGTCGAGCGCGTTGTGGATGACGCGCACCTTCTCCGGACAGTGCGGGAACAGCGCCGCCGACGCCTTCGACACGCAGACGATGCGGCGCACGCCGCGGCTCGCGGCGAGGCGGTCGTGGAGCCCGCGCACCGCCTTCGGCAGCGACGTGTAGCGGACGTGCCAGAGGGCGGGAGCGCCCGAGGTGGCGGCGAGGAGGCCTCCGGCGAAGTCGGCGTTCGTCCCGTTGCAGTAGACGAGGTCGTAGCGCCCGCGCCGGATCAGCATCGTGAGCCGCGCCATCGCCCGGCCCGCGCGCACGACGTTCGCCGCCGCGCGGACGCCGCGGAGCGCGATCGGCGCCTCGAAGTCCTCGCGCGACATCGGCCGGTCCCACGGCTCGATCGGGTTCTCGACGAGATCGCGCTCGAAGAGGAGCTCCTCGGTCACGCCGCGCGACTCGTACAGCTCGCTGATGATGCCGGGCCGCGGGAGGACCACGGCGCGGTGGATGACCTCCGGATCGAGGAACCGGAGGATGTAGAACAGGCTGCGTCCCGGGCCGCCGTTCCGCGCCGTGTCGTTGATGAAGAGGACGCGGACCTTCCGCGCGGGCGCTCCGCGGACGGCGCGCGGCGCGGCTCTGTCGGTGCTCCCGTCGAACCCAACGGACATTTCAGGGCGTCCGTTACACCAGCCTCGCGCGCCCGGCAAACCCCGTGTTTTGTCGCGGACGTGCTAGGAAGACCGGCCATGAGCCGGGCCTACCTCTGCGTGTCGATCGACACCGAGTGCGACAAGGGCAAGGGCTGGCTCTCGAAGAAGCCGATGGCCTTCGACGGCGTCCACGACGGCGTGGTGAAGCGGCTCCAGCCGCTGTTCGCGCGTCACGGCGCGAAGCCCACGTACCTGCTCTCGCCCGAGGTGATCCGCGATCCGCGCTGCGTCGAGGCGCTCCGGGCGATCGAGGGCTCCTGCGAGCTCGGCACCCATCTCCACGGCGAGTACGCCGAGCCGGGCGCGTTCGAGCCGGACCTGACGAAGGACTTCCAGCGCGACTACGCGCCCGACGTCGAGCGCGAGAAGATGACGTACCTGACCGATCTCTTCATCCGCGCGTTCGGTCATCAGCCGCGCTCCTTCCGCGCGGGACGGTTCGGCATCGGCCCGGCCTCGGTCTCGATCCTCGAGTCGCTCGGCTACCTCGTCGAGTCGAGCGTCACCCCGCACAAGGACTGGGCCGACGTCGGCGCCAAGGGCCTCTCGTTCCTGTCCGCGCCCACGCAGCCGTACCGCCCCGATCACGAAGACCCGGGCCGGCCGGGCTACGCGAACCTCCTCGAGGTGCCGGTCACGATCAAGAAGCGCCTCCTGAACGCCCTGCCCTGCGTGGGGCGCCGGTTCGAGCCGCGCTGGCTCCGCCCCACGCGTGGCACCGCCGACGAGCTCGTCCGCGTCGCCGAGGACGAGATCGCCGACGCGCGCCGGGCCGCCCCCGGGCGACCGGTGATCCTCAACGCGATGTTCCACAACGTCGAGGTCATCCCCGGCGCGAGCCCGTACGCGTCCGACGAGGCCGGGGCGAAGGCGATCCTCGATCGGCTGGCGGCGCTCCTCGCGTTCGCCGAGCGCGAAGCGATCGCCGTCGTCGGGCTCGGCGACGTGCCCGAGATCCTGGCGGGTGCTCCGACGTGACCGAGCCCGCCACGCCCGAGCCTCGCAAGCGCTCGATCCTCGAGACGACGCTGCTGCTCCTGCCGGCGCACATCATCCTGCGCTCGGTCGAGCCGCTCCTGCCGATCCTGCTCGCGTTCTGGTTCGGCCGCAGCGACGCGACGGACATCTACTACTTCGCGTGGGCGGTGTTCTCCTTCGCCGGCTCGCTCGTCTTCGCCGCGTATCAGGACTCCGCGCTCGTCCCGATCATCGCCGAGGAGCGACTCCTCCGCCGCAAGGAGCTGCCGCGGTTCCTCGGCTCGGTGCTGGCGCACACGTGGGCGATCGGCGGGACGATCGCCGTCGCCGTCGGCGTGGTCGCATTCACCTGGTTCGGCATCCGCTACGAGGGGCCGAGCTTCGAGACCGCGACGAAGATGGTCGTGCCGTTCTCGCTCTTCCTCGTGGCGATGTGCACGCGCACCTTCTTCTCCGCCGTGCTCACCGCCGAGCGGCACTTCTTCGTGCAGCCGGTGGCCACGGCGATCGGCATGATCATGAACGTCGCGCTCCTCGCCACGTTCCACGACCGGGCCGGCGTCGCCATCGTCCCCGTCGGCGCGCTCGTCTCCGAGCTCGTCGCGACCGCGCTCCTCGCCTGGTTCACGCTCAAGGTCGTCGGCCTCCGCATCGAGCCGTGCTTCGAGCGGCCCGCCGCGCTCGTCGGGTTCGCGCGGCTCATCGCCGCCGAGGTCGGCGGAGGCGCGGTCACGCGCGTCAACCCGGTGATCGATCAGCTCATGGCCGGCCTCTCGGCGGTCGTCGGCGGCGGCACGCTGCTCCGGCTCTCCGGCGACGTCTCGTCGCTCCCCACCTCGCTGTTGCAGGCGGCGCTCCTGCCCGTGCTCCTCTCGCACCTCGCGGAGGACTTCGCGCGACGCGACCTCGTGACCTTCCGGCGCACGGTGGTCAAATCGCTCCTCGCGGTGTGCAGCCTCCTCGTGCTCGCGTCCGTGCTCCTCTACGTCATCCGGCTGCCGCTCCTCCGCCTGGTGTTCCTCCACGGGCAGATGGACGCGGCCGGCGTCGATCGGATGGCCGCGATCCTGCCGTATCACCTCGTCGGGCTCGCGCCGTTCGGCGCGCTCCTCGTGCTCGCCCGCGCCCACGTCGCGCTGAAGAACAGCGCGATCATGGTCTCGATGGGCATCCTCAATGCCGGCTGCAACGCGCTGTTCAACCTGGTCTTCCTGAAGGTGCTCGGCCTCGAGGGCCTCGCGCTCGCGACGTCGCTCGTCCAGGCCGCGGTGGCGATCGTGTTCTGGTTCCGCTTCGAGGCGAAGATGAACGCGCTCCGGTCGGAGGCGATCGCGTGAGCGTGCTGCACGTCGTCGTCGCCGGCGAGGTCGGCGGCGCCGAACGGATGCTCGTCGACCTCGCACGCGCGAACGCCGCCCGCCCGCACGCGGTGGCGCTCGTGACGCCCAACGACAAGCTCCGCGCGCTGCTCCACGACGCCGGGCTCGACGTGGACGACCGCGGGCCGGCGCGCGAGGGCCCGCTCACGTATCTGGCCCGCACGTTCGGGCGCGCCGACGTGGCGTGGCTCACGTCGGTCGTCGAGCGGCGCCGGGCGACGATCGTGCACCTCCACACGTTCGGCTCGCAGGTCATCGGGACCCGCGCCGCGCGGCGGGCCGGCGCGCGCGTGCTCCGGACCGAGCACTCGACGCGCGTCTACGACGATCCGAGCTGCTGGCCGTTCTCGCGCTGGTCGCTGCGCCGCGCGGACGCCGCGGTCTGCATCAGCGAGCACGTGCGGACCGTCGCGCTCGCGAAGGCGCCGTGGGCGTCGTCGATCCTGCACGTCGTCCCGAACGGCGTCGACGTCGAGCGCTTCACCCCTCGCCCATGGCCGCCGCGCGACGGGGGCCGCGTGCGGTTCGTCGCGCTCGGGCGCCTCGAGCCGCGCAAGGGCCTCGACGTCGCCCTCCATGCGCTCGCGCGCGTGCCCGATGCCGGGCTCGACGTGGTCGGCGAGGGCGAGTCGCGCGCTTCGCTCGCGTCGCTCGCGCGCTCGCTCGGCGTCGCGGACCGCGTGCGCTTCCTCGGCTATGCGAGCGACGTCCGTCCGGCGATCGAGGCCGCCCACGCCGCGCTGTCGAGCGCGCGCGCCGAGGGCCTCGGCATCGCGCTGCTCGAGGCGATGGCGATGGGACGCCCCGTCGTCGCCCTGCCGACCGGCGGCGTCCCGGAGATCGTGCGCGACGGCGAGACGGGCTGGCTCGCCCACGGCCGCGACGCCGAGGCGCTCGCCCGCGTGATGCGCGAGGCGGCGGCGCGGCCGGAGGAGCTCGAACGACGGGGCGCCCGGGCGCGCGACCGTGTCGTCGCGTCCTACTCCGTGGCATCCATGCGCGCCGGCTACGAGCGACTCTATGCCGCGCTCGAAAAGCCCTGAAATATTCTCGACCGGATAGTGGCCGTTTGCCCCGCTGAGGCGGCTGCGTACGACAAAACCGCCATTTTCCCCAGTGTTGGTGGAACCTGTGGATTTGCATCGGGCTTGCAAGCACGAGCGCGCCGCTCCGATGAATCACCTCTCACCGCTCCCCGCCTCGCGTCCCCGCTCCTCTTCCTCGCCCGATCGGGTGTCCTCCGTCCGGCCGCTCCGGCGGAGCGATCCGCCCCCGAGACCCGCCGGCGAGCGCGCCGAGCTCCTCGACGCGATCGTGCGCGGCCTCTCGCAGTCGCCGAAGCGCCTCCCCACCCGCGCGCTCTTCGACGCGGCCGGCGCGCGGCTGTTCGCGTGCCTCGCGACGACGAACGAGCATCCGCTCCTCCGCTGCGAGCACGCGGTCCTCGCGGCGCACGCCGCCGAGATCCGGGCGGAGCTCGGCACGCCCACGCAGCTCGCGGTCGCGCATCGCGTGCTCGGGGCCGACGTCCACGCCGCGCGCGCGCTCGCCCTCGGCGACGTCCAAGTGGTGACGCTGGACGATTCGTCGATCGTCGCGCCGGGCGCGGCGATCTTCCTCGGCGGATCGATCCTCGGCGAGCTCGAGCCGCGCGAGGCGCGCGCCCGGCTGGCGAGGCTCGCGGGGGCCGCCGGCTTCGACGGTCGCCTCGTCGTCGGGATCGATCTCAAGAAGGACGCGCAGGCGCACGAGGCCGCGTACGCCGACGCCAGCGGCATCGCGGCGTCGTTCAACAAGAACGTCCTCGCCCGCATCAACCGCGAGCTCGGCGCGAGCTTCGATCTCGCCGGGTTCGAGCACCGCGCGGTCTACGACGTCGAGCGCGGACGCGTCGAGCTCCAGCTCGTCAGCACGCGCTGGCAATGGGTCGCGGTCGGCGGCCGATGGTTCAACTTCGGCGCCGGCGAGGCGATCACCACCATGGTGGCGACCAAGTACACCCTCGCGTGGTTCTCGGCGCTCGCCGCCGCGACCGGCTGGTCGATGCGCCGCGTCTTCCTCGATGAGACCCGCGGCTACGCGATCGTGGTCCTCGGCGCGTAGCACGTCACGCGGCGTGCGGCTTCGGCAACGACCGAGACCGTACGCCGACGTGACCTGCTCGAATGCTTCGAGTGAGCGCGCGCCTCAGCGCGTGCCGGCGCAGCGCATGTTGTAGATGAAGACGTACGCGTCGTAGTTGCTCGTGCCCGCGCCGGTGTAGCGGTTGGCGAGGATGTAGAGCGCCTTGTTGTCCGCGCCGCCGCCGAAGGCGACGCCGATCGGGCGGTGGTTCGGGAAGCGGATCTCGCCCCACTTCTTGCCCGTCGGGTCCCACACCGAGACGCGGCCGCCGTTCGTCGTGTCGTTGGCCGCCGACTCGGCGACCCAGAGGTTGCCGCCGGAGTCGGTCGCCAGGCCCTCGGGGTTGTCGGTGAAGGTCGCGGGGAACGCGGTCCCCTGCGTGGCGTTGCCGTTCGCGTCGATGGTGAACCGATCGATGCGCTGGTTGAGGCCGAAGCCGACGTAGAGCGTCTTCTCGTCGGGCGAGAGCGCGATGCCGTCGGGCTTGTCCCCGACGTTCGTCGAGTATCCCTTCACCAGGGCGACGCCTCCGTCGGTCGCGACCTTGTACAGCCCGGTGTCGGTCGCTGCGCTCTGGTACGCCGGATCGGTGAAGAAGATCGTCCCGCCCTTGGTGACGACGAGATCGTTCGGATCGTCGATGTTCAGCGCGCCGGGGAACGTGATCGCCGGCCCCGCGCCGCCGTCGGGCCGCGTCTGGAGGATCTGCGAGGCCGGGCTCCCGCCCTGCTTCACGTAGGTGGTGAGGATGAAGCTCCCCTTCACCGCGTTGCCGATCGGGAAGCCCTGGTTGGGATCGGTGCCCGGCGCGTCGAAGAAGAAGGTCGGCGTGCCGCCGTCGGGTCCGACGCGCATCACGCGCTTGCCGAAGCCGAAGACCTCCGAGTAGACGAGCGCGCCGCCCGTGAAGAGCTCGGTGTAGACCGGCCCGTCGATGAACGTGTCGGCCTACACGACCGCGGGTCGCACCGCGCCCGTGCCGCCGTCGGTCGAGAGGATCGCGCCGCCGTCGGGCGTGCCGCCGTCGGCGGTCAGCGGGTTGCCGACGCACGTGAGCGGGTTGGTCCCGCCGTCGCCGCCGTCGTCTCCGCCACCGTCGCCGGTGCCGCCGCTGGAGCTCGACGAGCTCCCGCCGCTCGACGACGAGCTCGAGCCTCCGCTGCTGCTGCTGGAGCTGCTGGAGCTGCTCGAGCCCGCGTCCTGATCGGCCGGCGCCGCAGCGTCATCGCTGCTGCACGCCCAGACGTAGAAGGCCGAGAGAGGTGCGAGAGCCCAGACCAAGGCAAGACGACGGTTCATGTGATCCTCCGCAACGCTCGAACGTATCACGCCCCCGCGGCATCGAGCATCCCGCTTGCGATCGAATCCATCAGCGCGGAAAACGATCGCTCGTCGAAGTTCGCGCCGCTCCGCAGCCAGTCGACGTGCCGCGTGTCCGCGCCGGCGTCCGGCCGCGCGCCGCCCTCCCTCGCCGCCTCCTCGACCGCCTCCTCGACCGCGCGTTCCACCGTTCGGGCGGACGGCTTCCGCCCGAGCCACGCCGACCAGAACGGGAGCTGCACCGCGGCGCCGGGGAAGTGTCCGAGGACGTCGAGGTGATCGGCGAAGCCGGCCCACGCGATCCGCCCCCACACCTGCGAGCGCGTCGGCACGACGCCGTCGTTCACCCGCGCGCCCGGCGATCGGCCGAACGCGCGCCGCAGGACCTCCTCGGCCTCCGCGCCGATGTCCGGAGCCGCGCAGGGGTAGCGATCGTCGTAGCGCGCCGTGATCCCGTACATCGTGGTGAACAGCGTCGTGCTGAGCGCACGCCACGGGCTCGTCAGCGAGCGCGCGAAGTCCCCGGCACCCGGGGCCGGCGCCATCGCGCAGGTGCACTGGTAGAGGACGCCCGCGCGGTCCTCGACCCCGGCCTGGAACAGGTCCATGGCCTCGGGCGTGAGCTGGATGACCGCGCCCTGATCGCGCTGGATCGCATCGAGATAGAGGCGGACCTCGTTGCTCGTGGCGGGCTCGAGCGCGCGGAGGAGCGCGTCCGTCGTGCGATCGAGGATGCGGAGCTCCATCCCGATCATGCGATCGATGCGCCCGATGGCGACGACGAGCGCGCTCGCGGCCGCGAGCGGCGGCGCGCCGAGCGAGAGCGCGATGAAGGTGAGCGCGCTGACGGCGTAGAGCATGCGCTGGCCGCTCACCGTCGCGAAGAAGCCCGCGAGCGGCGTGCCGTAGTGCGGCGTGCTCATCGTCGTCACGCTGCGGAGGCGCGGCAGCCAGGCGAGCTTCTCGGCCGTCGTCGGGAGGCGCGCGGACGGCGAGGACACGAGGCGCGCGTCGAGGCCCCCGGTCGAGTGTCCAATCAAGTGGACAGGTCCGTCGTCCTCCCCGCAGGTCGCGGCGACGAGCTCCGCGAGCCGCACCGCGCGGCGGCGGATCGAGGCGGTCGGCGCGACGTCCACAACGAAGGACTCGAGGGCCTCGCCGCGGCGCGCGAAGCGCTCCTTCAGCGCGCGCTCGACGTGCGCGAAGTAGTCGTACGTCGCGAGCTTGCCGAACCCGAACATGCCCGGCGAGAGGTACACCCGGTGTACGCGAGGCGAACGAGACGAGCCGGTCACGCGAGTTGAGTACCACGGTTGCGTGACGAAGCTGGTTCCCTTAGCCTGTAATCGCCGTCCTCCGTGGAGGTTGGCGCGAGAGGGGAACCATTGTCGGCGCCTTCGTCTTCCTCGCCGCCGCTCGTCGATTCGACCTCCGCGCGCCATTCGGTGCCGGAGCCGGGGACGGTCATCGCCGGCAAGTACCGCGTCGAGCGCACGCTCGGCACGGGCGGGATGGGCATGGTGCTCGAGGCGCACCACCTGCTCCTCGACCAGCGCATCGCGCTGAAGTGCCTGACGCCCATCGCGCTCGAGTACCCCGACATCGTCGAGCGCTTCACCCGCGAGGCCCGCGCCGCGGCGCGCGTCCGGAGCGAGCACGTCGCCCGGGTGATCGACGTCGATCAGTTCGAGAACGGGCTGCCGTTCATCGTGCTCGAGTACCTCGACGGCGAGGACCTGGCCGATCACCTCGCGCACAACGGGCCGCTGCGCGTCTCGACGGCGGTGAGGTTCATCCTCGAGGCCTGCGAGGTCCTGGCCGAGGCGCACGCCGCCGGCATCGTCCATCGCGACATCAAGCCGGCGAACCTCTTCATCGCGAAGCAGCGCGACAAGCGGCGCATCATCAAGGTGCTCGACTTCGGCATCTCGAAGCTGACCGACGAGCCGGTGACGCAGGCCTCGGCGATGCTCGGGACGGTCACGTACATGTCTCCGGAGCAGCTGCGGTCGGCCAAGGAGGTCGATCACCGGACGGACATCTGGGCGCTCGGCGCGGTCCTCTACGAGTGCCTCACCGGCAAGCCCGCCTTCGGCGGCAGCAACACCGCCGAGCTCATCGCGAGCGTGTTCAGCAACGACCGCCGGCCGATGCAGGCCGTGCGCGACGATCTCCCGGTCGGACTCGTCGACATCGTCGAGCGGTGCCTCCGCACCGATCCGACCGAGCGCTTCGAGTCCGTGCTCGAGCTGGCCACCGAGCTCGCGCCGTATGCGAAGTCGGAAGATCGCGCGAGCGTCGACACGATCCGGCGCGTCGTCGGCGTCTCGATCGCCCCGCCCTCGTCGAACGACCGCGAGCGGCGCGACAGCTCCATCCCTTCGAGCCGGGGCGGCGTCTTCGTCGTCCACGACGACGCCGGCGAGGTGACGAACACCGTCCCGTTCCACCCCGACCTGCTCATCGACAAGCCCATCTCCGCCTCTTCGGCGTCGGGCATGAAGCCGATCTCCGAGTCGAAGGCGAAGCGGCCGATCTCGTCCTCGGGCTCCCTCGCGACGAAGGCCTCGTCGAGCTCGTCGCGGTCGGTCGCGACGAAGCCCGCCTCGAGCTCGTCACGCATCCCGGTCGCGAGGCCGTCGTCGAGCTCCAAGGTCGCGGCGGCGAAGCCGCCCTCGTCGGGCACGGGGCGCGCGGCGGACGGCTCGCAGGGCGGAACGACGACGCCTCCGGTGGAGGCGCCGCGCCGCGACTCCGCGCGTGCGGGCCGCCTGAAGAAGGACAGGGCGCCCGAGGTAGAGGCGCCGGTCGTCAGCCGGAGGCAGGCGACCACGTTCGCCGGCGTCACCGCGGTGATCGCGCTGCTCGGCTTCATCGGCGCACGCGCGATGAGCGAGTCCTCGCAGTCCGCGCCGCAGCCGGCTCCCCCACCGGTCGCGAAGAGCGCGCCTCCCCCGCCCGTCACGACGGCCAGCGCCACGGCGGCGCCGAGCGCGGCGGTCGCGGCGGAGGCGGACGCGTCGCTCCCGACCTCGCCGCCCGCGCCCGCCGCGCCTTGAGCTCCGTCCGCCTCCCGCCGTTCGAGCCGGACCTCGCGCGCGCCTCGACGCTGCCCGCGTTCGCGTACACCGATCCGGACGTCTTCGCCGCCGAGCGCGCGCGGATCTTCGCGCGCACGTGGCAGCCGGTCGGCCGGCTCGAGGACGTCGCCGCCCCCGGGACGTTCGCCACCGCGGAGATCGACGGCAAGCCGATCGTGATCACCCGCGACGCGAACGCCGAGCTGCGTGCATTCTACAATGTTTGCCGGCATCGCGCCGGCCCCGTCGCGGCCGGCAAGGGCGCGCGCCGATCCCTCACGTGCCGCTATCACGGATGGACGTACGGCCTCGACGGTGCGCTCCTGAAGACGCCCGAGCTCGGCGACGCCGTGGGCTTCGATCGCGCGTGCAACGGCCTCCGCCCCGTGCGCGTCGACACGTTCGGTCCGTTCGTCTTCGCGTGCCTCGACGACGGCGTCGCTCCGCTCGCCTCCGTGCTCGGCGCGATCCCGCGCGAGACCGAGGACCTGCGCCTCGCGAGCATGCGCTTCGCCGCGCGCAAGGACTACGCGATCGCGTGCAACTGGAAGGTGTACGTCGACAACTTCCTCGAGGGCTACCACCTCCCGACGGTCCATCCCGGGCTCTACCAGGTGCTCGACTACGGCGCCTACCGCGTCGAGACCGAGAGGCTGTACTCGAAGCAGGTCTCGCCGCTGCGCGGGAGCACGGGGACGGCCGACGCGGGCGAGGCGCTCTACTACTGGGTCTTCCCCAACTGGATGCTCAACGTCTACCCCGACAACATGTCCCTCAACGTCGTGCTGCCGGTCGCGCCGGACCGTTGCGTCACGGTGTTCGAATGGTACCGGCACCGGCTCGAGGAGCGCGACGCCATCGCGGCCACGATCGCGTTCAGCGACGGCATCCAGGACGAAGACATCGCCATCTGCGAGGCGGTGCAGCGCGGCCTCGCCTCGGGCTCCTACGAGCAGGGGCGGTTCTCCGTCGCGCGCGAGAACGGCGTGCATCACTTCCAGGGCCTCGTTCACGCGCACCTCACGAACGAGCGATGAGCGCGCGTCCGCTCGCTCTGCTCGAACGGGAGGTCGTCCGCTGCCGCGCGTGTCCTCGGCTCGTCGCGCACCGCGAGGCGGTCGCGAGGACGAAGCGCCGCGCGTACCAGGGCGAGGTCTACTGGGGCCGGCCGGTCCCCGGCTTCGGCGATCCGCGCGCGCCCCTCGTGGTCCTCGGCCTCGCCCCCGGCGCCCACGGCGCGAACCGCACGGGGCGCGTCTTCACCGGCGATCGCTCGGGCGACTTCCTCTACGCCGCGCTCCACCGCGCCGGCCTCGCGAGCCAGCCGACGAGCGTCCGGCCGGACGACGGCCTCGTCCTCCGGGGTGTCTGGATCACGCTCGCGGCGCGCTGCGTCCCGCCCGACAACCGCCCCACGCCGGCCGAGACGCGGCGCTGCGGCGAGCTCTGGCTCGACCGCGAGCTCGAGCTCCTGCGGCCCCGGGTCGTCCTCGCCCTCGGTGCGATCGCCTGGAACGCGTTCCTCGACCACCTCGACCGGCGCCCTGGCCGACCGGCCGGTCAGGTCCGGCGCCCCCGCCCGGCGTTCGCGCACGGGGCGGAGGCGGAGATCGAGGTCCCCGGGGGTGCCGCCCTCCTCGGCAGCTACCACGTCAGCCAGCAGAACACCCAGACAGGGCGCCTCACCGCCGCGATGTTCGACCTCATCCTGCGGCGTGCCGTCACGCTCGTGCGGGCAGCGCCCAGCACGAAACGCCGGTGACGGGCCGCGACGACGCGTCGCGTCGCGCCGTTCAAGTCGCTGAGATCACACGGATTCGATTGTGGGATCACGGGGATAGCCGCGGTCCAGCTCACACCTTTTTGTGTGGTGTTCAAACTTTTATCTTCCCTGGTCCCCCTGGTGCACTGTATCCCCTGGGACGCGCGTAGCTCGGTTCGCGCCCCCCAGAGGGTGTTTCCCTGGGTGGAACGCCGGAGAGGTTCGAAGTGACGCAGACCCCCCGACCGGCTTGGCTTATCGCAGCAGCAGGCGCTGGCCTCATGGCCTTCGTGACCGTCGGTGGGTGCACCCGGCTGGGCTCGGAGATCTACTCGAACGCGAACGCCCTCACGGCGCGCGGAACGGCTCAGCTCCAGGAACGCGCGGGCGCGGAGGGCAATTCCATCCAGCTCACGTCCGCGGCCATGCCCCGTCTCGCGTTCGCCTCGGCGGCCGAGATCCCGGTCGACCAGCTCCTCGCGGAGGGCGACCGCCCGCTCCCGATGAACGGCCTCTGCCCGTCGGACATGGCGAGCATCGACGACCGCTTCTGCGTCGACAAGTACGAGGCCTCGCTCGTCGAGATCACGGCGGACGGCAGCGAGCGCCCGTATCCGTACTACGAGAGCGTCGACAAGCTCCCGGCCGGCCACCGCGTCCGCGCGGTGAGCGAGAAGGGCGTCTTCCCGCAGGGCTACATCAGCGGCAAGCAGGCGGCGGCCGCGTGCGCCGCCTCGGGCAAGCGCCTCTGCAAGCCGAGCGAGTGGAAGACGGCCTGCAAGGGCCCCGAGAAGCAGCAGTTCGGCTACGGCAGCAAGCGCGAAGCCGGCGTCTGCAACGACAACGGCAAGTCGCCGATGGGCATGATCCACGCGAGCGCGATCGCCAACGGCACCGCGTTCGCGACCCCGTCGCTGATGAACGATCCGCAGCTGAACCAGCTCGCGGGCACGCTCGCCGAGACGGGCTCGCACGACGGCTGCACGAACGGCTACGGCGTCCACGACATGGTCGGCAACATCCACGAGTGGGTGGACGATCCGGCGGGCACGTTCCAGGGCGGCTACTACCTCGACGTCGAGAAGAACGGCGACGGCTGCGGCTACCGCACCGACGCGCACGACTTCACGTACCACGACTACTCGACCGGCTTCCGCTGCTGCGCCGACATCGGCCAGTGACGATCCGATCGTCCGGTCACCGGCGCCGCACGCGGTAGAGGTGGTGGCGCGGCGAAAACCGTGACATGACCCGCGCGATGCGTCGCGTGCCGTACCTCGCCGTGCTCGTCCTCCTCGGCTGCTCGAAGAAGGACCAGGACGCGCCCGCCCCGCCTCCGCCTGCCGTGCTCGTGGCGCCGGCGCCGAAGGAGGCGGCGAGCAGCACGCCGGCGGCGATCGAGCTCCCGCCTCCGCCGCTCACCGGCAAGACCGTGCTCCACGTCGGCGACTCGATGGTGGGCGATCACTGGGGACTCACCCGTGCGCTCGCCGCGAAGGTGGAGGCCGAGGGCGGCAAGGTCGTGCGCAACACGGTGGTGAGCGAGACGATCGCGAGCTTCGACCGCGATGCGACGCTGCGCGATCTGCTCCGCAAGCACCAGCCGGACGTCGTCGTGATCACGCTCGGAACGAACGACACGACGGTGCCTCACCCGGAGGTGAACGCGAAGCACGTCGCGAACATCGCGAGGCGCATCGCCCCGCGCGAGTGCTGGTGGATCGGGCCGCCGCTGGTGACGGGCAAGGCGGACAACGGCATCGCCGAGGTGATCGAGAAGAACAGTGCACCCTGCAAGTTCTTCGACTCGCGCCGCCTCGAGCTCCAGCGCGGGCGCGACGGCATCCACCCGACGGACAAGGGCGGCGCGGTCTGGGCCGACGCGTTCTGGACGGCGTTCCGCGCGCCGGCGAAGCCGACCGCGGTGGCTACCGATCTCCGACCGTGATCTCGCCGCCGCACGGCACGTCGACGGTCTGGTTCTTCCCCGCGCTCCCGAGCCGGACGGTGCGCGATCCGCACTTGACCGTCACGGTCTCCGGCGTCTGACCGAGCGTCCGCTCGTCGACGAAGATGCGCCGGTTCGGCGCCGCGCCGCTGGTCTTGAGCAGGCCCATGCCGGGGGGAATGTCCGCCGGAGCCGAGGACGCCGGCGCGACCGGCACCGCGGAAGCCGAGGCCGAAGCCGAAGCCGAAGCCGACGGCGCCGCGGAGGCCGACACGATCGGCGCCGCCGATGCCGATG
>JBDHVD010000179.1:0-14969 GCA_039809525.1 Labilithrix sp. | reverse complement strand
ACGCCATCCCCGAGTTCGATGAGCAGGGCTTCATCCTCCTGCTCGACCACGTCCTCGAGTCGGGACAGCCCTTCGTCGGGACGGAGACGCGCGTCGTGTTCGAGCGCGAAGGCGGAGCCTCCGAGACGCGCTTCCTCGACTTCGTGTGCCAGCCGATCGTCGAGGAGGACGGCTCGCACTCGGGCATCCTGGTCCACGGCGTCGACGTCACCGATCGCGTCCTCGCGAACCGCGCGCTGCGGGAGTCGGAGCGGCGCGGCCGCGCGCAGTTCGAGGCGATCCCGGTGCCGACCTTCGCCTGGCAGCGCGCCCCCGGCGACGGTCAGGACTTCGTCCTCGTCGACTACAACGACGCGGCCACCGAGCTCACCGCGGGCGGCGTGGCGCAGCTGGCTGGGACGCGCGCGACGGCGTTCTACGCGGACCGGCCCGAGATGCTCGGCGACCTGCGCGTGGTCGCGGCAGGCGGCGCTGCCGAGCGGCGTACGATCGATCAGCGCTTCTCGAACGGCGCGTCGAAGCGGCTCTCCCTCTCGTACACGGCGGTGCCGCCGGACCTCGTGCTCGTGCACGCCGAGGACATCACCGCGCGCACCGAGCTCGAAGAGCAGCTGCGTCAGGCGCAGAAGATGGAGGCCGTCGGACAGCTGGCCGGCGGAGTGGCGCACGACTTCAACAACCTCCTCACCATCATCACCACGTGCGGATCGTTCCTCGCCGACGAGCTGCCCGCGGACAGCCCGCTGCGTGCCGACGTCTCGGACATCCGGGACGCGGCCATGCGCGCGGCGACGCTCACGCGCCAGCTGCTCGCGTTCAGCCGCCGGCAGGTGCTCGTGCCCACCGTGCTCGACCTGAACGAGGTCGCCGGCTCCCTCGAGCCCATGCTGAAGCGCCTGATCGGCGAGGACATCCACGTGGTGGTGGAGCGCGATCCGGCGCTCGAGCGCGTCGCGGCCGACCGCGGGCAGATCGAGCAGATCGTCCTGAACCTCGCGGTGAACGCGCGCGACGCGATGCCGAACGGCGGCTCGCTCACCATCCGCACGGCGAACCGGGAGCTCGACCTCGACACCGCGTCGCGCCACGGCGTCGAGCCGGGCACGTACGTGATCCTCTCGGTGCGCGACACCGGCATCGGGATGGATGCCGAGACGATGAAGCGGATCTTCGAGCCGTTCTTCACCACGAAGGAGCAAGGGAAGGGAACGGGGCTCGGCCTCCCCACCGTCTACGGCATCGCCCGGCAGTCGGGCGGCTTCGTCGACGTGCTGAGCCGCCTCGGCGAAGGCACCACCTTCGAGATCGGCTTGCCGCGCAGCGCCCCCGAGCAGACGGCGAGCCCCGCCTCGTCCGGCGCGTTTCCCAAGGCGCGCGCCGGGAGCGAGCGCATCCTCCTCGTCGAGGACGACGCGACGGTGCGCGGCCTGACGAGGCGCCTGCTCGAGCGCCAGGGCTACACCGTGTTCGAGGCCGCCGACGGCCGCCATGCGCTCGAGGTCGCGGGCCGCATCGAGGGCGGGTTCGATCTGCTCCTCACCGATCTCGTGATGCCCGAGGCCGGAGGCCGCCTCCTGCACGCCGCGCTCGCGGAGCGGATCGCCGACCTGCGCGTCCTCTACATGTCCGGGTACACGAGCGACGAGATCGTGCGCCGGGGGATGCACGAGCAAGGCGTCACCTACCTGCAGAAGCCCTTCACGCGCGACGAGCTCTCGGACGCGGTGCGAGGCGCCATGCGCAGGGCGAGCCGTTACCCGCAGCTCGCGCTCGCGCGCTGATGGACCGTCAGGGGACGCTCACGACGTCCGCCCGCGGGCGCGCGAGCGACTCCCCGCCCTTGCTCGCGACGAAGCCGGGGTCGGCCATGAGGAGGTGTGCCGGCCGGCAGCGCGACGGGCTGTTCGACAGCTGCTTCGCGAGCGCCTCCTCGGCCCTCGTCTTCGGGATGACGAAGAGGAACGCATCGGTCCTCCGGCAGTCGTGCACCCAGAGCTCCTTCGGATCGCCGTCGTACGCCCAGAAGTCGCCGGCGATGACCTTCCCCTTCGCGTCGGCCCCCGCGAGGATCGCGTCGTCGATCGAGGCGTAGTCCGCTCCCGGCGGAGGAGGCGCGGCGCGCTTCGGCGCGAGCGTCGCGACGTGCTCGATCGCGCCTTCGACGAGCGGCGCCGGGCCCCCGCGGAAGGCCACCACGCGGAACGACACGGTCGCGCACGCGTCGTTCGGCGTGCCGTACATGGCGCGCACGTGGTCGCGTTGCTCGGGGCGGTAGCGGAGCCAGATCGACCCGCTCCCCCGCGGCTCGACGCATGGCACCGCGGTGAACTGCGTGGCCGACGTGTAGTGATCGCGCCGGACGCGGAGGCGCACGACCTTGCCGAGCGCGGCCTTCGCCGCCTTCACCGTGTCCGCGAGGGAGGTGAAGTCCGCCGGCGGCGGTGGCGTCTCCGGCTCGGGCTCCCGTTCGGTCGGGCGAGTCGCCTGCACCGTGGCCGGCGCCTCGGGCGCGGGCGGAACCGGGTCCGTCGCGATCACGATGGGCGCCGGTGGCGGAGGGCGCGTCGCTCCTCCCCCACAGCCGCCAAAGCCTGCTAGGAGGAGGCCGGTGGACAGCGGCCGCACGAGGCATCGCGCGCGTGTCGAGTGCATGCTCGAGCTTCGCATGGGCGCATGGGACGGGCGCATGGATGGACCGGGACGGCGCATGGACCAAGGCCTTGACAGGAAAAGCAGCGCGACTAGAGTGCGCCCTCCCCGAGGTCCCCAAGGGCGTATCTCGCGCTCCAGACCCCTAGAAAACACGTAGGAACGTTTCTCGAATGCCGACCATCAATCAGCTCATCAACCACGGGCGTATCGCCGCTCGCGTCAAGACGGCGTCCCCCGCGCTCAAGAGCTGCCCGCAGAAGCGGGGCGTCTGCGTGCGCGTCTACACGACCACGCCGAAGAAGCCGAACTCGGCCCTCCGCAAGGTCTGCCGCGTCCGCCTGACCAACGGCATGGAAGTCACCTCGTACATCCCGGGCGAGGGGCACAACCTCCAGGAGCACTCGGTCGTCCTCATCCGCGGCGGCCGTGTGAAGGACCTCCCGGGCGTTCGCTACCACGTGGTCCGCGGCACCCTCGACGCCTCCGGCGCGATCGGTCCGTCGTCGACCAACAAGGCGAACCGCAACCGCAAGCGGTCCAAGTACGGCGTCAAGCGCCCCAAGGCCTGAAGCGCCTGAGATTTTCGAGTAACGAGCCAGAGTCGGAGAATCTGAAATGCCCCGTCGTCGCGAAGTCCCGAAGCGGAAGATCATTCCGGACCCCAAGTACAAGGACAAGCTCGTCTCGAAGTTCACGAACACCCTGATGTTCGATGGCGAGAAGGCCGTGGCGGAGGGGATCCTCTACGGTTCGTTCGACGTCATCAGCGATCGCTTCAAGGAGGATCCGCTCGAGGTCTTCCGCAAGGCGCTCGACAACGTCAAGCCGAAGCTCGAGGTCAAGAGCCGCCGCGTCGGCGGTGCGACCTACCAGGTTCCGGTCGAGGTCCGTCCGGAGCGCCGCGTCGCCCTCGCGATGCGCTGGCTCGTGCAGTACGCGCGTGACCGCGGCGAGAAGACGATGCGCGAGCGCCTCGCGGCGGAGTTCGTCGACGCGTCGCAGGGCCGCGGCAACGCGGTGAAGAAGAAGGACGACACCCACAAGATGGCGGAGGCGAACAAGGCCTTCGCGCACTACCGCTGGTGATCTGAGGTCCCGGCGAACGGCGCGTCCGCGCCGAAGCGCTTTGCAGGCGCCCGAGAGCATCGCTCCGGGCGTTCTGCTTTTTGTCCTGCGTTGGCTACGCTTGTCCCTGATCGTTGGGGGGTGGGAGGGGACGATGAGCGAAGGCGAGGGGACGAGCCCGGAGCGACCGACGTCGGCGAGGCGGCCCGACAGCACCGCCGCCGCGATCCTCCGTGCCGTCATCGCGAGCCCGCGCGACGTCGTCATCTTCGCGCTCGACCGCGACTACCGCTATCTCGTGTTCAACGACGCGCATCGGGAGACGATGCGCCGGATCTGGAACGTCGACATCGCGGTCGGCCAGAGCATGCTCGACGCCATCGGCCGCGACGACGACCGCGCGCGCGCCAAGCACAACTTCGATCGCGCGCTCGCCGGCGAGCACTTCGTCGTCATCGAGGAGTACGGCGAGGAACGGTACAGCCGCCGCTACTACGAGGACCTCTACAGTCCGATCCGGGCGGACGACGGCTCGGTCGTGGGGCTCACGCTGTTCCTCACCGACATCACCGAGCAGCGGCGCAACGAGCAGCGCCTCGAGGAGTACCGGCAAAAGCTCGAGACGCTGGTGACCGAACGCACGAACGAGCTGCGGCGCAACGAGGAGCTCTATCGCACGCTGGTCACCAACGCGCCGATCTCGGTGCTCGTGCACCGCGGCGCGGACATCGTCTACGCGAACCCGGCGGCCGCGGCGCTCGCCGGCCGGGGTGAGGCGCTCGATCTGCGGGGCCGCCGGATCGGCGAGCTGCTCGGCGCCGAGATCGAGGCGCACCTCGTCGACGACGGCGCGGTCCGCGAGCTCGTCGTCGAGCGGACCGACGGCAGCCGCGCGGACGTGGAGTGGCGGTCGATCCCCGTGCCGTTCGAGCATGCGCCGGCGTCGCTGTCGCTCGTCGTCGACGTCTCCGACCGGAAGGCGTCCGAGCGCGACCGCCGGCAGCTCGAGATGAAGATGTTCCAGACGCAGAAGCTGGAGAGCCTCGGGCTCCTCTCGGGCAGCATCGCGCACGACTTCAACAACCTGCTCGTGGGCATGCTCGGCAATGCCGACGTCGCGCTGCGCGAGCCCAGCATGTCACCCGAGGTCCGTCGGCTCGTCGCGCGGATAAAGACGGCCGCCGAGCGCGCCTCCGAGCTCACCGCGCGGCTCCTGGCGTACACCGGCAAGACGTCGCTCATCGTGCGTCCGCTCGATCTCAGCGCGATCGCGCGCGAGATGACCGACCTCGTGCGCATGTCCGTCCCGATGAACGCGCGGCTGTCGCTCGACCTCGCGGCCGATCTCCCCGCGTTCGAAGGGGACAGCGCGCAGGTCCGCCAGATCGTGATGAACCTCGTCACGAACGCGGCGGACGCGGTCGGCTCGGCGCCGGGCGAGATCCGTGTGCGCACGCATCGCGTGATCGGCTCTCCCGATCTCGGCCCGAGCTACGGAGAGATCGTCTCGGGACGCCTCTACGTGTGCCTCGAGGTGACCGACACCGGTACCGGGATGGACGAGGCCACGCGAGCGAAGATCTTCGAGCCGTTCTTCACCACGAAGGAGTCGGGGCGAGGCCTCGGTCTCGCCGCCGTCCTCGGCATCGTGCGCGCGCACGAAGGCGCGATGTGCATCACGAGCGAGCCGGGCAAGGGCTCGGTGTTCCGCGTCTACTTCCCCGCGAGCGAGCAGAGCGCCGCGAGCTCGACCGAGCCGCCCGCGCACGAGCAGGCGTGGCGCGGCAGCGGGACGGTCCTCGTCGGCGACGACGAGCCGCGGGTGCGCCAGGTGCTCGCGCTGATGCTCGGGCAGATGGGCTTCCGCGTGCTCGAGGCCGGCAACGCCCAGGATTGCCTCGACGTCTTCCACGCCAGCGGCGGCGCGCTCCGCGCGGTGATGATCGATCTCACGATGCCGGGAGGCGGCGGCGCCGAGGTCGTCCGCGTGCTGCGCTCGGAGGGACACCGCACCCCCGTCATCCTCTCGAGCGGCTACCCCGAGGAGACGGTCGGACCGGAGCTGCGCGCCGATCCGAGGCTCACGTTCCTCGAGAAGCCGTTCGACTACGACACCTTCGCGCGCGTGCTCCGTCGGGCGGTCGAGAGCGGCGCCTGAAGTCGGCCTCGCGCAAATCCCTTGCGACCGCCGCCGCGCCAGTGCCTCTTGGGGTCATGATGCGCACCCTGGTGGGGATCGTCGCGGTCGTCGTCCTCACGGCGGCGTGCGGGCGTCGCGCGGCGCCGCCTGCCCCGGCGCACTGCGCCGAGGTGGGGGCCGGGCGGGTGCCCGGTGGGCCCGGACCGAGCCGGTGGAGCGTCGAGCTGCCGGTCGACGGCTCGGTCCTCCGGATGCACGGCGCGCGGTTCCGACGGCTCGGCATCGAGCCGAACGGTCCGGCGTGGGCGGGCGTGCTCGAGCAATGCCTCGCCGCCGAGGGCTCACCGCTGCCGCGTGACGTCGACCTCGATCCCGAGGCGTCGTCGCTCCATGCATGGGTCGAGACCGACGCCTCGAACGATCGGCTCGTCCAGGCGATGTGCCGCGCGATCCACGACGAGCCGTGGCTCGACCGCTGCCTGTCGTCGATCGATCGCTCGAAGCTCGACGACTGAAGCGGGCACGCCGATTGCCCCCGTTGCGTGGCGGGGAGGTCATCATGGACACCACGCTTCACTGGCTGCGGACCGCGTTCGACGGCATCATCGCGTTCCTACCTCATCTCGTCGCAGGGCTCGCGGTCCTGCTCCTCGGCTACGTCCTGTCGCGCATCCTCGCGGGGATCACCCGCACCGTCGCGCGCCGTCTCGGGTTCGATCGCTTCGTGGCGCGGCTCGGCATCCGCGACCTCGGCGGCGCCGAGCGACGTCCGCCGTCCCACCACCTCGGCAGCGCCGTGTTCTTCGTCGCGTTCGTCGCGACGCTCATGCAGACCGCGAGGGCGTGGCAGCTCGACTTCATCGCGAACGGGCTCGCGCGGTTCATCGCGTACCTGCCGCACGTCCTCGCGGCCTGCGTGGTCTTCGCCGTCGCGCTCTTCGCGGGCAACTGGGTGCGCGACCGGCTCGCGCGGCCCCGCCCGGTGACCACCGCCGGGATCGAGGTCGAGACGCCGGGGGCGCGCGTGATGCCGGGCGCCGTGCGTGCGGCCATCCTCGGCGTCGGCGCGTTCATGGCGCTGCGCGAGCTGCAGATCGCGCCCGAGATCGTCAACGCCGCGTTCATCGCCACGATCGGCGCCGTCGCCGTCGCCGCGGCGATCGCGTTCGGCCTCGGTGGTCGCGACGTCGCCGGGCGCATCACCCAGTCGTGGTACGAGCGGCGGGCGACGCTCCGTCGAGCGACGACCACGGGCCCGCTCGAGCCGCCGCTGCAGCCCGCGGAGTGAGCGCGCTGGTGCGCCTGTTCCTGTCAGGATAGTCTCCGTTCCATGCGGACAACCTTTGCGGCGATCGCGCTCGGGGCGATCGCCGTGGCATGCGCGCCGAAGAGCGAACCGGTGCCGTGCGTCGCCGACGCGAACGAGCCGAACGACACCGTCGCGACGCGCACGAGCCTCGGCTCGGTGCAGGACGACGACGAGATCGGCCCGGGCGCGAGCGAGGACCCCAAGCGCATCACGAAGGACTTCTCGCTGCACGACGGCGCGGACGTCGACTACTTCAGCGTCGCGGTCAACGACACCGGCCTCGGAGGCAACCCGAGCGTGGACGTGATCGTCACGACCGGCTTCGAGGCGACCGCCTGGTACTCGTGCTCCGGCGGACCCACGGAGTCGGTCGTCTGCCGTACCGGCACCGCGGTGACCGACGACCCGGATCTCCCCGGCGGCATGGGATGCGCGACGATCGCCGGCTCCTCCTCGGCTCTGCTCCAGATGCAGGTCGAGTGCAGCGGGACCTCGACCGACAGCGGCAGCCTCATCGTCCGGGTGCGCCGCGCCGCGCCCGCGGACGCGTGCGTGCGCTACCGCTTGATGGTGAGCGCCGAGTAGCGGTCACGAGTCGTCTTCGATCGTGACCCAGTGCTCGCGCAGGACCACGCGACCGTCGAAGCTCGTCGCGGTGACCTCGGCCGCGAGGTCGCGGAAGCGCCAGCGCGTGGTCGAGGTCGCGAACCCTCCCTGCGCGAAGCGCGCCGGCGCCGCGTCGCCGAAGGCCCGCGCGGGCTCGCCGAGCGTCGCCCGGAGCGCGTCGGTGCTCGCGCGCATCCGCACGGCGGCCTCGTCCGGCCCGAGCGCGAAGGTCATGGCGGTGACGTTCACCAGCCGCCCGTCCGAAGGGCGGAACGCGAAGGTCGC
This sequence comes from Labilithrix sp., assembly GCA_039809525.1. Classification (GTDB taxonomy): domain Bacteria; phylum Myxococcota_A; class Polyangia; order Polyangiales; family Polyangiaceae; genus Labilithrix. The sequence continues at coordinate 6,912 of JBDHVD010000179.1, read as the reverse complement.
CTCGTCGACGGCGCCCTCCGCCGAGGGCACCCCGGTACAGACCACGAGCAGGTCCTCGCGCTTCTTCGCGCAGGCGATCGATCGCTCGTGCGCCCACCGATCGACGTCGGCGACCGTCGCCTGGGCGAGCGTGAACCCGAGCGCGGTGCGCGAGGGCGCCGGCGCATCGCCGCGCAGCGACGCCACCGCCGCGCGACGCGCGCGCTCGACGTCTTCGGCCGAGGCCTTGCCGACCGGACAGCCGCCGATCTTCGCGAGCAACGAGCGCGCGAACGGCGCGTGGAGGACGCCGATCGCGGCCGTCCCCACGCCCGTCACGAGCGCCAGCCGCGCGACGATCTTCTTCGCCGCCGACGGCCTCATCACATGCCCGCGTCCTTGTTGAAGGGACCGCTCTGGCGGGTGTCGTCCGTCACGACGTCCGCCTTCGTGCCGTTCAGCACGCCGCCGATCGTCGTGATGTCCGCGTCGGCGACGCCGAGCTCCTTCAGCTTGCCCGCGGCGATGGTCACGAACTTGTCGAAGGTCCCCGCCGGGATGCCGAGGCCCGCGTGCGTCGTCTTCATGTCGCGGCAGGTGAAGCCCATCACCGTCGTCGGATACGTCACCTCGGACGACGGACCGCCCGCGGCCGCGCCGAGCTGGTTGACGAGGCACTCCTCGATGACCGCGGCCGACGGTGGGTGGCCCGGCTTGCCGACGAAGAGGAAGTACGACGCGATCTCCGGATCGGCCAGCTCGGCCTTCACCACCTCGCTCACCGCGGCGGCGATGCCCGCCTTCTTGCCGAGGCGATCGTAGAGCGACTGCGTCGTCGACCCGCTCGATCCGCCGCTGGAGCTCGTCGATCCTCCGGAGCTGCTCGAGCTGCTGGTCGCGCCGCTCGATCCGCCGGAGCTGCTGGAGCTCGTCGAGCCGCTGCTGCTCTTCGTCCCGTCGTCGTCGTCGCTGCACGCCGCAATGAGCCCGATGCAGCCGATCGCCGTGATGGCTGCGAACGTACCGATACGCATGGTTCCTCCTGTCGCGAGATCGCGTTCAGGGGCTCTACGCGCGGGTATCCCGATCGGATCGGCGGCGGCGATCGTTTCAGGCCGCCTGCTCGGCGTCGTCCGCCGCGAGCGCGGGTGCCGCCGGCTCGCGCGTGGACACCGCCGCCGCAGCCGCGGTCCGCTCGAGCACGTGCGCGTCGACGATGACGAGCACGGTCGCGAGGAGGACGAGGAGGTTCGCGAAGAAGGGAGAGCCCGACTCGGCGTAGGGGAGCCATCCCTCGGTCGCGCGCAGCCCGAGCGCGTTCGAGAGGAACACCGACGGCGCGACGAGGAGCGCGAGGACCGCGAGGTCGCGCGCGCGCCTGCGCTCCACGAGCGTCGACGCGAGCAGCACCTGCGCGAGCGGCAGGTGGACGAAGTAGTGCGTCCAGCTCGTCTTCAGCCAGAAGGGCACGGTCGACGCGAGGAGGACGAAGGCCCAGAGCTCGCGCCGCTCGGCGATGCGCGCCGCCTTCGTGCGCGACAGGAGGAGGAGGAGCCCCGCGATCGCGCCGAGCGCGGCGAACGCGCCGATCTCTCCGGCCCGCGTGACCGCGCGCGCGGCGACGCCCCAGCCGCCGTGGTAGCGGGCGAGCACGGCGGGCGCGAACTGCGAGTTGAAGTCGTAGAGCACGCCGTCGGCGGCGCCGAGCACGCTGCGCGTCGCGACCTTCTGGAAGAAGAGCGCGTGGGTCGGCCCCATCACGATCGCGGGCAGGACGATCAACGTCACGGCGCACGCGGCGCACGCGCGGAGGAAGAAGCGCCAGTCGCGCCGGAGGAAGAACCAGCCGACGAACACCAGCGGGTAGCCCTTGATCGCCGCCGCGACGCCGAGCAGCGCAGCGGCCGGGTTCTGCTTGCCCTTCGCGCGGAGGAGGAACGCGGTGGCGCCTGCCGCGACGATGAGGACCGAGACCTGTCCCCACTTGAAGTCGTGGAGCACGGGGACGCTCGTGATCACGAGGGCGGTGCCGAGCACCGCGAGCGCGGGTTGCCTCGGCGCGGCCGCACGGACGACCCACGTCGCCGTCCACAGCACCGACGCCGCGAGGACGAGGAACCAGAGCGTCTTCGCCGTCTCGAGCTCGGCGCGTCCGAGCGGTGCGAGCAGCACGGCGAACCCGGCGGGGTAGAAGAAGCCGCCCGCCGGCGCTCCCTCGCGGATGCTGTCGCGCGCGGTCGGGTAATAGTGGAAGACGAAGTCGCCGAACGGCACGTTGCCGTGGTCGATCGCGGCGACGAACGCGTCGACGCTCGGCCACTGCACGACGATCGCCAGCACGCACACCGCGGCGACCGCGAGCTGCACGAGCGTGAGCCGCTTCACGGCGCGAGGTCCTTGCGGAGCCAGACGTGCACCTCGTTGAAGCTCTCCGCGAGGCGGTACTCGGAGGAGACGAAGTCCGCGGACTGCTTGCAGCAGTGGTTGAAGTCCTCCCACGCGTCCCGGTACGAGAGGAGCGGCGCGCCGTCGATGAAGACGAACGCCGCCGGCGGCGACTTCTTCAGCTGCGCGAGCATGTCGGCCTCGTGCTCGTCGCGCATCTGCCTGATGCGCGCGGCCTCGGCCTCGGTGGGGCGCGCCCACCATCCGCCGTCGAGCGCGGTGTCGACGTTCAGATCGTACGCGTAGATGTACGGGGTGGCCGAGCGACGCCGCGCGAGGAAGAGGAGGTACGGGTCCATCCCATAGACCTGCACGCGCGCGTCGGGCGGCGTCTTCGCCGCCAGGTACTCGGCGCCCTGGCGCATCTCGCGAGGGAAGAAGTCGTAGCTCTTGAACTGATCGAAGTACTCGGGGAGCCCGCGGAGGTAAGGCGTCGCGCCGCCCGCGAGGATCCACACGTGCCGGAGGTGGGGCGAGCCGTTCATCGCCGTCGTCGTCACGAGCGCGAGGGCGGTCGCGCAGCCGAGCGCGAACCAGCGACCGTGAGGCTGCTTCCGCGGCGCGGCGCGGTGCTTCTGCCAGAGCATCGCGACGATCGCGAGCCACGCCAGCGACGTCGTCGCGGTGAGCGGGTGGAAGTGGTAGCCGAAGCCCTTGGCCTGCGCGATCACGTTGCCGATCGCGCAGAGCGGCGCGGCGGCGAGGACGAGCGCGCGCCGCGGCAGCTCGCGCATCACCACGAGCGCCGCCACGAGCCCGCCCGCCGCGAGCCCCGTCGCGGTGGTCATCAGCGGGCCGTCGGCGCCGAGGATCTCGTGCGGCGACTTCACCCAGATGAAGCGGTACATCGCGGGCACGTCGTGGATCGCGATGCGGAAGAAACGGAGCGCGTCGCCGTAGACGAACAGGTACGCGAGCGGGATCGCCGCTCCGATCACGCCGCCGAGCGCAAAGCGGAGGAAGCGCGCGCGCCGATCGAGCAACCAGTCGCGATCGAAGAGGAGGACGGCGAGCTGCGCGACGGTGAAGAGGGCGAAGCTCGGCTTGCCGAAGACGGGGATGGTCGAGAGCGCGCCGATCAGCGCGGCGCGGATCGCCTGCCCGCGCGTGGTGGTCGCGGGCCGCGCGAGCTGGAGCCCGATCGCGGGGAGCAGGAACCAGTCGCAGAACGTCTCGCGCTGCGCCTGGTTCCAGTACAGATAGAGGTGGTACTGGCCGGAGAGGATCACCCAGCCGGCGAAGCCCCACGCGGCCCGCTCGAGCCAGGACGGACGCTTGCCCCGGACGAAGCCCGCGAGGCACGCGGCGGCGATCGCGAAGGTGAGCCCGGTCACGGCGAGCTCGAGGACGTGGAACCGGTGCTCCTCGTGGCCGCCGAGCGCCATCAGCACGAGGTGCACGAGGTGGACGAGCGGACCGTTCACGTCCCGGACGTCGCGGTAGTCGACGTCGCCCATGCGGACCGCCCACGCGATGTACTGGAAGATCCCCTGATCGCGCCCGATGGTGACGAGCGAGGCGCGGTAGGTCGCGTCGCAGACCCACCAGAGCGGGATCACCCCGAGGAGGAGCGGGACGACGAGCCTCCGGAGCGCGTCGACGCGGGCCTTGGGCCGCGCGAGCACGCGTGGCGCGGCGAACGCGACGCGCGAGGCGCGTTCGTCGCGTGCGTTGCGTTCGCTGCGTTCGCTCGAGGACAGATCGTCCGGAGGGCGCGGGAGCTGCGGCTGCGCCATGGTGCTACGGGCGCGACCTTACACCAGCGGCAGCCCGAGAACCCCTCTTTGCAGAAGGCACCTCGGCCGGATAGGGTGTCGGGTTCGTCAGGGGGTGAAGGAGAGCGTCAGGCATGTTGCGAAAGACGTTGGTGGTCGTGGCGTTGTCCGTCCTCGCGACGACGGCGTGCAAGAAGAAGAGCGAGACCGAGAGCGCCGCGGGCGGGAGCGGGGGCGCGGCGGCGACCGCCACCGGGGCGGCGGCGACGGGCACCGCGAGCAAGAAGCAGTGGTCGACCGTCGACCGCGTCCCGTTCGCGCAGCTCCAGTCGCTGCTTCCCGCGACGCTCGGCTCGCTCAAGCGAACCGATCTGTCGGGGTCGATGGTGCCCCAGGACGAGTACACGCACAGCGAGGCGAGCGCCTATTACGAGGGGCCGAACGACCGGACCCTGCGCATCACCATCCAGGACAACCCCGTTCACGCGGAGGACCGGATCCCCTCGAAGACCTCGTCTTTCAAGGGCTTCCCGGTCGTGCAGGAGAGCGAGAGCGAGAGCCAGGCCGACTTCGAGATCGTCGTCGGCGAGCGCTTCACGGTCACCGCGCACGCGGACGTGCTCAAGGCCGCGGACGTCAAGGCCGAGCTCGGGAAGCTCGACCTGGCCAAGCTGGCCTCGTGGAAGGACGCGGGCGTCAAGAAGTAACGTCCCGCGCGGGTAGCTGGGCCGTCCGGGCCCCGGATCCTGCGGGATTTCCGCGGGCCCAGGCCCGATCCGGGGGGCGGCGGACCGCCCGCGCCCTCGCCGCCTCGGTCCCTCGAAGAGCGCGAAACGTTCGAACGTGCTTCCGAACTCGGAGGGACGTGGTAGGTGTGCGCCGCGCCGCAGGCCAGCCAACCGCACTCGGGCGGGTCCATCCCTCGGCTACGGGGGAAGCGGCGTCGAATCTCAGGCCTTTCGGCCGCTCATCTCGCTCCACCCGACGTGGGGCCCCCGAAAGAGAGAAACCTTCGTGGCTGTTCGCATCCCCCTCGACCGCATCCGCAACATCGGCATCTCGGCGCACATCGACTCGGGCAAGACGACGCTCACCGAGCGAATCCTGTTCTACACGGGCCGCATCCACAAGATCCACGAGGTCCGCGGCAAGGACGGCGTCGGCGCCAAGATGGACTCGATGGATCTCGAGCGCGAGAAGGGCATCACGATCCAGTCCGCCGCCACGTACTGCGTGTGGCCCGGGTCGAAGTCGCAGTTCGAGCCGCACAACGTCAACATCATCGACACGCCAGGCCACGTCGACTTCACCATCGAAGTCGAGCGCGCCCTCCGCGTCCTCGACGGTGCCGTCCTCGTCCTCGACTCGGGCAAGGGCGTCCAGAGCCAGTCGATCACGGTCGACCGCCAGATGAAGCGTTACAGCGTTCCGCGTATCGCCTTCGTCAACAAGATGGATAACCCCGGCGCGAACTACCAGCGCGTCGCGGAGATGCTCAAGGAGAAGCTCCAGCACCACCCCGTCTGCATCCAGGTGCCGATGGGCGCCGAGCAGGACTTCAAGGGCATCATCGACGCCATCACCGGCAAGGCCCACTACTTCGACGGCAACGACGGCGAGAAGATCCGCGTCGAGGACCCGCCGGCCGAGTACGTCGAGGAGACGAAGAAGGCGCGCGAGCGCATCATCGCCGAGGTCGCGGACGTCGACGACCAGCTCGCCGAGAAGTTCATCAACGAGGAGCCCGTCTCCGACGACGAGCTCCGCGCCGCGATCCGCCGCGCGACGCTCGCGCTGAAGATGACGCCGGTCATGTGTGGCTCGGCGGTCAAGAACAAGGGCGTGCAGCTCCTGCTCGACGCCGTCGTCCACTACCTCCCGACCCCGAAGGACGTGAAGAACGAGGCGCACGACCAGGAGAAGGGCGAGGAGAAGGTCGTCATCGAGAGCGACGCGACCAAGCCGTTCGTCGGCCTCGCGTTCAAGCTCCAGCAGGACAAGTACGGTCAGCTCACGTACTTCCGCGTCTACTCGGGCAAGGTCTCGAGCGGCGACACCATCTACAACACGTCGAACGAGATGCGTAAGGTGCGCGTCCCGCGCATGTTCCGCATGCACGCCGACGACCGCGAGGAGATCCCGTCGGCCGAGGCAGGTGACATCGTCGCCTTCTACGGCGTCGAGGCGAGCTCCGGCGAGACCTTCACCGACGGCAAGGTCAACGTGACCCTCACGTCGATGCACGTCCCCGCGCCCGTCATCTCGCTCGCCGTCGCTCCGAAGGATCGCGCGGCGGAGGCGAACTTCTCGAAGGCGCTGAACCGCTTCACGAAGGAAGACCCGACCTTCCGCGTCCACCAGGATGAAGAGTCGCAGCAGACCATCATCAGCGGCATGGGCGAGCTTCACCTCGACATCTACATCGAGCGCATGAAGCGCGAGTACAACTGCGACGTCGTCGCGGGCAAGCCGCAGGTCGCCTACCGCGAGTCGATCACGCGCCGCGCGGAGATCGCCTACACGCACAAGAAGCAGACCGGCGGCTCCGGCCAGTACGCCAAGATCGGCGGTTACCTCGAGCCGCTCCCGTCGGACGCCGTCGAGACGTACGAGTTCGTCGACGACATCACGGGCGGCGCGATCCCCCGCGAGTTCATCCCCTCGTGCGACAAGGGCTTCCGCGACGCCATCAAGAAGGGCACGCTCATCGGCTTCCCCGTCGTCGGCGTCCGCGCCGGCATCAACGACGGCGCGGCGCACGCGGTCGACTCGT
>JBDHVD010000178.1:0-15002 GCA_039809525.1 Labilithrix sp. | reverse complement strand
CCCCGGCGATCGACCCGCACGAGCGACACCGCGTGCGCGGGCGTGCGCATGACGACCGAGTAGCCCGATGCCTCTCCGAGCACCGCCGCGCCGATGTCGATCGTGGCCGCAGGGAAGGGCGCGTCGAGGCACACCCACGGCGCGAGCGGCGCGCCCGTCGCGTCGAACGGGCGGAGCTCGACGGCGTCGGGCTCCTCCGGATCGCCCGCGCGTGCGCGCAGCGTCACGACGCCGATCTCGCCGCCGGAGGACGCGACGCCGAACGCACGGCGCACCCCGAGCAGCCTGCGCACCGGACCGGCGAAGCGTCCCTTCGCATCGAGGGTGAAGAGGAGGGTCTCGCTCGCGGTGCTCGTGCGTCGCTCGACGAGGAGCGCGAACGACGGTCCGACGTGCGCGAGCCCCACGAGGCGGAGCCGCGAGGGCCCGACGAGGAGCGTCCAGCTCGTCGAGAGCCGCTCGTCCTTGCTCACGCGCGTGAAGACGAGCCGGTGCGTCCCCGCATACTCGCCGGTGTACGCGACGCCGAACTCGGAGCCGCCGGCATGCGCGACGGCGAAGGTCGCGCCGTCGACCTCGGTGACGCTCGAGCGGAACGTGAACGGCGGAGCGAGCGCCTTGCCGTCGTCGGCGAACGCCTCGGCGCGGAGATCGTTGCCCTCCACCCACGCGATCAGCGCCGCGCCGTCGCCGCCGCCGCCGCCGAACCCGCGCGTGACGCCGGCGACCGAGGTCGTGCCCTGCGACGCGCCGCTGGCGTCGAAGCGCGCGGCATCGAGCGCGAAGCCGGCGCCGCCGAGGGCGAAGAGCGTCGCGGGCGTGCTCGCGATCGCGGCCGCGGAGAACGGTGTCTGGACGGCGGCCGGGCTCGCGTTCGCGCCGTCGGCATCCATGAGCACGAAGCCGTCGTCGACGCGGACCGCGCGGCGAGCGCCGACGGCGATCATGTCGAGCGGCCGGAGGTTCGTCGCGTTCGGCGCGTACACCTCGCGGAGCTGCGCGGTCGTCGCGCTGCACGGGGTGTCCGCGACGTCCTCGATCGAGAACGCGCCCGCGTCGGCCGGCTCGATCGGCGCGGCGTCGGTGCCCGGCACCACGACCACGTCGCCGGCGTCGCCGCCGTCGGGCCGAGCCGGGGAGGAGCCGTCGTCGTCGTCGCCGCACGCGAGGAGCGCGCTCGCGAACGCCACGGCGAAGGCCGCCGCGGCGAGCGCGCTCACTCGGTCGGGACGCATGAATACGCGAGCTTGTAGTCGTAGAGCGTCGGCGCGATCAGGCCGGTGATGTCCGGGTTCAACGTGATGCGGAGCTCGAGCTCCGGATAGCGCGCTTGCGGGGGGCCGCCGAGCGGGGCATAGAGGTCCTTCGGGCAGGGCGACGGGCCGCCCATCGGGCACACCGCCGGATCCTTCGCCGGCGGCGGGAGCTGCTTCGCGTCGCCGACGAGCACCCACGGGCTCCACGCGCTGAAGCCGCCGTCGCTGTAGCGGTCGCGCACGCGGACCTCGAACGTGATCTCGCTCGTGCTCGGCGTCGACGCGTTCCACGCGAGCTTGCCCCACTGCACGCGTTCGTCGGGCGCGCAGGTCGGCTGGTAGGGCACCACGATCGTCTTCGGCGCGAACGAGACGAGGCACGCCGGCACCTGCGAGCTGTTGAACGCGGTGTAGTTGTTCGCGCAGCCGTACTGGCGCGCCTGCTCGACCGTGGGGCCGTGCGCCGACACCGGCGGTCCGAGGACCCTCGGCTGGATCACGCACTCGCGGATCGACTTGTCCGCGTTGACGTAGAGGCTCTTGTTGCCGTTGAGCGGCCCCGCGCACGACAGGGAGCTGAAGCGCACGCACGAGCCGGGGTTGAGCGGGACGGCGAGGGTGACGTTGCAGATGTTCGACGCGTGCGTCGGGCACGCGGCCATCTCCGCGCCCGCGGCCGGCGTCGCCTTCAGCGTCGGCGCGGTCGGCGTCGTGAGCGACGAGTTCTCCTCGGACACCTTGATCGTCGTTCCTGCCGGGACCGGGGCCGAGCCGCGGTTGCAGACCGGGACGATGATCTGGCCCGCGAGCCCGCACGGCGTGCCGAGGGTGAGGTCCGGGTACGCGTCGGCGCACTCCACGCCGCCGTTCGTCGTTCCGCCGAGCTTGCCCGCGTGCGTCTCGTTCGGCCCCTCGCTGAACTGCACGCAGTCGCCCTCGGTGCCTCCGCCCGAGACGTGGCGCGCGCAGTAGTAGTCCGACTGGCACGCCGAGTGGACCCAGCCGGTCTCGCTGTTGCCGGTGTCCCAGCGCTCGCAGTCCTTGCCCCAGGAGTTCGCCTTGTCGCGGAGGAGCTTGTCGACGAAGCCGGGCGGGGTCGCCTGGAGACCGACGACCGCGTCGGGGAGGATCGACGCGTCGAGCTTGATGCCCGCGTCCTCGTCGTAGCCGCGGCAGTACGGGTCGCAGGGGTTCGAGCACGCGCCCGCGTCCTTCGTCCCGCTGCCCGCCTTGATCCTCACCTCTTCGTCGGTGAGGCCGACGAGGTCCGCGACGCCGACGCCGACGTTGGTCGCCTCGATCGTCCCGTTGCCTCCGCAGCCGGTCCAGTGTCCGCCGGAGCAGACCTGCACGCCGTGGAGGCACGACTTCACGCCCTCCTGGACGGACACGAGCTGGTGGCACTCGCGCGTGTCGCCCTCGGTCGCGCAGAACTCCTCCCCGTTCGGGCCGACGGTCGTCTCGCCACCCGCGCCGGGCTTCTCCTTCGTGCTGCAGCCGTAGAGCAGCGTGAAGAGCCCGCCGAACGGGACGAGCACGGCAGCGAGCTTCGACCACTTCATCCGCTTCTCCTGGACGGAGCCCAAACCAGGTCCGGCCTTGCACGGTCAGGGCCAAGTACGGTCCACGGCTCGAACGGCCCGTCTTCCTCGCTTTCGAGCGTATCCGTCCGCGTGTTCGGGGCGCAAAGGTTCGCAAGAACTTCATAGCGCCCACCACTTTTCGTAGTGGGCCGATGTGCGCGCCGGCCGCCCGCCCGGTCCGGGCGAGCCCGATCGCCCGCCGGCGACCGGAGCAGGTACACTCTTCCGTCCTCCCGATGAGCACCCCGACGGCGGAGGAACTGTTGCCGCTGCTCGTCGCCGACCTGGCCGACGCGGCGTCGCTCGATCTGCTGCGCGACGCGGCGTCTCGGCACGCCGTGGTGATCGTCCCGCTCCTCGGGGCGCCCGTCGATCGGCGGCGCCACGTGCTCGAGGCCTATGCGCCGGGATGCGAGCCCGAGCGGTTCGGGGCGGAGCCGGCCGGCGCGCCGACCGACGAGGGCTTCCCCCTGCGGCTCGGGCCGCACGCGTCCGCCGGGGAGGAGCTCGACGACGACGACGCGCCGACGCTCATGCGCGCGCCGTCCGCCGCGCGCGGCCGGACCACCGGGACCGCGCCGTCGCTCACGAAGCGCCATACCCGCGACCTCGATCCGATCGACGCGTCGTCGCGCGCCGACGCTCCGCATCGCGGACGCCTGCTCGCCGGCGGCAAGTACCGGCTCGACCAGCTGGTGGGCGAGGGCGGCATGGGCGCCGTCTACCGCGCGCACCATCGCGACCTCGACAAGCACGTCGCGGTGAAGGTGCTGCACGCGAGCATCCAGACCGACGTCGAGTTCTCGCGCCGCTTCCATGGCGAGGCGCTGGCGATGAGCCGGATCGATCATCCGAACGTCGCGCGCGTCCTCGACTTCGGCCAGGAGCCGGACGGCCTCCTCTACCTCGCGATGGAGTTCCTCGACGGCGTCGATCTCGAGCGCGTCCTCGAGCAGGACGGGCGCCTGCCGCTCGAGCGCGTCGTGCGGATCGGGACGCAGGTCTGCGCCGCGCTCGGGCACGTGCATCGACACGGCATCATCCATCGCGACGTGAAGCCGACGAACATCGTGCTCGTCGCCGGGCTCGACGAGGAGGACGAGACGCCGACCGAGATCGTGAAGGTGCTCGACTTCGGCATCGCCCTCACGCGCGGCAGCTCCGGCCGCGTCGCCGGGACGCCCGAGTACATGTCGCCCGAGCAGTGCCGCGGGGCGGAGCTCGATCCACGGAGCGACGTGTACGCGTGCGGCGTGGTCCTCTACGAGCTCGCGACGGGGACGCTGCCGTTCCGCGGCGAGGCGCACGAGGTCCTGCGCCGTCACCTGACCGATCCCCCGCCGCCGCCGTCGCTGCTCGTGCCCGACATCGATCCGCTGCTCGAGGCGGTGATCGTCAAGGCGCTCGCCAAGGACCCCGCCGAGCGCCACGCGAGCATGCGCCACCTCCGGAACGATCTCCGCGAGCTGCTCGCACCGGTGTTCGTCGAGGACGGCGCGCCTCCGGCGTCGGGCCCGATCGCGGCCGACGGCGCGTCGATCCGTCCGGCGGGGCGCCACGCGAGCAGCGCCGAGCGCTGGTTCGGCGAGGACGGACGAGGCGAGGTGCAGATCACGGCGCTGGCGAGCATGCTCGAGCGCGAGACGTCGTTCCACGACGGCGATCTCCTCGCCGACGAGCTCGCGCGCGACCCGACGGACATCCTCGCGACGATCACCGCGACGATCGACGTCGCGGCCTTCGCCGAGCGGACCAAGCCGCTGCAGCAGGCGGTCCGCAAGCTGATGAAGCAGGCGGACGAGGCGACGCTCGCGCCGATCGTCGCCGCGATGCGTCGCGTCCTCCGGGAGGAGCGCGCCGTCGCCGCGGGCGAGAGCCGCGTGAAGTGGGCGGGCCGCGTGCTGCGCGTCCTGCGCGATCCGCCGAAGCTCGCGCCGCTCGTCGACAAGGCCCTCGGCGCGCCGGACGATCCGTCGCCGGCGTTGCGGCACGTGCTCGTCGAGACGCAGGAGGCCGGCGCCGAGGCGCTCGTCGTGGGCCGCTACCAGCGGCATGCGGGCGCGAACGCCCGCGTGCGCTACGTCGCGCTGACGAAGGAGATCGGCGCCGCCGCCGTGCCGACGCTGCGCAGCGCGCTCCAGGGCGCGCTCGCGCGGGGCGAGCGCAGCGGAGGCTTCGTCGAGGACGTGCTGCGCGCGTTCCCGCCGGTGCCCGACGAGGCGAGCGGCGTCGTCGTCGCCGAGTTCCTGCGCGAGACGACCGCGCCCACCACCGCGGCGGCGCTGGTCGCGCTGAGCACGCTCTGGGGTGATCGCGCGCGTCCGCTCCTGCTCGGAGCGCTCGGCGTCGCCGACGATACGGTGCGTGTCGCCGCCATCGCGTCGCTGCGCACGCTGCGGGCGATCGACGAGCAAGCGGTCCGGCAGCTCGCGCCGATCGTCCTCGGCACCACGCCCGCGTCCGACGAGCTGCGCGTGTCCGCCGTCGCTGCGCTCGCCGCGGCGTCGCCGGCGGCGAAGGCGGATGCGGGGGCGTCGCTGTTCCGCGCGTTCGCACGCGCGACCGCCGCGCGGAGCGGCGCGAGCGCGAGCTTCGTCGTGGCGCTCGCGCGCGCGCTGATCGCCGTGCGTGCGCCCGATGCGCCCTCCGTCATCCGAGAACGTGCGGCGCTGAGCCCCGATGGGCTCCGCGCTCAGCTCCTCGCGCTGCTCTCGTGAAGCGGCCCACCTGCAGCTCTGAAATCGTTCGTTGCAGATCTGCAACGGAGTAGCTACGGACCTGATTTCTCGGGGTCGCATGCATTGACCCAGGCCGAATGCGGGTGAGATCCTTCGGCCGGTGTCGATGGCTTCCTTGCCGCCGGAAGACCTCCTTCCCGTGCTCGTCGCGGACCTCGCCGACGAGGACGCGCGCGACGTGCTCGAGGCCGCCGCGTTCACCGGCGGACGCATCTACCTACCGCTCGAGACCGCGCCGGTCAGCGCCGCGGAGCACGTGCTCGAAGTGCAGGTGCCCGGCGTCGCCGAGCCGCTGACGTTCCTCGCGACGCCGCTCGGTCCGCCGACGGCGGACGGCTTCCCCCTTCGCATCAAGTCGACGCAGAAGCCGTCGTCCACGCGGACGCGCGCGCTCACCCCGCCGCCGCGCGAGGTGATGCGGAGCAAGAAGCCGTCGCTCCGCCGCGAGACGCTCAGCGCCAGCCACACCGCGGATCTCGGACCTCCCCGTCCCGACGACTCGTTCAGCGGCCGCGCGCTCGCGGGGGGCAAGCTGCTCATCGAGAGCCTCATCGGGCGCGGCGGCGTCGGCGCGGTCTATCGCGCGCGCCACCGCGAGCTGAAGATGCCGATCGCGGTGAAGGTCCTCCACGAGTCTTTCCAGCACGACATCGACTTCTGCCGGCGCTTCTACGCCGAGGCGCTCGCGGCGAGCCGCCTCGATCATCCGAACGTCACGCGCGTCATCGACTTCGGTCAGGAGCCGAGCGGGCAGCTCTACTTCGCGATGGAGTTCCTCGACGGCTCCGAGCTCCGCGCGGTGCTCGACAAGGAGCGCGTGCTGCCGACCGCGCGCATCGTCGACATCATGGTCCAGGTCTGCGCGGGGCTCTCGCACGCGCACGCCCGCGGGATCATCCATCGCGACATCAAGCCGGAGAACCTCGTCATCGTCCCGGGCCACGACGACGACGGCAATGCGATCGAGATCGTGAAGGTCTGCGACTTCGGCATCGCGCAGCATCGCGCGCTCCCCGCGTCGAAGGAACAGGGCGTGATCGCGGGGACGCCCGAGTACATGTCGCCCGAGCAGTGCCGTGGCGACGAGCTCGACGCGCGGAGCGACCTCTATGCGTGCGGCGTCGTCCTCTACGAGATGGCGACCGGGCAGGTCCCCTTCACCAGCGAGCGACCGCAGTCGATCCTCAACAAGCACCAGTTCACGCCGCTCCTGGCGCCCTCGACGATCGCGCCGCGCGTCGATCCGGCGCTCGAGCGCGTGATCCAGAAGGCGCTCGCGAAGGAGCCCGAGGAGCGCTACCAGAGCATGCGCGAGCTCCGCGCCGCGCTCCGCGAGCTCACCAGCGCCGAGGCGTCGCCCGCGCCGTCCTCGGTGCGACGCATCCCGACGCCGCAGGAGTTCGCGCCGGTCGCGCCCCCGGCGGCCGCCGCGGCGCGCGCGCCCGAGTGGCTCGAGCGCGGTCCGGTGTATGCCGCCCCGACGGCGCCGGCGGCGATCACGACGGCGGCGACCGCGCCCGCGGGGAGCGAGCTCGCGGACGCGATCGCGACGAACGCGGCGGCGTGGATGCGCGAGCTCGCGCAGATGCCGGACCCGCGGGCGTTCGCGCAGGTGCTCCAGCGCCTCGACCCCGCGCTGCGGACGCTCGCGGCGCGCGGCGACGTGCAGACGCTCTGGGCGGCGGCGAGCACGCTCCAGGCGATCGCGATGGACGGGACGCGCGCGTCGGGCTCGCGGGCCGACCTCGCGTCGCGGAGCCTCCGCATCTTCCAGGACCCGAACGTGCTCGCGCTCGTCGCCGAGCAGCTGCTCACGGGCGCCGACGACGTCCGGGAGAAGGCGAGGCGCATCCTCGTGAACGCGGGCGTCGCCGGGGCCTACGGGCTGTACGGCGCGCGCGTGAAGCTCGCGGGCGATCCCGCGGCACGCGGACCGTTCGGCACCGTGCTCGCCGAGTTCGGGCCGAGGGCCTGGCCGGTGGTGCGCGCGGCGCTCGAGAAGATCCTCGCGAGCGAGCCCAACGCCGCGACGATGGAGCTCGCGGAGGACCTCCTGCTCTGCGTGCCTCTCGTCGGTGACGAGCAGTCGGGCCACATCGTCGTGAAGTACCTGCGCGTGAACGTGTCGGGCGTGTGCCGCGCCGCCACGGCCGCGATCGTGAAGCTGTGGGGCGAGCGCGCGAAGCCGCTCCTCGTCGGCATGCTCCAGAGCAAGGACGACGTGGTGCGCGTCGCCGGCATCGCGGGGCTCCGGCAGATCGAGGCGATCGACGAGCACGTCGTCCCGCGCCTGTCGGCGATCCTCACCCGCCGCCTGCCCGCGGGCGACGAGCTCCGCGCCGCGGCGGCCGTCGCGCTCGGCCATGCGACGGCGACCGCTCGTCCGGCGGCGCTCTCGGTGCTGACGCAGCTGGTGACGCCCGCGCGCGACGTCCCGATCGACCGCGCGCAGGCCTCGCGCGGCACCCTCTCGCGCGAGGACGCCGTCGTCATCGCGCTCGCCCGATCGCTCCTCGCGGTCGGCGGCGTGAGCTACCGCGGCCTCGTCGCCGAGCGCGCGGATCGGTCGCCCGATCCGCTCCGCGCTCAGCTCCGCCGTCTGCTCAGCGGCTGACGCGCTCGCGCTCGCGCAGCGGGTTGGTCCGTCGCACGCCGGTCTGCGCCTCTTCGCCGCCCATCACCTGCGAGCTCGGCGGGACGGTCACGCGCTCCGTCGTTGCATGCGCCTGCGCTTCCCGCCGGATGGCGTTCTCGAGCCCGAGGCCGGTCCACTCGGCGATCGCCACGAGGCACTCGAGGTCGGCGTCGTCGTAGCGCCGCGTGCCGCTCGTCACCACGACCGAGAGCACCGCCATGGCCGCGCCGTTCCCCGGTACGGCCGCGGCCATGTAGGAACGGACGCGGTCGCCGTCGAGCAGCCGGATGTCCGCGAGCGCCCGTGCCTTCGCGCCCTCGGTGACCCGGCCGACCACCTCGCTCCCGCCGCTCGCGACGAGGCGGGCGACGCGCCCGCCGGGCTCGAAGACCGCGTCCTCGCAAGCCACGCGGAGCCGCGCGCGCCGGCTCGGATCCGCGTGCTCGATCTCGAGCCGCCGGAGCGCGCCGCGACGGTCGACGATGTCGGCGATGCAGTACTGCCCGATCTCGACCGCGACCAGGCTCGTCACCGAGCGGAGCATGCGCTCGGGATCGACCGGCGCGCGAAGAAGCACGCGGAGCTTCGCGAACAGGTCCAGACGTTTCGTCGCTGCGCCCCGCTTCGCTCGGCTGCTCGGCATTCGAGGCCGCCAGAGAAGGCAATCGACGTACCGCGCAGAAATGATGTCCAACTACGCGGACCTTCACGACGGAATCGGCCCTCGGCGGTAGGTCGAGTGACCGATGTTGGAAGCGCCGGTGACCAGCGCTCCCTCGGCTCAGGTGCTCGCGTCCTCTTCGAGCACGCGCCACCGCACGTCGGGCGGTGCATTCTCGACGCGCGTGGCCAGATCGCCGAGCGTCGCGACCACGCGCTCGAGCGCGCGGATCTGCTTCTCGACGTCCTCGGCCTTCGCCGCGAGCATCTGCGCGACCTCGCCGCCGTCGCGCTTGTTCTTTCGCAGCGCGAGCAGGCGCTCGATCTCACGCAACGTGAAGCCGAGACCGCGCGCACGGCGGATGAACCGCAACAGCTCGAGCGCTTCCGCGGGGTATTCGCGGAACCCTCGTGGCTGGCGCGGCGGTTCCGGGAAGAGGCCGCGTCGCTGGTAGTAGCGCACCGTCTCCACGCCCACGCCCGCTCTTCGAGCGAGCTCGCCGATCGTCATCCGAGGCATGAACGCTCCCACGTTACTCCCGTACCGGGGTACGGCCGCAACGTACTGCCCGCCATCGATGACATCGAATCAGACCTCGACGACTCCGAGCTCGATGAGTCTCTCCACGATGAGCGTCACCTCGAGCTCGGTCATTGCGGTGACGTCCACCAGCGTGCGCAAATCGGATGCGCCGTCGATGTGAGCAAGCAAGAAGCCATCCCTGGGCCCCAGCGGAAGCAATCGGATCATGACGGGATCCGCGACGACGCGCGGGATGGCCGACGCCGGCGTCCGCGGCCGAGGGGTCGTCGCCTCGAGCTCGAGGACGATCGCTTCGGGCGACGGAGGCAACGCGGTCGGCGTCGACGAAGGACGCTGGAGCGCGGTCTGCGAGCGCGTCCGCGGCGGCGTTTCGCTGACCTCGAGCGCGGCGGCCCGACGCGCGACGTTCTCGAGCATCGGGTTGCGCACGGAAGGCACCGTCTTGGGCTCCGGCGCAAAGGGGTTCTTCCGCTCCAACCTGTCGAGCCTCCTGCGATCCCGGCGTGCGGGCACAGCCCGCGATCGAACAACTCTGCCCTCCGTACCTAGTACCGAGTCAAACGCTCCCTCGCCTCCTCTCCGCCTCCTCTCCGCCTGCTCTCCGCCGCGTCTCCGGCGCCCGCGATCGCGAGTCCCTACCTACCTTTCGGGTGGTGGGCGGGTGGTGGGCGGGTGGTGGGCGGGTGGCGGGCGGCCGGAGCGTGGCCGGGCCGCGGTTTGGCGGGTCTCGTCTCGGCACGTCGAATGCTTCAGCCTGCGACGTGAGCGAGCCCCCTCAGCCGAGCCCCTCCGCCCGCGACGGCGTGCCGCCGAGCGGAGAGGGACATGCGGCGCAGGTGGCGATGCGCGAGGGGGAAGAGGGCTACGGCGCGGCGCACCCGACGCTGCCCAACGCGGCGCCGTACGTCGCGAAGACGAAGCGCTGGGCGCTCGTCGCGGTGGTCGCGATCTCGTTCGTCCTCGCGGCGTGGGTCGCCGCGCCACTCTGGGTCGCGGTGCTCCTCGGCGTCGTGATGGCGACGTCGATGCGCCGGCCGTTCCTCCACCTCGTGCGCGTCCTCGGCGATCGACGCGCGCCGATCGCGGCCGGCGTGGTCACGCTGGGCAGCGGTCTCGTCGTCGCGGTCGTCGGCGCGCTCGTCCTCTT
Organism: Labilithrix sp.; assembly: GCA_039809525.1. Lineage (GTDB taxonomy): Bacteria > Myxococcota_A > Polyangia > Polyangiales > Polyangiaceae > Labilithrix. The sequence continues at coordinate 4,439 of JBDHVD010000178.1, read as the reverse complement.
CACGTTGACCAACGAGCTCATGAAGCTCGTCACGCACCTCGACCAGCACGGCAGCTCGGGGTCGCTCGCGGGCCTCGTCGGTCAGCGCGGCGAGCGCGCGCTCTCGGAGCTCGGCGTCGACACCGCGCGCGTCTACGCGTGGCTCCGGCGCGAGCTCGAGGCCGCGGCGAGCTATGCCGCGACGCTCGCGGCGCTCGTCGTGCGCACCACGAGCTCGGGCGTCCTCGGGCTCGTCGTCGCGCTCATGACCATGTACTACGCGCTGCTCGAAGGGCCGCGCGTCGCGCGCCGGATCGAGCGGATCGCGCCGCTCGAGCCGCGCCACACGCGCGCGCTGATCATCGAAGCGCGCGAGGTCGGACGCACCGCGTTCATCGGCACCATCGCGACGGCGATCGTGCAGGGCATGCTCGCCGGCATCGGCTACGCGGTGCTCGGCGTCCCGCAGCCGGTGACGTGGGCGGTGGTGACCGCGCTCGCGTCGTTCCTGCCGGTGATCGGGACGGCGATCGTCTGGGTGCCCGTCTCGGCGTACCTGGTGATGGACGGCCATCCCGTGCGCGCGGTCCTCATGGCGATCTACGGCGTGGTGATCGTCACGTCGCTCGCGGACTACGTCATCCGCCCGCGGATCGTCGGCTCGCGCGGCCACGGGCATCCTCTCCTCACGCTCATCGCCCTGCTCGGCGGCATCGAGGTGTTCGGCCTCGCGGGGCTGATCGTCGCGCCGATCGTCATGAGCGTCTTCGTCGCGGCGTTCCGCCTGTACGAGCGCGAGGTCCGGGCGGGCGGCGTCCCCGGCACGAATCCGGGGCTCACCTGATCGGATCGCGCGCGCCGATCGCGGCGGATTCGCGAGACGCGCACGATTGCCCCATCCGTCGCGCGGATCTCCGCGCGATCGCGCGCTCGAGGCTCGGCCCGCGCCGTGCTTGTGGTTCGTGGCCTCGCACGCGCCCCTCGCTCCCACGCCGCGCCTCGCCGGCGCGCACGCCTTCACCGTCGCCCGCGACGGCGAGACGGTGCGGATCGCGGGCGACGTGCGCATGAAGGACGCGCCCGCGTTCTGGAGCGCCCTCCGTGCGGCGGCCGACGACGTCTCCGGCGAGGGCCTCGCCCTCGATCTCTCGGGCGTGCGGAGCCTGGCCGGCGGCGCCGCCGCGCTCGTCGCCGCGATGCGCTCCGAGCTCGCCGCCCGTGGCGTGCGCTCCGAGATCGTCGGCGTCCCCGAGGACGTCGCGCCGCTCGTCGAGCTGTACGGCGGCAACGGTCCGCCGCCGAGGCCGACGCGGCGCAAGGCCGAGGGCACCCTCGCGCAGGTCGGGCGCGTCACCCTCGCGTACGTCGACGAGGTGAAGAAGGTGCTCGCGTTCTTCGGCGAGATGGTGCTCGCCGCCGGCTCTCTCCTCCGGCGTCCGCGCACCGGTCACTGGAAGGAGGTCCCGCCGCTCATCGAGCGGACGGGCGCCGACGCGGTGCCGATCGTCGCGCTGATCAACTTCCTCGTCGGGTTCGTCATGGCCTATCAGGCCGCGAAGCAGCTCGCGATGTTCGGCGCGAACGTCTACGTCGCCGATCTCGTCGGGCTCTCGGTCACCCGCGAGCTCGCGCCGCTCATGACCGCGATCATCGTCTGCGGACGATCGGGCGCGGCGTTCGCCGCCGAGATCGGCACGATGAAGGTGGGCGAGGAGATCGACGCCCTGCGCACGTTCGGCCTCCGTCCCTTCGCCTGGCTGGTCGTGCCGCGGGTGATCGCGCTGCTCTTCGTGCTCCCGGTGCTGACGCTGCTCGCCGACGTGGTCGGCGTGCTCGGCGGCCTCTTCGTCGCGATCACGAGCCTCGACCTGAGCGTCGCCGGCTATCTCGTCGAGACGAAGAAGTCGGTCGCCCTCTGGGACGTCGAGTACGGCGTGATCAAGAGCTTCGCCTTCGCGCTGGCGATCGCGCTCGTCGCCTGCCAGCAGGGCTTCTCCACCTCGGGCGGCGCGGAGGGGGTCGGGCGGCGCACCACGTCGACGGTGGTGACGTGCCTCTTCGCGCTCGTCGTCCTCGACGCGCTCTTCACCGTCGTCTTCCAGGCATTCGGGCTGTAGCCATGGCGACCCGCGATCCGATCATCCGCGTGCGCGACCTGACGATCGGCTGGGGCGACGTCGTCTTGCAGCGGGGCCTCTCGTTCGAGGTGGAGCACGGCGAGATCTTCGCCGTCCTCGGCGGGAGCGGCTCGGGCAAGTCGACGCTCCTGCGCTTCTTGATCGGGCTCGAGCCGCCGCTCGCGGGGGAGATCGAGGTCGCGGGCCGCGCCGCCGTCGATCTCGACGCCGGGCTGCCGCCGTTCGGCGTCATGTTCCAGGGCGGCGCGCTCTTCGGATCGCTCACCGTCGAGGAGAACGTCGCGTTGCCGCTCGAGGAGCACACCGCGCTGCCGCCGGACGCCATCCACGCGATCGCGCGCGCGAAGCTGCGCCTCGTCGGTCTCGAGGGCGCGGCGGACAAGTTCCCGAGCGAGCTCTCCGGCGGGATGAAGAAGCGCGCGGCGATCGCGCGTGCGCTCGCGCTCGAGCCGGAGCTCGTGTTCCTCGACGAGCCGTCGGCGGGCCTCGATCCCGTCACGTCCGCCGAGCTCGACGACCTCATCGTCACGTTGAACCGCGCGCTCGGTCTGACCGTCGTCCTCGTCACCCACGAGCTCGACAGCATCTTCGGCATCGCGCACCGGGTGATCATGCTCGACCGCGAGAGCAAGAGCATCATCGCGACGGGCGATCCGCGGGAGCTGAAGGCGAGCCCCGACGCGCGCGTGAGTGACTTCTTCAACCGCCGATCGCACGACGCGGCCCCCGCGCGGACCTGAGAGCAATGAAATGGCAGCCCCCACCAACCACACCAAGCTCGGTCTCTTCGTGATCCTCGGGATCGCCGCGGTCCTCGTCGTCGCGTTCGGTCTCGGAGCGCAGAGCATGCGCAAGGAGACCGTCGCGTATCACACGTACTTCAACGAGTCGGTGCAGGGCCTCGACGTCGGCTCCCCGGTGAAGTTCCGCGGCGTGACCATCGGCCACGTGTCGGCGATCGAGGTCGCGCCCGATCATCGCCACGTGCAGGTGACCGAGGAGCTCGACGTCAACGACATCAAGCGCCTCGGCTTGACCGAGCAGAGCACCGGCCACGGCCTCACCAAGAAGAAGACGCGCTTCCTCGTCCCTCCCGACCTGCGCGCCCAGCTCGGCTCGCAAGGCATCACGGGGGTGAAATTCATCGCCATCGACTTCTTCGATCCGAGGACGAACCCGCCTCCGCCGCTGCCGTTCGAGACGCCGGAGAACTACATCCCCTCGGCGGTGAGCATGATGAAGAACCTCGAGGACACCATCAGCAAGGCGGCCGAGAAGCTCCCCGAGCTCGTCGATGCGGTGGTGGCGATCACGTCCCGCGTCGATCGAATGGTCGCGCAGCTCGAGCGCGATCAGGTCTCCGAGAAGACCGCGGCCACGCTCACGCACGCCGACGAGGTGCTCACGTCCCTCGGCGTCACGGTCAAGCGCATCGAGCGGGCGGGGCTGGCGGAGAAGACCGCGGGCACGCTCGACGATCTGCACGTCGCGGTGACCAAGATGAACCGCGTGCTCGACCGCATCGACGGCGACACGGGGCTCGTGGCGGCGGCGCAGAAGGCGACCGAGTCGTTCGGCGCCGTCGGCACGAGCGCGGGACGGACGACGCGCGAGATGGAGTCCACGATGCGCGAGATCCGCGAGGCGGCGGAGGCCATCCGCGTCCTCGCGGAGGCGCTCGAGCGGGATCCGGACATGCTCATCAAGGGCCGGGGAACGGCGAAGGGGAAGTCCCGATGAACAGGTGGTCGATCGCGGCAGCAGTGCTCGTGCTCGCGACGGTCGCGCCCTCGTGCGCGCTCACGTCGAAGAGCGAGGTCCTCGACGTCCACTGGTACACGCCCGAGCGCGTGAAGCCACGGCTCACCGCCGCGGAGGCGACCGCCGCGGCAGGAGCGCCGGTGTCCCTCGAGCTCGGTCGCGTCACCGCCGGCTCGCACCTGCGCGAGAAGATGGCGTACCGCGATGCGCGCTTCGAGGTCGGCTACTACGAGGACCGGCGCTGGACCGAGCGTCCCGAGGCCTTCGTGCGGCGCGAGCTCGGACGCACGCTGTTCGAGGAGCGCGGGCTCCGGCGATCGATCGGCGGCGGCAGCGCGCCGACCCTCGAGATCGAGGTGCTCGCGTTCGAGGAGATCCGCGCGAAGTCGGTGCACGCCGCGCGCGTGCAGGTCCGGATGATCCTCCACGACGGTCACGACGTCCTCCACGAGGAGACGATCACCGTCGACAAGCCGCTCGCGGCGGACGACACGAAGGTCGAGGACTTCGTGGCCGGGATCAGCGACGCGCTCGACGCGGCATGCGCCGCGATCGCCGACC
>JBDHVD010000177.1:0-15039 GCA_039809525.1 Labilithrix sp. | reverse complement strand
CCTTCGACACGACGACGAGCGTGGGCAGCGTGCTCGCGCCGTAGTCGCGCGAGATGGCGTGGCCCTCGTCGAACACGATGGGGAACGTGAGCCCCTTCTTGCGAACGAAGCGCTCGACGGGGAACACGTCGTCGTCGACGTTCACTCCGACGACGACGAGTCCCTTGTCGCGATAGCGCTGCGAGACCGAGTTCACGATCGGCGCCGAGACCTGACACGGGCCGCACCACGTCGCCCAGAAGTCGAGCACGACGGGCTTCCCGCGGAGCTCGGCGAGCTTCAAGGTCTTCTGCTCGGCGACCGGAGCGTTCGCGACGACGCTCGCGGTGAAGTCCGGGGCCTCTCGATCGTTCGCCGCTTCGCATCCGCGCGTCGCACGAGGAATGAGCGCGAACCCCGCGGCGAGCGCTGCGACGACGGCGAGCATCTTCGCCGAGTGCGTGTTCGTTAATGCCTTGTTAACGGCCTCGGCCATGCATTTTGCATAGCACGCGTTCGATTGCGTGCGTGCGTCGCGGGAGCTACGTGAGTCCGCAGAACCAACGATGAGCTCTGCCGTCGCAACGGTCCCCTCGCCCGAAAAGACCACGGCGAGCACGCATCCGCCAGAACGACCGAGGACCACGCGAGACGTCGCGAAGCTCTCGCTCGCGGCGCTCGGCGTCGTCTACGGCGACATCGGGACGTCGCCGCTCTACGCGATGAAGGAGTGCTTCACCGCTCCGCACGGCGTGGACGTGACGCGTGCGAACGTGCTCGGTGTGACGTCGCTGTTCTTCTGGTCGCTCACGCTCGTGATCGTCGTGAAGTACCTCTCGTTCGTGATGCGCGCCGACAACCAGGGCGAGGGCGGCATCCTCGCCCTCCTCGCGCTGCTGCGGCCGCAGCCGAACGCGGCGAGCGCCGCACGCACGCGGCGGAGCATCTTCGTCGTGCTCGGCCTGTTCGGCGCCGCGTTGCTCTACGGCGACGGCGTGATCACGCCGGGCGTCTCCGTGCTCGGCGCCGTCGAGGGCCTCGGGGTCGGAGCGACCTTCTTCACCAAGCCGGTGATCGTCGCGATCTCGGTCGGCATCCTCGTCGCCCTCTTCGCCGCGCAGAAGAAGGGCACCGCCGGCATCGGCGCGGTGTTCGGTCCGGTGATGCTCGTCTGGTTCCTCGTCATCGGCGGCCTCGGCGCCTACTGGCTCGCGCATCGGCCCGAGGTGCTCGCCGCGCTGAACCCGGTCCACGCCGCGCGGTTCTTCGCCGCGAACAAGGTGCACGGCTTCCTCCTCCTCGGATCGGTCGTCCTCTGCATCACCGGCGGCGAGGCGCTGTATGCGGACATGGGCCACTTCGGCAAGCAGCCGATCCGCATGGCGTGGTTCGCCGTCGTGTTCCCCGCGCTCGTCCTCAACTACTTCGGCCAGGGCGCGCTCCTGCTCGAGCAGGGCCACGTCGACAACCCGTTCTACGCGATGGTGACGGGCTGGGCGCGTTACCCCCTCATCGCCGTGGCGACGTTCGCCGCGGTGATCGCCTCGCAGGCGCTCATCTCCGGCGCGTACTCGATCACGCGCCAGGCGGTGCAGCTCGGGTACTGGCCGCGCGTCAGCATCGTGCACACCTCGGGGCGCGAGGAGGGACAGATCTATCTCCCCGAGGTGAACCGCGCCCTGATGATCGGGTGCATCGCGCTCGTCCTCTGGTGGCAGGAGTCGACGAAGTTCGCCGCCGCGTACGGCATCGCGGTCACCGGCACGATGGCGATCACGAGCCTGCTCTTCTTCGGCGTCGCGCGCCGGTGGGGGTGGTCGCCGGTCAAGGCCGGATCGATCGTGGCGCTGTTCCTCGTCATCGACCTCGCGTTCTTCTCCGCCAACCTCCACAAGATCGAGGACGGCGGCTTCTTCCCGCTCCTCGTGGGCGCGATCATGTTCGTCATGATGACGACGTGGAGCGACGGGCGCCGCCGGCTGGGCGAGGCGATCCGCGCCGCGACGCTGCCGATGAACGTGTTCCTCGAGGACCTCGCCGTCACGAAGCCGCACCGCGTGCAGGGCACGGCGATCTTCATGACGTCGAACCCGGACGGCGCGCCGCCCGCGCTGCTCCACCACTTCAAGCACAACAAGACGCTGCACGAGCAGGTCATCCTGCTCTCGATCCAGACGCGTCACGTCCCCGAGATCCCCCCGCGCCATCGCATCGAGCGCATGGTCGATCTCGGCCACGGGCTGCATCTCGTGGTCGCGGCGTACGGGTTCATGCAGTCGCCGGACGTCATCGAGATCCTCCGCCGGTGCAACGAGGAGGGCCTCCGGACCCGCACCGCGGACACGAGCTACTTCCTCGGTCGCGAGACGCTCGTCATCACCGAGCGTCGCGGCATGGCCTCGTGGCGCAAGAAGCTGTTCGCTTACATGAGCCGCAATGCGCGACCGGCGAACGCCTTCTTCCACATCCCGTCGAACCGGGTGGTCGAGCTGGGGACGCATGTCGAGCTGTGATCGGGCTATCATCGCCGGCCAACGATGAGTGGCCACCCGGCTAGCCCGAAGTCGCCCGGGGAGCTCGCGAAGCTGTCGATCGCCGCTCTGGGAATCGTCTACGGAGACATCGGCACCTCGCCGCTCTACGCGATGAAGGAGGTGTTCGCCGTCCCGGACCCGCCGATCCCGGGCCACGTGGTCCTCGGCGTGGACACGCCGAACGTCCTCGGCATCCTCTCGCTGTTCTTCTGGGCGCTCACGCTGGTGATCGTCGTGAAGTACCTCTCGTTCGTCATGCGCGCGGACAACGAGGGCGAGGGCGGCACCTTCGCGCTCATCGCGCTGCTCGAGCCGAAGAACGCGGAGAAGAAGCTCTCGGGGCTGGTCCTCGTGCTGCTCGGGCTGTTCGGCGCGTCGCTCCTCAGCGGCGAGGGCATCATCACGCCCGCGATCTCCGTGCTCGGCGCGGTCGAAGGTCTGAAGGAGGCGACCGACGCCTTCGAGCCCTACGTCGTCTACATCGCCGTCGCGATCATCGTCGGCCTCTTCCTCGTGCAGAAGCGAGGGACGCAGGGCATCGGATCGATCTTCGGTCCGGCGATGATGGTGTGGTTCGGGACCATCTCGATCATCGGCCTTCGCTGGATCGTGAAGCGGCCGGACGTCCTGTTCGCGATCAACCCGAAGTACGCGGTGCAGTTCATGATGCACCACAAGGGCCATGGCTTCCTCACGCTCGGCTCCGTCGTCCTCTGCATCACCGGAGGCGAGGCGCTCTATGCCGACATGGGCCATTTCGGCAAACGGCCGATCCGCATCGCCTGGTACGGCGTCGTCTTCCCGTCGCTGCTCTTCAACTACTTCGGCCAGGGGGCGCTGCTGCTCGAGAAGGGGCGCGTCCCGCACTCGTTCTTCGGCCTCGTCGACGGCTGGCTGAAGTACCCGCTCGTCGTCATCGCGACGATCGCGGCGGTGATCGCGTCGCAGGCGCTCATCTCCGGCTCGTTCTCGCTCGCGCGCGCGGCGGTGCAGCTCGGCTTCTTCCCCCGCGTCTCGATCGTGCACACGTCGGGGTCGAGCGAGGGCCAGATCTACGTGCCCGAGGTGAACTGGGGCCTGCTCACCGCATGCGTCGCGCTGGTGCTCGGCTTCGGCTCGTCGTCGCGCCTCGCCGCGGCGTACGGCATCGCGGTCACCGGCACGATGAGCATCACGTCGATCCTCTTCTTCCACATCGCGCGCACGAAGTGGAAGTGGAGCGTGCTCGCCGCGGGGCCGCTCGTCGGGCTCTTCTTGACCGTCGACCTGTCGTTCTTCTCCGCGAACGTGGTGAAGCTGACGCACGGCGGATGGGTGCCGCTCGCCATCGGCTCGCTCGTCTTCACCGTGATGACCACGTGGCGGCGCGGGCGCGCGCTCCTCGGCCAGGCGTTCGTCGCGCAGACGCTGCCGCTCGACATCTTCATGACCGACGTGGCGACGACGAAGCCGCCGCGCGTGCCGGGCACCGCGGTGTTCATGACGTCGAACCCGCACGGCGCGCCGCCCGTGCTCCTCCATCACTTCAAGCACAACAAGGTGCTGCACGAGCAGGTGGTCCTGCTCTCGATCGCCACCCACCACGTCCCCGAGGTCTCGCGGCGGAACCGCATCGAGGAGATCAACGAAATCGGGCACGGCTTCTACCAGGTGCGCGCGGGCTACGGCTTCATGCAGACGCCGAACGTGCTCGAGGTCCTCGAGCTGTGCGTGGAGAAGGGCATCGCCGCGAAGCGCGCGGACACGAGCTTCTATCTCGGCCGCGAGACGCTGCTCATCACCGACAAGCGCGGGATGGCGCGCTGGCGCAAGATGCTCTTCTCCTTCATGAGCCGGAACGCGCGGCCGGCGAACGCGTTCTTCCAGATCCCGCCGAACCGCGTCGTGGAGCTCGGCACCCAGATCGAGCTGTGACATGAGCCGCATCTCGCCGGGAGGGATCGCGGCGACGCTGCTGCTCGTCGCCGCGTCCACCGTGCTCGGCGAGACCGTCTTCGGACGGGCGCAGCTCGCCGAGGTGGTCATGGTCTACCTCCTCGCGATCGTGCTCGTGTCGCTCCGCTGGGGGCGCTTCGAGGCCATCTTCGCCGCCGTCGCGAGCGTGCTGTCGTTCGACTTCTTCTTCGTCCCGCCGTACCACACGTTCTCCGTCGATCCGGGCCACCTCACGACGTTCGGGACCATGTTCCTCGTCGCCACGATCATCAGCGGCCTCACGCAGCGCGTGCGCGACCAGCGCGACCGCACGGCGGCCCTGTACGCGCTCAGCCGCGCGCTCGCGGCGGCGAAGACCACGGGGGACGTGCTCGCCGCAGGCAAGGAGCACGTCGAGGCGGTGTTCGGACGCGACGTCACGATCGCGATCCGCGACGACGGGACGCTGGACGTCCGCGGCGGAGATCGTCGCGAGGACCGGCCGTACCTCGACGCGTTCACCGCCCAGATCGCGGCGTCGCTCGAGCGCGCGCGCCTCGCCGAGCTCGCGCACCAGGCGAGCCTCCGGGTCGAGGCGGAGCAGCTCCGCAACGCGCTGCTCTCGAGCGTCTCGCACGACCTTCGCACCCCGCTCGCGGTCATCACCGGGACCGCGAGCACGCTGCTCGAGGAGCGCATCCCGCCTCCGGTCCGCCGCGAGCTCACCGAGACCATCGTCGAGGAGGCCGATCGCCTCGCGCGCCTCGTGCGCAACCTCCTCGACATGACCCGGCTCGAGGCGGGCGCGGTGCGGGTGAAGAAGGAGTGGGGCTCGCTCGAGGAGGTCGTCGGCTCGGCGCTCGAGCGGATGGGGAGCGCGCTCGACGGCCGCCCGGTGGAGGCGCGGATCCCGGCCGATCTGCCGCTCGTGCCGTTCGATCCCGTCCTCGTCCAGCAGGTCCTCGTGAACCTGCTCGAGAACGCAGTGAAGTACACGCCCGCGGGATCGCCCATCGCGATCGGCGCGCGCGTCGCCGGCGACGCGGTCGAGGTCACCGTCGCCGATCGTGGACCGGGGATCCCGGCCGGCGAGGAGGAGCGCGTGTTCGAGAAGTTCCAGCGCGCGGAGAAGGGGCGCGGAGGCGTCGGCCTCGGGCTCACCATCTGCCGGGGGATCGTGGTGGCGCACGGCGGGCGCATCCGGGCCGAGCGCCGCGAGGGGGGCGGCGCGGTCTTCACCTTCACGCTGCCGATCGAGGGAGAGCCGCCGGTGCTCTCCACGGAGGTCCCGTGAGCGACGCGAGCTTCCTCGTCCTCGCGATCGAGGACGAGCCGCAGATGCGCAAGTTCCTCCGCGCGTCGCTCGCGGCCGAGGGCTACCGCGTCGTCGAGGCGGCCACCGCCGCCGAGGGCCTCGCGCTCGCGCGCACGAACAACCCCGATCTCGTGCTCCTCGACCTCGGCCTGCCGGATGCGGACGGGATGGACGTGACGAAGGGGCTGCGCGAGTGGTCGGCGGTCCCGATCGTCGTGATCAGCGCGCGCGGACAGGAAGACGACAAGATCGCGGCGCTCGACGCGGGGGCCGACGACTACCTGACGAAGCCGTTCGGGATCGGCGAGCTCATGGCGCGCATCCGCGTGGCCCTCCGCAACAAGGAGCGCGCGGGGGCGGGGAGGATCGATCCGGTCGTCACCGTCGGCGAGCTCACCATCGACCTCGACAAGCGCACCGTGCGGGCGTACGGGGCCGAGGTCCACCTCACGCCGCACGAGTACAAGCTCTTCGCCATCCTGATGAAGAACGCCGGCAAGGTGATCACCCACCGCCAGCTCCTCGAGGACGTGTGGGGCCGTTCGTACTCGAGCCAGACGCACTACCTGCGGGTGTACATGACGCGCCTCCGGCACAAGCTGGAGAAGGATCCCGCGCGCCCGCGCTACCTCGTGACGGAGCCCGGCGTCGGCTACCGGCTCAAGGTCGACGCCTGAACCAGGGCCCGCGTTGATCGTTTGTTGATGCGGATCCGGCGCGCTTTGACGCGATGTTGATCGACGCTGTCCTACGTTTCCTCGGGTGCGCAGCGAACCATACAGGAGCGTGTCGATCGTCGACGCTCGCGCGGCGGTGCAGCGACTTCCCGTCGAAGGTCTGCTCTCGGCGCTGCTCGTGCTGATCGCCGGCGTGGTCGCGATCGCGTCAGGTCTCCTCACCGGGAGCGCGTCCGAGGGCGGCATCGGCGTCGCGCTCTCTCTCGCAGCGCTGTTCATGATGCATGGCGAGCTGCGAGCGGCAGGCTTACGAGAGCGCTGTGGAAGCTCCGCGACGACCCGATCCCGATGAGCTGCTCGCCCGCGTGAAGGCGAGCGAGGCGCGTGCGAGCCGCGGACACCTCACCATCTTCTTCGGGGCCGCGCCCGGCGTCGGCAAGACGTACGCGATGCTCGAGGCCTCGCGTTACGCGCGCGAAGAGGGCACCGATGTCGTCGTCGGCATCGTCGAGACCCACGGGCGCTACGACACGGCGGCGCTCCTCCTCGGGCTCGAGATCCTCCCGCGCCGGAGGGTGAGCCACAAGGGCATCGAGCTCGAGGAGCTCGATCTCGACGCCGCGGTCGCGCGTCGGCCCGGGCTCCTCCTCGTCGACGAGCTCGCGCACACGAATGCGCCGGGCTCGCGGCACACGAAGCGCTGGCAGGACGTCGAGGAGGTCCTCGAGGCGGGGATCGACGTCTACACGACGATGAACGTCCAGCACCTCGAGAGCCTCGTCGACGTCGTCGCGCAGATCACGCACGTCGTCGTGCGCGAGACGGTGCCCGACGCGGTGTTCGAGTCGGCGGACGACGTGCGCCTGATCGATCTGCCGATCGACGAGCTCCTCACGCGCCTCGAGGAGGGCAAGGTCTACGTCCCCGAGCAGGCGCGTCTGGCGGGCAAGGCGTTCTTCCGTGAAGGGAACCTGATCGCGCTCCGCGAGATCGCGCTGAGGAAGACGGCCGAGCGCGTCGACGCGCAGATGCGGCGCTACCGCGAGGAGCACGGCATCGAGAAGACGTGGGCGGTGGGCGAGCGGCTGCTCGTCTGCGTGAGCCCGAGCCCCGCCTCGGAGGCGCTGGTTCGCGGCGCGCGGCGTCTGGCCGGCAGCCTTCATGCCGACTGGATCGCCGTATACGTCGAGCCGGCGGGTGCGGTGCGCCTCGGCCCGGCAGAGCGGAAGCGCGTCAACGCGCATCTCGAGCTCGCGCAGCGGCTCGGCGCCGAGACGTTGACGCTCTCGGGGGGCGGCGGGCCAGAGGAGGTCGTGCGCCTCGCGCAACAGCGCAACGTCACGCGGATCCTCGTCGGTAAACCCACGCATCCGCGGTGGCGCGATCGCTTCTACGAATCGTTCCTCGACCGGCTCGTACGGTCGAGCGGCGAAATCGACGTCCACGTGCTGCGAGGCGACAGCGATGCCGCCCTGAGCGGCGCGCTCCTCGACGTGCGCTCGCCGCACCGGCGCGTCCGTCCGTCCGGGATCGCCGCGGCGCTCGTCCTCGTGGGCGCGGCCACGCTCCTGGGCGACACCGTGTTCGGCCGGGCCCAGGTCGCGGACGTGGTGATGGTGTACCTGCTCGCGATCGTGCTGGTGTCGCTGCGCTGGGGCCTGCTCGAGGCGCTCTTCGCCGCGATCGCGAGCGTCCTCGCGTTCGACTTCTTCTTCGTCCCGCCGTACCACACGTTCGCGGTCGCGGACCTGCGGCACATCGCGACGTTCGGCATCATGTTCCTGGTCGCGACGATCATCAGCTCGCTCACGAGGCGCGTCCGTGATCAGGCCGAGGCCGCGCGGTTCCGCGAGCTCCGTACGGCGAGCCTCTACGCCCTCAGCCGGGCGCTCGCGACTGCAAAGACGACCACCGACGTGGTCGCCGCCGGAACGAAGCACGTGCAGGACGTGTTCTCCGCGAACGCGGCGATCCTGCTCCGGCAGGACGGACGCCTCGAGGCGGCACGCTCGAACGTGTCGCGATTGGCGCTCGACGACAAGGAGCGCGGCGTCGCCGAATGGGTGGCCGTCCACGGCCGCGGCGCGGGGCTCGGCACCGAGACGCTCCCCTCCTCGAGTGCGCTGCATCTCCCGCTCGAGGGCGCCGCCGAGCGGGTCGGAGTCCTCGCCGTGGCTCCGCTCGATCGCAGCCGCTTCGAGCGGCACGACGAGCGGCGGCACCTCGATGCATTCGCCTCGCAGATCGCCGCGTCGCTCGAACGGACGCGGCTCGCGGAGCTCGCGGCGGCGGCGCGCCTGCGCGTGGAGGCGGAACAGCTCCGGAACTCGCTGCTCTCGTCGGTCTCGCACGACCTCCGCACTCCGCTCGCCGTGATCACCGGGACGGCGACCACGCTCCTCCAGGAGGCGCTCGATCCGAACGTCCGCACCGAGCTCCTCGAGACGATCGTCGAGGAATCCGATCGGCTCGCACGTCTCGTGCGCAATCTCCTCGACATGACGCGGCTCGAGGCCGGCGCGGTGGAGGTGAAGAAGGAGTGGCAGCCCCTCGAGGAGGCCGTCGGCGCCGCGCTCGAGCGCATGGAGGCATCGCTCGCGGGCCGCGCGATCGAGACCGATCTCCCCGCGGATCTCCCGCTCGTGCCCTTCGACTCCGTCCTCCTCCAACAGGTGCTCGTGAACGTCCTCGAGAACGCGGTCAAGTACACGCCATCCGGCTCGCCGATCACGATCTCGGCCTCGCGCCACGACGGCGCGGTCGAGGTGACGGTGGCGGACCGCGGTCCCGGGCTGCCCGCCGGTGAGGAGGACCGGATCTTCGAGAAGTTCTTTCGCGCGCAGAAGGGACGCGGCGGCGGCGTCGGCCTCGGCCTCACGATTTGTCGCGGCATCGTCACCGCCCACGGCGGACGCATCTGGGCGACGAACCGCCATGGCGGAGGCGCCGCGTTCCACTTCACGCTGCCGATCGAGGGCGAGCCGCCGCCGATCAGCGCCGAGGCGCCGAGCTCGGCACGAGACATGGAGGGCGTGAAGGACGAGGCGGCGCTTCCATGACCGACGTTCCGTACGTCGTCCTCGTGATCGAGGACGAGCCGCAGATGCTCAAGTTCCTGCGCGCGTCGCTCGGCGCCGAGGGCTACCGCGTCCTCGAGGCGACCACCGGCAGCGAAGGGCTCTCGCTCGCCCGATCCCACAACCCGGATCTCGTGCTGCTCGATCTCGGGCTCCCGGACATGGACGGCACGGACGTGACGCAGAAGCTGCGCGACTGGTCGGCCACACCCATCCTCGTCATCAGCGCCCGCGGACGAGAGGACGACAAGGTCCGCGCCCTCGACACGGGGGCAGACGACTACCTGACGAAGCCCTTCGGCACGGGCGAGCTCATGGCGCGCATCCGGGTCGCGCGCCGTCACCGAGACCGTGGAGCGCAAGGGCGGATCGACCCCGTCATCACCGTCGGCGATCTCAGCATCGACCTCGACAAGCGCGTCGTCCTCGCGGCCGGCGAGGAGGTCCACCTCACCCCGAACGAGTACAAGCTGCTCGCGGTGCTCATGAAGAACGCCGGGAAGGTGCTCACGCACCGGCAGCTCCTGAAGGAGGTCTGGGGTCCGTCCTACGCGTCGCAGACGCAGTACCTGCGCGTGTACATGGCGCAGCTGAGGCACAAGCTCGAACGCGACGCCGCGCGGCCGCGCTACCTCGTGACCGAGCCCGGCGTCGGCTATCGGCTCAAGGTCGAGGGGGGATCTTGATCCTTTCTGCATCCGGAGCGCGCGATCCCTCACGTCTTCTTGATCCGCCGCCGCGTAGGGTCTCTGCGTGCGGAACCATCCGTACAGGAGCCCTGCCATGTCGGCCGTCTCGCCCATCCTCAGCGCCGAAGCACGACAGGAGCGCTTCGTCACACCCGTCCTGGTCCTCCTCGTCGGTCTCCTCGGGATCGCCGTCGGCTTCCTTGCCGGCCGAGCCTTCGAGGCGGGGGTCGGCACGGTCATGGCAAGCCTCTCCATCCGGATGCTCCGCGACGAGGTGCGCTCGCGATGAGCGGCGGCTCGACGATCGCAGTCGTGCTGCTCGTGGTCGGGGTCGTCGCGAGCCTCGTGTCGTTCGACCGTGACGCGACCGGGGGTCTCGCCTGCATCGGCGCCGTATGCGCCGCCGCCGGCATCCGGCTCGGGCTCGCGGCCGTCGAAAGCAACCCCCCCGGAGACGATCCATGACGAAGATCCGCGCGTCGCTCGTCACCATCGCCGCTCTGTTCGTGCCCGCGTCCGCGGTCGCGCAGCCCGCGTCCGAGCCCGCCGGGCCGCCCCCGCCGCCTGCGGCCGCGCCGACCAGTGGGCCGAAGATCGTGCCCCTCGGATACGTCGAGACGCACTTCTCGTGGAACTTCAATCGACCGGCCAACGGGATCACGAACTACCGCGGGTTCGACAACCGGCACGCGACCTTCACGCTCGACAACGTCGCTCTCGGCGCCAACGCCGAGGCGGGGCCCGTGGCCGCGCGCCTGATCCTGCAGGTCGGCGCGACGCCGAGCACGTACTACGCGGGCGAGCCTTCACTGGCCGGATCGAGCGGCGCGAACGCGACGTCGGGCGAGCTCTGGAAGTTCGTGCAGGAGGCGAACTTTTCTCTTCACGCGACGAGCGCTCTCACGGTCCAGGGCGGGCTGTTCCCGTCGCCCATCGGGTACGAGGTGCTCGCGGTGAAGGACAACTGGAACTGGTCGCGCTCGAACCTCTTCTTCGCGCTGCCCTACTACCACGCGGGCGTTCGCGTGACGTACGAGCTCACGCCGGAGATCGCGTGGACCGCCGGCGTCTACAACGGCTGGAACGACATCGTCGACGGCAACGAGGGCAAGACGGTGATGACGCACCTGACCTACAAGGTGCCGGACAAGGTCCTCGTGCAGGCGCTCTACTGCGGCGGGCCCGAGCGCCCGACCGGCGCGCCGGAGGGACCGTGGTTCCGACACCACTTCGACCTCTTCGGCCAGATCGACGTCACGAGCTTCCTCGCGTTCGTCGCCCAGCTCGACTACGGCTTCGAGCCCGACCGCATCGGGACCGCACGCTGGTGGGGCGGCGCGCTCTATGTACGCGCGAAGCCCGTGGATCGCCTCTACGTCGCGCTGCGCGGCGACTTCTTCCACGAGGACCTCGCGACGGACTCCGCCGGGGACCGCTCGAGCACGCCGCTGTTCTTCAACGGCGTCGAATGGGTCTCGAGCCCTACCGCGACGCTCGACTTCCGGCCGCACGAACGGATCTCGCTCCGGCTCGAGGGGCGGCACGACATGGCCGCCTCGCCGCTCTACTTCGGGCACGACGTGAAGGGGACGGGCGCACCCGCCGATCCGTACGTGCCCGATCGCCGCACGCAGACGACGCTGCTCGCCGGCGCCACCGCGTGGTTTTGACGCCTTTACGGAACCTTGATCTCGGGATGCCTAAGGTCCGCACCATGGATGTCCTCTACATCGCGCTCACCATCGTGCTCACGGGGATGACGCTGGGGCTCGTGCACCTCTGCGATCGCGTGTGAGGGAGGTCGCCGTGCTCTACGTCGTCGGCGCTGCGCTGTCGTTCGGGCTGTTCGTGTACCTGCTCGTCGCGATGCTCGTACCGGAGAAGTTCTGATGACCGCGATCTCCTGGCTCCAGCTCGCCCTCTACTGCGGCCTCCTCGTCGCCGTCGCCAAGCCGCTCGGCGCCTACATGGCGCGCGTGTACGAGGGCGAAGCCCGCGTCGCGGAGAAGGTCCTCGGTCCGCTCGAGCGCATCACGTATCGCCTCCTGCGGATCGATCCGAAAGAGGAGATGACGTGGAGGACGTACGCGGTGGCGACGATCTTCTTCAACGTCGCCGGGCTCCTCGCCGTCTACCTGCTCCAGCGCGTGCAAGGCGTCCTGCCCGGCAACCCTGCCCAGCTCGGCGCGGTGAGCCCCGATTCGGCGTTCAACACCGCGGTCAGCTTCGCGTCGAATACCAACTGGCAAGGCTACGCGGGCGAGACGACGCTCAGTTACCTGACGCAGATGCTCGGCCTCACGGTGCAGAACTTCGTCTCCGCGGCGTCGGGCATGGCGGTGCTCGTCGCGCTCGTCCGGGGCTTCACCCGGAGGACGACGGGGACGATCGGCAACTTCTGGTTCGACCTCACGCGGAGCACCCTCTACGTGCTCCTGCCGCTCTCGCTCGTGGTGGCGCTCGTCCTCGTCTCGCAGGGCGTCGTCCAGACGCTCTCTCCGTACGGTCACGCGCACGCGCTCGAGGGCGGCGGCGACCAGCTCCTCGCCCTCGGCCCGGCCGCGTCGCAGATCGCCATCAAGCAGCTCGGGACGAACGGCGGCGGCTTCTTCAACGTGAACTCGTCGCACCCGTTCGAGAACGCGACGCCGCTCTCGAACTTCGTCGAGGTGTTCTCGATCCTCATGATCCCGGCGGCGCTCTGCAACACGTTCGGCAAGATGGTGAAGGACACGCGGCAGGGCTGGGCCCTGTTCGCGGCGATGTTCGTCATCTTCGTCCCGCTGCTCCTCCTCTGCGTCGCGCAGGAGCACTCGGCGCACCCCATGCTCGCGTCGCTGCCCATCGACGGCGGCAACATGGAAGGCAAGGAGGTGCGCTTCGGCATCACGAACAGCGCGCTCTGGGCGACGGCCACGACCGCCGCTTCGAATGGCAGCGTCAACGCGATGCACGACTCGTTCACGCCGCTCGGCGGCCTCGTGCCGATGTGGCTGATGCAGCTCGGCGAGATCGTGTTCGGCGGCGTGGGCTCCGGCCTCTACGGCATGCTCATGTTCGCGATCGTCGCGGTCTTCGTCGCCGGGCTGATGGTCGGCCGTACGCCGGAGTACCTCGGAAAGAAGATCGAGGCGTACGAGATGAAGATGGCGTCGCTCGTCATCCTCATCCCGCCGCTGTTCGTCCTCGTCGGCACCGCGATCGCATGCGTGGCCGAGGCCGGACGGTCGGGCGTCGCGAACCCGGGGCCTCACGGATTCAGCGAGATCCTGTACGCGTTCTCGTCGGCGGCCAACAACAACGGCAGCGCGTTCGCCGGCCTGTCCGCGAACACCCCCTTCTACGACACCGCGCTCGGCATCTGCATGTACGCGGCGCGCTTCTGGCTGATGGTGCCCGTGCTCGCGATCGCCGGTGCGCTCGCGAAGAAGAAGGTCGTCCCGAAGACGAGCGGGACGCTCCCCACGCACGATCCGCTGTTCGTGGTGGTGCTCGTCGGCACGGTCGTCGTCGTCGGCGCGCTCACCTTCATCCCGGCGCTCGCGCTCGGTCCGATCGTCGAGCACCTCATGGCACGAGGTTCGTGATGGACGCTCCTCTCCGCAAGCCCGCACATCGCGTGGCGCACCAAGCGCCCCGCAAGCTCTTCGAGGCGGCGATCGTGCGTCGCGCCGTCGTCGACTCGTTCAGGAAGCTCGACCCGCGTCACCAGTTCAAGAACCCGGTGATGTTCGTCGTCGAGGTCGGCAGCCTCTTCACGACCGCCCTCTTCGTCGAGGCCCTCGCGGGCAAGGGCGCGGCGTCCCCGTGGTTCGTCCTCGCCGTGTCGCTCTGGCTCTGGTTCACCGTCCTGTTCGCGAACTTCGCCGAGGCGATGGCCGAGGGCCGCGGCAAGGCGCAGGCCGACACGCTCCGTCAGGCGCGCAAGGACACCCAGGCCAAGAAGCTCGACGAGCCGCGTCGCGACGGGGTGGTGACCATCGTGAAGTCGTCCGCGCTCCGGAAGGGGGACGTCGTCCTCATCGAGGCCGGCGACGACGTACCTTGTGACGGCGAGGTCATCGAGGGCGCCGCGTCGGTGAACGAGGCGGCGATCACCGGCGAGAGCGCGCCGGTGATTCGCGAGAGCGGCGGCGACCGCAGCGCCGTCGTCGCCGGCACGCGCGTGCTCTCCGACTGGCTCGTGGTGCGCGTCGCCGCGGACCCGGGAGAGACGTTCCTCGACCGGATGATCGCGATGGTCGAGGGCGCCAAGCGCCAGAAGACGCCGAACGAGATCGCGCTGAACATCCTGCTCGCCGCGCTGACGATCGTCTTCCTCCTCGCCACCGTCACGCTCTTGCCCTTCTCGCTCTTCGCGGTGAAGCAGGCGGGCGCGGGCGCGCCCGTGACGATGACCGTGCTGGTGGCGCTCCTGGTGTGCCTCATCCCGACGACGATCGGCGGCCTCCTCTCCGCGATCGGAATCGCCGGCATGGACCGCATGATCCAGGCGAACGTGATCGCCACGTCTGGCCGCGCGGTCGAGGCCGCGGGAGACGTCGACGTGCTGCTCCTCGACAAGACCGGCACCATCACGCTCGGCAACCGTCAGGCCGCCGCGCTGCATCCGGCGCCCGGCGTCACCGCCGAGCAGCTCGCCGACGCGGCGCAGCTCGCCTCGCTCGCCGACGAGACGCCCGAAGGACGCAGCATCGTCATCCTGGCGAAGACCCGGTACGGGATCCGGGAGCGCAACATCCAGGAGCTCGGCGCCGTCTTCGTGCCCTTCACGGCGCAGACGCGCATGAGCGGCGTCAACGCCGACGAGCGCGAGCTCCGCAAGGGCGCGGCCGACGCGGTCGAGAGGTACGT
>JBDHVD010000176.1:0-15170 GCA_039809525.1 Labilithrix sp. | reverse complement strand
CGTGCTCGCGGACGTGTTCGGCGAGCCCGCGGGCCGCCTCGGCGCGGTCGCGCGCGACGATCTGCGGGCGCACGACCTCCTGCGGTTCGTCCTCTCGCGGCCGTACTTCGATCTGCGTCGCACGCTGGGGCTCGAGGGAGGCGCATGAGCGAAGATCCGAAGGACCTCCTCGCCGGCCTCGGCGAGCTCGACTGGGACTCCGCGCTCGACGAGTGGGAGAAGAAGACGTTCGTCCCCGAGGTGGCGCGCGACGCGGAGACGAACAGCGTCGCGGCGCCGCTCGCGTCGGCGGAGCAGCCGAACGAGGAGAAGAAGCCCACCGCGCGTCCGGGCGCGCTCGGCGAGGTGTCGGGCGAAGGCACGGTGATCGCGCCGGTGCCCGTCGAGCTCCGCGCGGAGACGCGGCCGCCGCCCGCGGCTCCGCCCGCGCGCTCGCCGCTCCCTCCGCCGGCCATTTCTTCGCGTCCGTCGCAGCTGCCGCCGCCGGCGTCGCGCGGAGGCCTCGGCCAGCTGTTCTCGCGCGCCTCGGCGCCGCCGCCGCGCCCCCCGATGGTGACGCCGCCGCCCCCGCCGAACCGCGCGCCGTCGGAGAGGACGCGCGCGGCTCCGCATCGCGCGCTCGGCGACGACGTCCACACCACGTCGCCGGGAGCGATCTCGCTCGAGAAGATGATCGAGGCGGAGATCTCGAGCCGGCTGCCGAGCGTGCCCCGCCAGGCGATCGCGACGCCGGCGGACGACGACGGGCTCGAGAACGAGCAGCAGACCGTCGTCGGTCCCCTCGCGCACGGGCTCGAGCTCCGCCGGCTCGAGATGGAGGAGACCGCGGAGCGTCCGTCGGCCGACCTGGCCGACGCGCCGACGGTCTCGACGCGGGACAAGGGCGACGAGCCTTCCGCGAGCGAGACGCTCGTCGCGGAGCGGGCGAAGATCGATCCCTTCGCCGACGAGGTCACCGCCGATCGCCTGCCCGCAGACGAAGAGCCGCCCACGCTCGGTCGCCCGAGCGGCGCGCCGCCCTCGATGCCTCCGCTGCCGGCGGCACGCCCGGCGTCGGTGCGTCCGTCGCGACCGATCGCGCCCGAGGCGCCGGCGGTCTTCGAGGCGGAGCGTCCCGCGTCGCGCTGGCTCGACGAGGCGACCGCCGCGGCATACCGCGTGCGCGCGGCGTGGCTCGAGGAAGAGGCGCGAGCCGCCGCCGATCCGACGGCGCAGGCGCGCGAGCTGCTCGCGGTGAGCGAGCTCTACGCGATCGCGAACGACATGGAGCGCGCCGTCGCGCTCGCCGTCGAGGCGCGCGACCTCGCCCCTCACCTCCCGCTCGCGTGGCGGCAGTCGCGCCAGCTCCTGCCGCGCGACGTCGACGTGCTCGTCGAGGCCCTCGACGGCGAGGCCGCGGGCTCGCCGACCGCCGCGGCGCGCGCGCACGCGACCTTGCTCGCCGCCGACGTCCTCCGCGTCCACGGCCAGGGCGATGCCGCGGTCGAGCGCTGGGAGAGCGCCACGAAGCTCGACCCGGCCGACGTGCGTGCGCCGGTCGCGCGCGCGGTGCTCGCGCTCGCGCAGGACGAGTACACGAGCGGCGCGCTGTTCCTCTCGGAGAACTCCGAGCTCATCGCGCTCGACAAGGCGGTGAGCACCGCGCTGCGTCTCCGCGGCCATCCGCGCGCCGGCGCGGAGGGCGAGCCGACGCCGATCAACGACGGCCTCCGCAAGGCGCGCACGGCGCTCGCGGCGCAGGACGTGGTGGCGACGGCGCACGCGCTCCAGGACGTCGCCGCGGAGCCCGAGCTGGCGAAGGCCGCGCTCTGGCTGTCGGCCTCGTTCGGCTGCGCGCACATCGCGGGGCGGCGCGGATCGGCGAAGGCCCTCAAGACGCTGGCGAACGACGGCGAGGGGCTGGCGCGCCGCGCGCTGGCCGCCCGCGGCATCGAGCTCGCCGATCCCGAGCTCGTCACCGCGGCGCTCACCGAGGACGCGCCGATCGACGTGCCCGAGCGCGCGGTGCTGCTCGCGCTCGCGGGCCAAGATCCGTCCGAGCTCCTCCCCGAGCTCGCGGGCGATCCCGAGCTCGCCGCGCTCGTCGACGCCCTGTCCGCGATGACCGTCGCCACGGACGAGGCCGCCGCGGTCGCGCGGTCGAAGCACGTCTCCGGCAAGCCCGAGATGCGTGCCGAGGTGCGCCTCGGACGCCTCCTCGCGTCGCGCCCGAGCACGTCGGTCATCGACGCCGCGGTGTCCGCGGTCGCGACGGACTCGTCGGCCGTGTCCGGCGTCGCGCTCGAGGTGGCGGTGCGGGCGAAGCGCTGGAGCGAGGTGAGCCAGTCCCTCTCCGCGCTGCCCGCGGGCGGCGACACCGCGAGCTCGCGCCACGTCGCGGCGGCGCTCGTCGCCGAGCGCGCGAACGATCGCGTCGCCGCGCGGCGCGGCTGGCGCGAGGCGGTCAACGAGGGCCTCCTCCACGACGGCATCGTGCGCATCGCCGCGTCGGTCGATCCGGATCTCGATCTCTCGACGGAGCTGCTCCGCATCGCCGACGAGCTGCCGGACGGCCCCGAGACCGCGATCCTCCGGCTCGAGGCGCTCGCGCGTACGCCTGCGCGCCCCGAGCATGAACAGGCCTCGATCCTCGAGCGCGTGCATCGCTCGGCGCCGGGCCTCGGCATCGGCGCGTTCCTCGCCGAGCGCATCGGACGCCGGCGCGGCGATCTCGACGAGGTCCTCCGCTGGATCCAGGAGCGCCGCGCGACGGCGACCGATCCGCTCGAGATCGCGCTCGACGCGCTGCGCGAGGCGCTCCTCGTCGCCGATCGTGACGCCGAGCTCGCGAGCACGCGCCTCGAGGAGGCGCATCGCGCGCGGCCGGACGACGTCGCGCTCCGCGAGCTGTTCGAGCGCCTCGCGAGCGAGCCTCCGGGCGATCGCGGCGCGTGGCGCGAGGCACGCGCATCGAGCGCGCACGGCAGCGCGCGCGCGATGCTGTACACCGAGGCCGCGCTCGAGCACGACCAGGCCGGCGACGCGGCCTCCGCGCTCCGGGCGGCGAAGCTCGCCGTCGAGGCCGGCGACAAGGGGCTCGCGCCGCTGGTCGTCGAGCGCGCGGAGCTCGCGCTCGGTCAGACGGAGCACGCCGTCCAGACGCTGACCGAGACCGCGAACGGCTCGGAGGACGCCGTCGCCCGCCGCGAGGCGCTCGTGCGCCTCGCCGAGCTCGCGCTCCTGCGCGACGACGTGAACGCCGCCGTCGAGCATCACCAGCGCGTGCTCGAAGAGGACCCGAAGGACAAGCCGAGCCTGCGCGCGGTCGAGCACGCGCTCATCACCGCCGGCGCCGACGAGGAGCTCGAGCCGATCGTCGAGCGCATCGCGCTCGCGCTCGACGGGACGCACGGCGGAGAGGTCTGCGCGCACACGCAGCTCGCCGCGCGCCTGCGGATGCGCCGGAGCCAGGCCGAGGGCGGCGGCTGGGAGCGGACGCGCAACATGGCGCGGCTCGCGGCGACGCAGCCCGAGCCGTCGCTGTGGGCGCTCCGCGCGCTCAACGCGCACGCGCGCCACCAGAAGGACGAGCCGGCGACGCTCAAGACCACGATCGCGCTGCTCGAGCGCACGCAGCGGCCGGCCGAGCGCGCGGCGCTGCTCCTCCGCGCGAGCGAGGCCGCGGCGCTCCTCGAGCACGTCGCCGATGCGCGCGCGTTCCTCGAGCAGGCGGCGAGCGAGGACCCGGGCGACGTCGTGACGTGGGGCTTCCTCGCCGAGGTCCGCGAGCGCGCCGGCGAGACGCGCGCCGCCGCGGAGGCGTGCGAGAGCCTCGCGCGCACGAGCGTGGTGCCCGCGCACCAGCTGCTCGCGTGGTGCGACGCGGCGAAGATCTGGCTCGACGAGGTGAAGGACACCGAGCGGGGCATGGCGGCGCTCGAGGCGGCGGCGGAGATCGACGCCAGCTGGGGCGACGTCTTCCCGCGGCTCTCGGCGCTCTACGCCGAGAAGCACCTCGACTCGGAGCTCGCGCGGCTGCTCGAGAAGCGCCTCGAGAAGGTCGAGGACGAGGAGGAGCGCGTCGCGATGGAGGTCGACCTCGCCCGCGCCCTCGCCGATCTCGGCGAGCTCGCGAAGGCGAAGACCGCGCTGGCGAACGCGCTCGCGCAGCGGCCGGACCACACGACCGCGCTCGCGGCCCTCGCGGAGGTCTGCACGAAGGAAGCGGACTGGAACGGCGCCGAGCAGGCGTACGTCCGCCTCGCGCGCCTGCTCACGACGGACGAGGAGCAGGCCGCGATCTACGCGAAGCTCGCCGAGCTCTACGCGGTGCACCTCGGCAACCTCTCGCGTGCCGAGGTCGCGTACAAGGAGCTGCTCAAGCGCGCGCCGAACGACCTCGCGACCCTCGCCAAGCTCGTCGAGGTCTACAAGCGCCAGGGTGACGTGTCGCGCGCGGTCGAGACGCAGCAGCAGATCGTCGCCGAGGCCACCGATCCGAAGGAGCGGCTCCAGCGGCTCATCGAGCTCGCGGCGATCCACGAGAGCGCCGGCCGCGATCCACGAAAGGCCGAGCAGGTCCTCGACTCGGCGCGCAAGGAGTTCCCCACCTCCGTCGTCGCGCTCCGCGCGATGGCCGAGCTCTACATGCGCCAGCGGCAGATGCCGGCGATGCAGATCCTCCTCGACCGCGCCGCGAGCGACGCCCGCCGCGCGTTCGCGCAGGGCCGCTTCGTCCCCGCGCTCTTCGAGGTGCTGCACGCCGCCTTCGATCTTCGCGGCAAGAAGGACGCCGCCCGCGTCGTCGCCGCGACGCTCGCCGCGATCGAGGGGCAGCCCTCGAGCCTCGTGGGCGCCGACGCGCACGCGATCGATCCCCGGCTCGACGACGTCCTCGCGCCCGAGCTGCTCAGCCCGTCGCTCCGGGCGCTCCTGGCCCGCGCCGGGGACGCCCTCGACGTCGTCGCGCCGCTCGATCTCCGCTCGCTCCGGGCGACGCCGCTCGTGCCGGGCTCGCCGATCGGCGCGACCGTCGGCGCCGTCGCCACCGTCGTGGGCCTCGGCGCGATGCAGGTGTTCGTGTCGCCGGCGCTCGGCCGCGTGGCGATCCCGCTGTCGTCGAACCCGCCGACGCTGCTCGTCGGCGAGGGCCTGGCCGAGGTGAAGAGCGAGCACGCGCGCGCGTTCGTCGTGATGCGCGCGATGAAGATGATCCTCGCCCGCTCGTCGGCGCTCGTCCGCGGTCAGGCCGACGACGTGAACCTGCTCGTCGCCGCGCTCTTCACCACGTTCAACCCGAGCTTCGTCCCGCAGGGCGTCGACACCAAGCGGGTGCAGGAGCTCTCGCGACGCATCGGCCCCGCCTTGCCGCGCAACCTCGATCCCTCGATCGGGGTCATCGCGCTCGAGGCGGCCGGCATCCTCGGCACGCAGGGCCGCAACCTGTCGGCCGCGGCGAACGCGTGGGCGAGCCGCGTCGCGCTCGTGTCGGTCGGAGATCCGAACGCCGCGCTCGACGGCCTCGCCTGGGGGCGCAAGGACGACGCCGCGCCGAAGGGCTCGGAGGAGCGCGCCGCCTGGGTCGCGCGCACCCCCGAGGCTCGCGACCTCATGGCGTTCAGCGTCAGCGAGGCGTACGCCGAGGCGCGCGCGCGTCTCGGCCTCGATCGCTGATCGCGCTCACACGAGCGCGTGACCGCCGTCCACGTGGACGGTGGTGCCCGTGGTGAAGCCGTTCTCCATCAAGAACAGGTACGCCTGCGCGAGGTCGTCCGTCGTCCCGATGCGTCCGACCGGGAGCTGGGCGGCCTTCTCCGCCCACAGCGCGGTCTTCCCGTCCGGCGCGATCCGGTCCCACACCGGCGTGTCCACCCAGCCCGGCGACACGACGTTCACCCGCCGCGGCGCGAGCTCGATCGCCAGCGCGCGCGCGAGCGCACCGAGCGCGCCGTTCACCGCCGCCACCACCGCTCCGCGCCGGCTCGGACGGTCCTTCGCGATCCCCGAGGTGAAGGTGATCGAGCCGTCCTCGGCGAGCCGGGCCTGCGCGTGCTTCGCCAGGGCGATCGCGCCGACCAGCTTCGACTCGATCAGCGTCCGCGCATCGTCCAGCGCGAACGACGCGATCGGCGCGTACGCCGCGGAGACCGCGGTGACCACGAGGTGATCGAACCTCCCGACCTCCGAGAAGAGGCGCGCGACCTCCTCCTCGCGCGTCACGTCGACCGCGATCGCCCTCGTCCGCGCGCCGCCGTCCGCCGGCCGCGGCGAGCGCGAGGCGACGACCACCTCCGCCCCGCGGGCGAGCGCCTCGAGCGCCACCGCACGACCGATCCCCGAGCTGCCCCCGACCACCACCACCTTCTTGCCTTCGAGCGCCATGCCCTGTGGTTACATCGTGCCGATGGCGGTCGCTCGAACCAAGAAGGGGAAGCATCGTCCCGGTCTCGGGATGATGCGGATGATCCACGCGCGCCACCTCGAGGACCTCGCCGTGTTCGTGGTCGTCGCGGAGCACGCGAGCTTCGTCGAGGCGTCGCGGCGGACGCGGATCCCGACGAGCTCGGTGAGCCGCGCGGTGGGCCGGCTCGAGCAGGACCTCGGCGTGCGCCTCCTGCAACGCACCTCGCGCCGCGTCGTCGCGACCGAGGAGGGACGCCAGCTCCTCCTGCGCGCCGCGCCGCTCGTCACCGAGCTCGAAAACGTGCTCCGCACGGTGGCCGATCGGCGCGCCGAGCCGAGCGGGCTCGTCCGCGTGACCGCGCCCGCGTTCACCGGCGCCACGCGCGTCGCGGCGCTCCTCGGCGCGTTCGCGCGCGCGCACCCGCGCGTGACCATCGAGCTCGACGCGTCGAACGCGGTGCGTGACGTGGTGGAGGACCGCTTCGATCTCGCGCTGCGCGTGGGCCCGCTGGCGGACGCCGAGCTCGTCGCGCGTCACCTGTGGGACGTGCCGTCCGGCCTGTTCGCGTCCGAGGACCTCGTCGCGCGGACGCTCCGCGGGCGGACGTCGATCTCGCGCGCGCAGCTCGAGCGAGCGCCGGCCGTCGTCACCCGCGCCGGCGGGACGTGGCGCTTCCGTCGCGCGGACGGCTCCGTCACGGAGATCACGCCGAGCGCGCGCTTCACGGTGAACGATCCGCGCGCCGCGGTGGAGGTCGCGCGCCACGGCGTCGGCATCGTGCTGACGCCCGAGCCCGCCGCCGAGGGACGCGGGCTCGTCCGGCTCCGCACGGACGCGGGCGAGCCCGTACCCGCGCAGGTCTACGCCGTCTATCCGAGCCGGCGCCTGCTGGCCGCGCGCGTGCGCCTGGTCCTCGAGTGGCTGGCGGCCCCGGATGCACGCACGAAGACTGACAGCCGAGCGCGTGCAGGATAGGTTCGCCGGCCGTGAAGCGGCCCGAGCCCCAATCGTCGACCGACCCCGATCTCTCGTCCATCGACTGCGATGCGTTCTTCCGCGAGCTCCGGGCCATCCGGCGCGACGTCGAGGCGAAGCTCGGCGACGACGACGTCGCGCACCTCCGCAAGATCGAGCGCATCGGCCGCGTGGCGACCGCGTTCGGCCTCGCGACGGCGTGGTTCCCCAACCCCGCGAGCATGGCCGCGCTGGCGCTCGGGCGCTCGACGCGCTGGCTCCTCATGCACCACGTCGGGCATCGCGGATACGACCGCGTCCCGGGCGTCCCGCCGCGCTACACGAGCCGCGTCTTCGCGAGCGGGTGGCGCCGCTTCGTCGACTGGCCGGACTGGATGCTCCCGGACGCCTGGAAGTACGAGCACAACGTCCTGCATCACACGAACACCGGCGAGCTCCGGGACCCCGATCTGATCGAGCGGAACACCGAGGACCTCCGCGACTGGAACGCGCCGGAGGCGCTGAAGCTCGGGGCCGTCGGGCTCCTCGCCGCGACCTGGCGCGCGTCCTATTACGCGCCGAGCACCGTGCGGGTGTGGCTCTCGCGCGGCAAGGACGACGCGCAGCCCCCGCGGTACCGGCGGACGCTGCTCCTGCGGTGCTATCTGCCGTACGCGCTGCTCCAGTTCGGCGCGCTGCCGGCCCTCTACCTGCCCCTCGGCCCTCTCGCCGCGGTGAGCGCGCTCGTCAACTCGCTCGGCGCCGACGTCCTGTCGAACGTGCACACGTTCCTCGTGGTCGGACCGAACCACACGGGCGACGATCTCTACCGCTTCGACGCTCCGGCCCGTTCGAAGGCGGAGGCCGCGGTGCGCCAGGTGCTCGGCTCAGTGAACTACGCGACGGGGAGCGAGCTCGTCGACTACGCGCAGCTCTGGCTCAATTACCAGATCGAGCACCACCTCTTCCCCGACATCCCGATGCTCCGCTACCGCGAGATCCAGCCGCGCGTGAAGGCGCTCTGCGCGAAGTACGGCATCCCGTACGTGCAGGAGAGCGTGCTCGCGCGCGCGAGGAAGATGGTCTCGGTCGCGATCGGCCGGACGTCGATGAAGCGCGCCTCGCACGTCGGCGCCGCGACGCGCCGGAGCGCGAGCGCGCCCGCGACGGCGTGAGGCGGCGAGCCGGCTAGTCCACGCGGATCGTGACGGGGTCGCTCCGCGATCCGCCGCTCTCGGCGAGGATCTCGTGCGTCCCCAGCGCGAGGCGCCAGCGCACGGGATCACCCGCCGGCCCCTTCGCCGCGAGGCGGCCGTCGACGTACACCGCGACCTCGGCGGACGAGGGGGCGTCGACCTTCACCGGGATCGCCTGCGCGTGGAGCGGCCGATCGGGATCGACGACGAACCGCGCGCCGTCCCGCGGGTAGCGGATGCTCGGCCGTCCGCCGGCCTGCTCGCCGGCTCCCGGCGGCGCGACCTCGCGGCCCGTCGCCTTCGCCCATGCGGCGAACGGACCGTCGAAGCGCTCGTACACGCGGCCGCCGGCGATCACGTGCATGGTGCATGGTTCGGGCGTGTGGTCGCGGGGCACCAGCTCGTGGACGAGGTGCTTGCATCCCCGGCCGGGCGAGCCGCCCGACAGCGCGCACACCTTCACGTGCGCGAGCGTGCTCGGGACCTCCTCGCGCGGCGCGGCCTCGTGCGCGCGCATGGCGGCGGTGATCGCCGCGCGGAAGAGCGGCGCCGCGCCGGTGATCCCGCTGACGTCGAGCATCGGGCTCCCGTCGAAGTTGCCCACCCAGACGCCGACGGTGACCTCGCGGGTGAAGCCCACGGTCCAGTTGTCGCGGTAGTTCTTGGACGTGCCGGTCTTCGCGGCGACCTCGAACGGGAGATCGAGCGCGCTGTGCTCGCCGAACGCCGATACGCGCGCGGCCCGATCGCGGAGGACGTCGGCGATCATCGCGGCCGACTCCGCCGACATCACGCGCCGCTCGGCGGCCGCCGGCAGCGGCACCTCCCCTGCCCGGCGCACCGCGCGGAACGGACGGAGGACGCCCCCGCGCGCGATCGCCGAGTACGCGCCGACGAGGTCCCAGAGGCGCACCTCGCCGTCCCCGAGCGCGATCGCCGGCCCGTAGAACTCCGCGTCCTCGCCGAGCGTCCCGAAGCCGAGCTCGCGCAGCCGTGCGAGCACGCGCCCGACGCCGACCTCGCTGGCGGCGTGGACCGCGGGCACGTTGTACGAGCTGCCGAGCGCCTCGCGCAGCCGCACCGGCCCGTGGAACCGCTCGTCGTAGTTGCGCGGCGAGTACGTCCCGTTCGCGGTCTCGAGGTGCAGCTCGACGTCGGGCAGGAGCGTGGCGGGCGTCCACCCGAGGTCCTCCATCGCGAGCGCGTACACGAACGGCTTGAGCGTCGAGCCGGGCTGCCGCCGCGCGCGGACGCCGTCGTTCTTGCCGCCGTGGGCGTCGTCGTCCCAGCGGGGCGAGCCCACGTAGGCGAGCACCTCGCCGGTGGCGTTGTCGACCACCAGGACGCTCGCGGCCGTCACGTGCCGCTTGGCGAGCGGCCTGGTCGTCGCCTGCGCGGCGAGCTCGATCTCGCGCTGGAGCCCGCGATCGACGGTGGTCTCGACGCGCTCGGCGCGCCCGCGGAGCGCGGGGACCGCCGGATCGAGCGAGCCCGAGAGGAGCGCGTCGACCAGGTGCGGAGCGCCGAAGCCGCCGCGGTCGATCTGCAGCGTGAGCGGCTCGGCCTTCGCGCGCGCATATGCCTCCGCGTCGATCATCCCCGCGCGCCTCATCCGCTCGAGGATCCGATCGCGCCGCGCGAGGACGCGCTCGGGCCGCTTCGTCAGCGAGTAGTAATGCGGACCGCGCGGCAGCGCCGCGAGGGTGGCGGCCTCGGCGATCGACAGCTCGCGGGGCGGCTTGTCGAAGAACCACCGGCTCGCCGTGCCGATCCCGCGGATGCCGTCGGCGAACGGCGCGCGGTTGACGTACTGCTCGAGGATCTGCCGCTTCGACAGCGACATCTCGATGCGCACCGCCATCGCCATCTCGCCGAGCTTCCCGCGCAGCGTGCGCGGATGCGGCGCGACCACGCGCGCGAGCTGCATCGTCACCGTCGATGCGCCGGACACCACCCGCCCCGCGCGGACCGACGTAGCGATCGCGCGCACGACCGCCGCCGGATCGACGCCGGCGTGCTCCTCGAAGCGCCGGTCCTCCGCGGCGAGCACGGCGTAGCGCACGTTGTCGCCGACCTCCTCGATCGGCACCCACTGCGCGCGGGTCTGATCGTCGCCGGCGCGCACCTCGCGGAGGAGCTCGCCGTTCCGATCGAAGAAGCGCGTCGACGCGCCGTATGCCCCGCCCTCGCGGAGCGCGGCCGGGAGCGGCGTCAGCGCGGCGCAGGCGAACAGCAGGACGATCGCCGCGAGCATCAGCCCGCCGATGACCCGGCACGCGAGGACGAAGCGCGCGCGCGTCACTTGGCCTTCACCTCGAACACGGCGGCGGCGGTCCGGCCGAACGTCTCCGGCTCGTACATGCACTCGGCCTTGGTCGGCGGCACGACGAACTTGCCCGGCGTCGTCGCGCGCGCGAGGTAGCGGTAGTGCGCCATGCCGGCGGGCAGGTGATCGACGAACGTGAGCACGCGGTCGTCGTGGAACTCGCGGTGGTACCAGGTCTGCACGAACGCCCGGCCCATCGCGCGCTCGTCGCGGTCCTGGCGCGCGTCCGCGTCGTCCTCGTCGCCTTCGCCTCCCGGCTCGGTGACCGCGAGGTCACGCGCGGTCGTCGCGAAGGACGACTGCACCGGCTCGAGCCCGGCGGGCAGCGGATCGTCGATCACCACCTGCTCGCGCGGATCGGGCGTGACCACCAGCAGATCGACGAGCACGAGATCGCTCGCGCTCGCGCTGGTCATCGACGCCTGCGGGAGCGTGCGCAGCGCATCGGACAGCGCCTCGGGCCGTACGCTGCGAACGAGCTTCCGCACGAAGAATCCGCGATCGAGCGGCGCGTCCGGCAGCTCCTTCTTCGCGTAGCGGAGACGCGCCTCGTAGAAGAGCCGGCCCTTGCCGTTCACCTGGAACGCGAGCGCCTCCCCTCCCCGGCCGGCGATCTTCGACGCGGCGAAGCTCTCGCTCTTCGACTTCGTGCTCCGGCCGTGGAACGACGCGGTGAAGAGCAGCTGGTCGCCGAAGAACACGGAGGCGTCGAAGTCGGGCTCCTTCGCCTCCTGCGCCCGGCGGTACGCGTCGAGCGCCACGAGCGCCCAGGCGTTCTCCTGGGTCGAGCGCCACGTGCCCCCGCGCCTCGCCGCGAGCAGCCCCTTCGCCAGGCGCGCAGCGAGCGGGTGCTGCGGATCCACCGTCACCAGCGTGCGGAGCACGATGGCCGTGGTGCGCGCCTCCGAGTCGAGCAGCGGCGCGTAGCGATCGCCGAGGTCCTCCGCGATCGTCGCCCCGGTCGAGCTGACGCGCACGTGGCTCTCGGCGTCGCGGACGAGCTCCTTCGCGTCCTCGAGGCGCATCTTCGACACCACCATCGCGTGCGCGAGCAGGGCGCGCGCGAAGAGCGGCATCCGCGCGCGCTCCTCGAAGAGGCGGCTCGCATAGCCCGCGTCCGCCTTGCCGGCCATCGCCAGCACGTCGACGATGAACGCGTGCTGCGAGAGCGCGACGTCGACGTCGGGGCACCCGCGGGCCTCGTTCGCGCGCGCGCGGCCCTCGCGGACCGCCGTGCCGATGCCGCAGGCCGCGATCCGATCGCGGAGCCACTTGACCGCGTTGTCGATCGCGTCGGTGGGCACCGGACGACCGCGCTCCTTCGCGAGAGACAGCGCCCACACCGCGTAGGTGGTCACCCAGACGTCGGCCTTCTCCGAGTCCGGCCAGTAGCCGAAGCCGCCGTCGGGCCGCTGGCTCTTCAGGATCTTCGCGATGGCGTCGTCGGCGACGCGGTCGGCGTCCTTCGGGAGCGCGATGCCGTAGTCGCGCGCGAGATCGACGAGCGCGACGAGCGGGACGAGGCGCGACGTCACCTGCTCGGTGCAGCCGTACGGGTAGTCGAGGAGCGCCTCGACGCCGTCGTCGAGGCCGACGAGCGCGGTGGACGCCACGCGGAGATCGAGCCCGCCGGCATCGGTGCGCATCGCGCGCATGTCGCCGAGCTTCTCCGCCAGCGCCGCCTCGGTGTCGCCGTAGAGCGCCACGGCCTCGAGGCTCAGCGGCACCTTCACCTCGCGCGGGACGGTGACCGCGTCGCTGCCGCCGGACGATCGCGCGGTGAACGCGAACGACGCCGGTCCGGCGTGGGGCGCGAGGATCGGCCAGCGCACCTCCACCGAGCCGTTCGCCGGCACGTCGACCACCTTCGTCGCGTCGGCCGCGAGCTGCACGCCCTTCGCGTCGAGCTTCACCTCGACCCGCTGCGCCGGCAGGCCCTTGGTCGTGACGATCACGCCCGCCTCGATCGCATCGCCCGCGCGGAGGAACCGCGGCAGCGCCGGACGCGCCATGAGCGGACGGCTCGTGACCACCTGGTCCTGTCCGAAGCCGAAGCGATGGTCCTGCGCCGAGGCGACGGCCATGAGGCGGAAGGTGGTGAGCGAGTCGGGCAGCTTGAACCGCACGTGCGCCTTGCCGTCCGGGCCGGTGATCACCGAGGGCGCGAAGAACGCGGTGGTGCGGAAGTCCTCGCGCACGCCCGCGCCCTCTCCGCCGCCTCCGCCCTCGTCGCCCTTGTCGACGCCGGGCGCACGACCGAGGCGCACGATGCGCGCGAGATCGTCGCGCGACTCGAGCGGGATGACGCCGAGCGGCCGCTTCGCGGCGAAGACCGGGAGCGGATCGGGCGTCTTGTAACCGGTCAGCATGAGCACGCCCTCGTCGACCGCATAGAACGCGACGTCCGCGCGCACGCCCTTGCCGTCGCGTCCGGTGACCACGAGATCGACGTCGACCTCGTCACCCGGTCGGAGGTCCTTCTTCGAGGGCTTCACCTTCACGTCGAGGCGCCGGCCCTCGGGATTCACCGAGATCTCCGCGTACCCGAGGCGGTAGCTCGGCGCGCCCACGTCCTGCCCCTTGTCCTTCGGCGGCGCGGTCCGCGGCTTGATCAGCTCGACGCCGACGAACGCGTTCGGCCACATCTCCGCGGTGACCGGCACCTTCACCGTCGGCATCGCACCGCGCAGCGAGACGTGCCGCTGCTCGTGCACGCCCTGCCGCTCGACCGTGACGATCGCGTCGGCCTCCTTGTACGGGCTCTTGATCAGGATGGTCGCCGTGTCGCCGACCTCGTACGAGGTCTTGTCGGTCACCAGCTCGAGCCGCGCGTTGTCGTAGACCGGCCAGGCGATGCGCGCGCCCTCGCCCACCACGTACAGCGACGTGCTCGCCGCGACGGCGTTGCCGCGCTTGTCCGTCGCCTTCGCCCGCACGATGAAGTAGCCGGGCCCCTTCGGCGTCAGGTCGCACGCCCCCGCGTCCGCGGTCGTCGTCGCCTCGCAGCGGCCGACGACCGTGTCGACGGCGCGCGACTCGTAGTGCAGGTCCTCGTCTCCGACCGCCTCGGTCGCCGTCTGCCAGGTGCGCTCGACGAGCTCGACCTGCACGGGGACGCCGGCGCGGTGCCGGCCGCCCGGCTCGATCGCCGCGACCTCGACGCGCACGGGTGCGCCCGCGGGCGGGAACATCTCCTTCGGGCGCTTGATCCCCACGTAGACCTCGCCGGGATGCACCAGCACCGTGGACTGGCTCGCCACCGTCTGGCGCGAGAGGTCCTCGATCTCGGCCTCGAAGCCGACGTTCTCCGGCCCGGTCTGCTTCGCGAGCGCGAGCGAGACGCTCGCCCCGAACGTGCCCTTCGCGTCGAGGACGCCGTCGCCGCTCTGGAGCTTCCCTCCGCGGAGCGACGCGTCGGCATGCGCCCACGCGTACGCGTCGTCGTCCACCACGAACGCCTCCGCGCCCGCCGGCGTGAACGACGTCCGGCTCCGCGTCACCGTGTAGCGGACCTTCCCGCCGCTCATCGGGGCGCCGAAGAGGTAGTCCCCGCGCGCGACGAACGAGGCCTTGTCCCCGCGGACGTAGGCCGGCCGATCGGGCTCCACCGACGTCTTGAACTCGGCCGGCCGGTACGCCGCGACCTCGACGCCGGCCTGGGCGGCGCGCGGCTCCCACGACTCGCGCGGCTTCTCGCCCTCGACGGTCGCCTCGATCTCGACATGGCCGAGCCTCGCCGTCCGCGGGATCGGGATCGCGGTTGCGACCTCGCCGAACGCGCCGAGCTTCGCCTTTCGCTCGAAGATCGTCGCGCCGTCCCGGTCGTGCGCGCGGAGGGTCACCTCGCGACCGACCGGCGTCTCCATGCCCCGCGGGAGCGGCTTGCGGAAGACGCCCTTCACCTCGATCGTCTCGCCCGGCTTGTAGACGCCGCGATCGGTGAAGAGCATGCCGAACGTCGAGAGCCGCGACGCGAGATCGACGTACGGCACGTCCGCGCGCGAGACCGTGTCGATCGCCGCGCGGAACGTCCAGTCGTCGCCCGCCCGCGCGAACAGCACGAGGTTCTCGTCGATCGATCCCTGCTCGTTCACCACCGGCAGCGCCGAAGGCGCGAACGACGCGACCCCGCCCGCGTCCGTCTTCGCGGCGGCGATCTCCTTGCCCGCGGCGTCGCGCGCGGCGACGACCGCGTTCGGCACCGGCTTGCCGTCGGACAGGCGCGTCACGAAGACGACGCTGCCGAAGCGCGAGAGGCGCGCGGTGAGCGCGAGATCGGTGACGCTCACCGTGCGGAGATCGCGGATCGGCG
>JBDHVD010000175.1:0-15181 GCA_039809525.1 Labilithrix sp. | reverse complement strand
AGCGCTCCGGCGCCGGCGCCCGCGCCGACCGCCGCGACGGCGACGGCCGAGCCGGACGAGCCCGCGGCGCCCGCATCGGCGGCCGCGCCCGAGACGACGCCCGCGCCACGCTTCACCGGAGCGCCGCCGCCGGCCGCGGCGCCGAAGAAGCCCAAGAAGTCGGCTTACGAACCCCTCGGCATCTAGCCTCGGACTCACCATGCCTCGACGACGCCGCTCCCGCTCGCTCCGCTTCGCCGCGCCGCTCGCGCTCGCACTCGCTGCGATCGCGTTCGCTCCGCCGGCGACCGCCGCGGGCGTGACGCCGTCGGCGGCGACCCCGGTGCAGCGCGAGCAGGCGCAGAGCCGGTTCCTCCGGGGCAAGGAGCTGTACGGCGCAGGGAAGTTCGACGCCGCGCTCGCGGAGTTCACCGCGTCGCTCGACATCGTCGCGAGCCCGAACACGCGTCTCTACGTGGGCCGCTGCCTCCGCGAGATGGGCCGGTACGTCCCCGCCTACGTCGAGCTCGGACGCACGGCGATCGAGGCGAAGGAGCTCACGCGCGACGATCCGCGCTACGAGAAGGCCGCGACGGCAGCCACCGAGGAGCGAAAGGCGCTCGAGCCGAAGCTCGGCTTCATCGACATCACCGTCTCGCGCGCCGCCCCGACGACGACGCTGCGGGTCGGCGGCGACGACGTCCGCCGCGGCGGCTGGAGCGAGCCGGTGCCCGTCATGCCCGGCACCGCCGAGGTCGTCGTCGAGACGCCGGGGCACGCGCCGGTGAAGCGCAGCGTGCAGGTCGCCGCGGGCAGCCGGCAGTCGCTCGCGCTCGATGCGGCCGCGGATACGCCGGACGTCGCGGTCGTCGCGACGAACAAGGACGCGCCCGACGAGGGCTCGACGTCGAAGCGCAAGGACCTCCGCCCGTACGCCTACGTCGCGGGCGGCGTCGCCGTCGCCGGCCTCGCGACCTTCACCGTCTTCGGCCTGCTCTCGAACGGCACGCACTCGGACCTCGAAGCCGCGTGCGGTCCGCGCCCCTGCCCGCCCGGCCACGAGGACGAGATCTCGCGGGGCAAGACGCAGCAGACGATCGCGAACATCGGCCTCGTCATCGGCGCGATCGGCGCGGCCGCGGCCGTCACCCTCTTCGTGGTGGGCAAGCCGCCGGCGCAGGCGACGACGACCGCGGCGAGCGCGCGCGTCGTCGCGCGCGGAAGCTTCCTCGGACTGGAGGGCTCGTTCTGATGCAGCGGCCGCTACGAACGATCCTCGTCGTCGTCCTCGGCGCCGTCCCCCTCGCGATCGCGCCGGCGTGCACGAACGACTTCGACGTGTTCGAGGGCACGAGCGCGGAGGGCGGCGCGAGCAGCAGCTCGGGCGGCACGTCGTCGTCGTCGTCCTCGTCCGGCTCGTCGTCCTCGTCGTCGAGCAGCTCCGGATCGCCGGGCGACGCGTCGGCGATCGACGCGCCCGACTGCAGGACGACGAGCGGCTCCTGCTACACGCAGGAGGAGACGTGCAACACGAAGTGCGCGAGCGATGCCACGACGTGCAGCGACAAGTGCTCGCCGGGCAACCAGGGCCGCTCGTGCCGGCGCGCCTGCGACGACGCGAAGACGACGTGCACCAACACCTGCAAGACGACCTGCGAGCAGTGCGCAGGCCCGCCTTGCCGCGCGGGTTGTCCCTGACGCCTAGCGCGGCCGTTGCGTGAACGACGGACTGGGATCGATGGATCAGCGAACGCGTGCAGCGACGTACGACGACGTCCTCCGAATCGTAGAGCTCCTCCAGGCGGAGCACGTGGAGTACGCCCTGATCGCGGATACGCGCTCGCGCTGCAGGGTATCGTCCGCCTGACGGAGGACGTCGACATCCTGGTCGAGCCGACGGAAGAGAACGCGCGCCGGTGGGTCCGAGCGCTCGCGAAGCTCCCCGATGGCGCCGCACGAGAGCGCGAAGGCGACGAGGCGGTGCACCTCGTGTCGCTCGAGGGGCTCTTGCGTATGACGCCTTCAGCGACGGCGGCGGCGGCGCAGGAGCGCCATCGCGCCGATGCCCGCGGACACGAAGAACGAGAGGCCGCCCGTCGCGCCCCAGCCGACGCTGCAGCCGTCGTCGCCGGCGCCCGCGCGGAGGTTCCGGCTCGACGTCGCACCGTCGTCGCCGTCCGACGTCGTCTTGCCGCCGCCGTCGGTGGGCGTCGTCTTCGGTCCGCCCGAGCTCGAGCCCGCGTCGTCGTCGGGATCGGGCCCCGCGTCGGCGACCGGTCCCGCGTCGGGGAAGTCGCCGATGCGGATGTCCGCGCACGAGTAATAAACGCCCTGCGCCGACGTCGCCGGGTCCTGGTTCGCCGTGCACGGCGCGCCGTTCATCAGCTGCAGGAGCTGTAGGGTGCAGTTCTGGCAGGTGACCCCGTCCGGCAGCTTCAGCGTAGTCGAGTAGGTGCCCCCTCCGTCGATCCCGGCGGGGTCGGGCATCTGCTTGAGCAGTTGGAAGTTCTTGTCGTCGCCGGTCGAGCTGAGGCGGAGCTGGTAGCAGCCCTGATGACCGATCGTTTCCTTGAACCCGACGTCGATCGTGGCGCCGGCCTCGTACTGCGCGACGACCTGGCCCTTGAGCAGCGGCCCCATCTGGGCGTCGCCACCGCAGGGCCCCATCTTCAGCTTGTCGTCGGTCAGGTCGCGCGGCGTCGGCTTCGTGAGGAGCGCATGCGCGTAGGCGACCGACGGCGCGGTGACGAGCGCGGCGACGGCGAGCACACGAAATCCAGTGAGGCCCTTCCCAAGTCCCATGGGCGGCACATTACCATGCGATCCGCGGCGCGCCCGGAATTCCAGGAATGGCCGAGGATTCCACCATCGACGATCCTTCTTGGTAGGCTGAGGGCCCCGTGACGTCCGCGCACGCCCCTCCCCCGCCGAAGCAGCTCGGCCGCTTCGAGGTCGGCGCCAAGATCGGCGGCGGCGGGATGGCCACGATCTACCTGGGGCGCCGGACGCGCGGGAACGGGACCGAGCAGGTCGTCGCGCTGAAGGTGATCCGCGACGAGCTGGCGAACGATCCCCAGTTCGCGGCGATGTTCGTCGACGAGGCGAAGATCCTCGCGCGCCTGAAGCACCCGAACGTGATCCGCACGCTCGAGTACGGCATCACCGGCCACCACCGCTACATCGCGATGGAGCTCCTCTCGGGGCGCACCTTCGCCGACGTCTGGGATCTGCTCGTGCACCGCGGCGAGCGCGTGCCGTTCGAGCTCGCCGCGTGGATATGCGCGCGCGTCGCCGAGGGCCTCCACTCGGCGCACGAGCTCGTCGACGCGAAGGGCACGCCGCTCGGCGTCATCCACCGCGACGTGAACCCGAGCAACGTGTTCCTCACGCACGCCGGCGAGGTGAAGCTGATCGACTTCGGGCTCGCGAAGGCGCGCATGCGCGTGTCGCGGAGCCAGGACGGGATCGTGAAGGGCAAGATCCCGTACCTCGCGCCCGAGCAGGCGCAGGGCCGGCCGATCGATCGCCGTACCGACGTCTACGCCCTCGGCGCCACGCTCTGGGAGGCGGCCACGATGAAGCGCCTCTTCAAGCGCGAGACCGACGTGGCGACGCTGAAGGCGATCCGCGATGCGCACGTCCCCGACGTCCGCGAGCTCGTGCCCGGCTTCCCCGACGCCCTGTGGGCGATCATCGACAAGGCCCTCCAGCGCGAGGCGGACGCGCGGTTCGCGAGCGCGGACGCCATGCGCGCGGCGCTCGACGAGTTCGTGAAGGACTTCGCGAAGGACGCCGGGACGATCAAGGAGCAGCTCGCGCAGCTCGTCTCCGAGCTCTTCCCCGGCCAGGAGCAGAAGCTCGAGGAATGGGCGCGCGCGGCCACGAGCGTGCGCGTCCCGAAGCACACGATGCCTCCCCCCGCCCCGGTGCCGATCGCGTCGAGCAGCCTGCTCGAGGACGTCGCGAGCTCCCCCGACGTGCAGGAGCGGCCGTCGGCGGGCACGATCTCCGCGCGCCCCGCGGAGCTCCAGGCGATGCGCGAGGCCGAGACCGGCGAGGCCCCGGCGACGCGCGCCGAGGCCGGACCGTCCGCGCCGGGCGAGGAAGCGATCGCGGCGCGCCCGAGCGACGCCCACCGCGCGAAGCGCGTCTGGCTCTCCGTCCTCGTCGTCGTCATCGTGTGCGCGGTGATCGCGTCGATCGCCGCGTCGCGCTGAGCGGCGCTCAGTCGAACGTCGTCGCGACCGGCCTCGTGCCCGGCGGGGGCTTGCTCTGCGCCGGCTTCGAGGTGGTCTTCGCCGCGCCGGTCCGCGGCGCGGGCCGCGAGACGTGCGCCTTCGGGGCGCTCGTCGTGTTCGTCGCGCTGGTCGGCGCCGGCTCGACGGTCAGGTCGTCCTCGCCCGGATCGGGCGGCGGCGGGATCGCGTTGCGCGGATCGGCCGTCGGGACCGGCGAGCCGACCGCGACCGTGCCGGTGGCCGCGACGGTCGTCGCGCTCTCGGCCGGTGACGTGCCGCCGGAGCTCGCGCTGGTCCCCCCGCCGCGGGTCGCGGCGAGCGTGCCGACGACCGCGAGGACGGCGGTGAGGGTGACCGCGCCGATCGGCAGGAGGATCGACTTCTTCGGCGGCGGCTTCTTCCGCGCGCGCGCCCTCGACGACGAGGACGAGGACGCCATCGCGGCGGCGCCGCTGGTGCTCGGCGCGGGCAGCGCGTCGTTCCGGGGGCGGAGCTCCTGGAGGGACGCGGAGAGGTCCTCGTCGCTCGCGTCCATGGCGTTCCGGAGGGCGTCGGCGAACTCGGCGCACGTCGCGTAGCGCTCGTAGGGCCGCTTCGCGAGCGCGCGCGAGAGCGCCACCCAGAGCCGCGGCTCGATGCGCGGATCCGGATCGACCTCGTGCTCGAGCACCGAGGCGAGCGACGCCGCGGCCGAGTCGCGCTGGAACACGCGGACGCCGGTGAGCATCTCGTAGAGGACGACGGCGAGCGAGAACAGATCGCTCCGCCCGTCGATGTCGTCCGCGCCGCGGATCTGCTCGGGAGACATGTAGTGCGGCGTCCCGAGGACGCTGCCGTCCATCGTCAAGGCCGAGCCCGCCGCGGGCAGCTTCGCGATCCCGAAGTCGAGGATCTTCGGGATGACGTGCCCGTCGGGCTCGACGGCGAAGAAGATGTTCGCCGGCTTCACGTCGCG
The DNA here is from genome assembly GCA_039809525.1 of Labilithrix sp. GTDB lineage: Bacteria > Myxococcota_A > Polyangia > Polyangiales > Polyangiaceae > Labilithrix. Next base: position 10,009 of record JBDHVD010000175.1, on the reverse strand, counting down.
ATGGATGATCCCCTTCTGGTGCACGTGGTGCAGCGCCGAGAGGATGGGCACCGCGACGGCGACCGCGTGGATCGCCGAGAGGGCGCCGCGCTCGCGCATGCAGCCCTCGAGGGTGCCGCCGCGCAGGAGCTCCATGACGAGGCCGAGCGTGCCGTCCTGCTCGTCGACGAGATCGAAGATGCGGACGACGTTGCGGTGCGAGATCGTCGCGGCGAGGCGCGCCTCGCGCCGGAAGCGCTCGTCGTGGACGGTCGTGCGCTCCGACTTCTGGAGGGTCTTGACCGCCACCTCGGCCTGCGTGGCCTCGTTGCGCGCGACCCACACGTCGCCCATTCCTCCGCGCCCGATGCGCTGGATGAGGCGGATCTTTCCCCCGAGCATCGTGTCGGGCGGGATTTCGGAAGGCGCGCCCACGTGTTTCGATCCTACCTCAAGGCGTGGTCAATCGGCGAGCCGGTCACGTCACCTTCCGTACGCACGAAGCGGCCTGGTCGATCTTGAGACCGCACCGCGTTACCCGCGTCTTCGCCGCGCGGCCGCGATCAGCAGTCCGAGTACGCCTTGCACGTGATCTGGACGGGGTTCTTCGGGCAGCACACCGAATTGAGCGTACCCGTGCACCCGGCTTGCTCACACTTCGCGCAGTCCGCCTCGCTGCACTTCACGCAGAGCCGGTTGCCGCAGCAGACGCTGCCGGAGCCGGCCGGAGGCGCCTTGTTCGGGCACGACCAGTCGGGGATGCCGGAGGATCCCCCTCCGTCACCGCCCGAGTCCGCGCGTCCCGAGTCCCCGCTCGAGCTCGTCGACGTGCCGTCGCCGCCGTCGACGAAGTGAACGTCCGGCACGGACGAGCACGCGAGCGCGAGCGTCAGACCGCTCGCGAGGATTGCCGCCGTGACCCATGCGCTGGGCGCCGTCGCCGCCACGACCGTAAAGTACCTCAGGCCGACCGATCGCAGTCAGTTTGTTCAGAACGTTCCGCTGAGCCCGACCGCCGCGCCGCCGCGGACGTAGCTCGGGGCGAAGCGGACGCGCGCGGTCGCGGGCGGAGGCGCCGCTTCGCCGCTCGGCTTCTTGACGAGCAGGTACACGCCGAAGCCCGCGGCGGCCGCGCCGACCGCGGTGAAGCCGATGCCGAGCGGCAGGAACAGGTTCGCCTGATCCTCGTTGTCCCGCACCTCGGACTCGCGCGATCGCGGGCACGCAGCCGGGTTCGGGCAGAGCGTCTTGATGTCGTCGATCGCGCCCTCGCGCGCGACGAGCAGGATGATGCCCGTCGCGAGGAGGACGCCGCCGCCGCCGAGCGCGACGTACGCGAGCGTGTCGTTCTTCTTCGAGTGCTCGTCGCCGCCGGGCGGAGGCTCGGTGGGTCGGTCGGGCTCGAACGTGACCGTCGCCGGGACCTCGCTGTTGTTGTCGGGGAGCGTGACCCGCTGCTCGAACGGCTTCATGCCGCCCGCGGTCGCCTGCACGACGTGCTCGCCGGGGTCTTGCTCGATCGGCCGCCCGGCGGGGACCGGCGCGCCGTCGACGGTCACGCGCGTGTCGGCCGGCGGGCTCTGCCCCGCGATCGTCACGACGAGGCGAGGCGTCTTCTTGTCGAGCTCGGCCGCGCGCACCGCGGCGCTCTCGGCGATCGGGCGGTCCTTCTCCGGGAGGCTGTCGCGCATCGCGGCGAGCGCGCGGTACGCGTCCTTCGCCTCGCGGTAGCGCTTCATCGCCTCGAGCACCGAGGCGATGCGGTAGCGGACCGACGCGCTCTCCTTCACCTTCGCGACGCGCCGGAACTTGTCGAGCGCCTGGTCGTAGCGCTGCTCCTGCTCGTCCTTGTAGGCCTCCTGGAACAGCTCGCGCGCCTGCTTCAGCTCCTCCTCGCTCTGCGCGAGCGCGGCGCGCGGCGCCAGCGTGACCGCGCCGCCGAGAGAGAGCGCGAGGGCGAGGCCGAAAATCGCCTTCCTACTCGTCATCCAGCGACACCCCGTAGAGACCGCGCTTCTTGAGAAGGTCGCGCAGGTGATGGCGCGCGACGTCCGCGGAGCGCGCGGCCGCCGACAGGTTGCCCTGACATCGCTTCATCAGCAAAGAAAGGTACGCGCGCTCGAAGCGCTCGATCGCGCGCTCCTTCGCCTGCGCGAAGGTGCCCGACAGATCGAGCGCGCTCCGCTCGTCCGCGGTGCCGCGGAAGCCGTCGCCTTCGCCGGCGACGTCCTGCCGTCCGATGACGCCGTCCTGCGCGAGCGCCGCCGCTCGGAGGAGGACGTTGTTCAGCTCACGGACGTTGCCCGGCCACTGCACGCTCGAGAGGTGCTCGAGCGCGTCGGCGTCGATCATCGCCTCGCTCCCAGCGCGGGCGAGCAGCTTGGAACAGATGAGGGGCAGGTCCTCGAGCCGCTGGCGGAGCGGCGGGACGAAGACGCGCACCTGCGCGAGGCGGAAGTAGAGGTCCTCGCGAAACTTCCCCTTGTCGATCGCGTTGCGGAGATCGCGGTTCGTCGCCGACACCACGCGGACGTCGATCGGCAGCGGCGAGTGCCCGCCGACGCGGATGATCTCGCGCCGCTCGAGCACGCGGAGGAACTTCGCCTGGAGCACGGGCGGCAGCTCGCCGACCTCGTCGATGAACACGGTGCCGCCGCGCGCGGCCTCGAAGAAGCCGATCCGCCGCTCGTGCGCGCCGGTGAACGCGCCCTTCTCGTGGCCGAAGAGGAGCGACTCGGCGAGCGCCTCGGGCAGCGCCGTCGCGTCGATGACGATGAACGGACCGGACGCACGCGGCGAGTGCATGTGGACCGCACGCGCCACTTCCTCCTTGCCCGTACCGGTCTCGCCCTGGATGAGGACGGCGAGCTCCTTCGGCGCGATGCGCTCGAGCGTGCCGAACAGCTCGCGCATCGCCGCCGAGCGGCCGACGAGCTCGCCGAACGACTCGCGCTCGGCGGCCGGCGGAGGCGCGACGGCCTGGTCGACGTCGAGCCGGAGGAGGCTGTCGCCGATGGTGACCTCTCCGCCCAGAGCGAGCTCGAGATCGACGACGCGGTGCGCGCCGATCCACGTCCCGTTCGTGCTGCCGACGTCGCGCACGCGGACGCGGTCACCGTTGCGCGACAGCTCGAGATGCGTGCCGCTCACGCGCGGATCGTCGACCACGAAGTCGTTCGTGGGGTGACGACCGACCGTGGCGGTCGCTCGCGTGACCGCGAACGCGCGTCCAGCGGACGGTCCGCTGACCGCGACGAGCTTCGGCACCGCCGCCGTGCGCGTGACGAATACCGGGTTGGCCTCGGTGCCCCCGCGTGCGTCGCTGCTCATTGCGCTGACAACGATATGCTAACTTTTGTGTTGTTGGGGCGATCTTCTTCACGGAAGACTGGAGGGTTGATCATGAAGCGTCATGCGTGGGCGGCGATGGCCGCGCTGGTGGTGTGCGCGTCGGCGTTCGCGCCCGCGTGCGGATCCGAGACGGACGCCAACAACCCCGATGGCTCCATCGCGAACGGAGAAGGCGGCGCCGGCACCGACGGTGGTCTCGGCTCGAGCGACGCGTCCGGCGGCAACCCGTACGACGGCAACACGTACAACGGCAACCCCGGCGCATGCACGCCGCTCCTCGCCGCCGACGGCACGTCGCCGCAATGTGCAAACTGCAAGGACGACGACGGCGACGGGCTCGTCGACTGGCTCGATCCCGAGTGCGCCGGTCCGCTCGACAACGACGAGGCGACGTTCGGCACGGGCATCCCCGGCGACAACCAGGACGCCTGCAAGCAGGACTGCTTCTTCGACGGCAACAGCGGCGCCGGCGACGATCGCTGCGAGTGGAACCTGAAGTGCGATCCCAAGAACACGTCGCCGTCGGCGGTGTGCCCGTACGATCCGAGCTACAAGAACTGCCCGAAGACCCAGCAGGATCAGTGCGTGAAGTTCTGCGCGAAGCTCACGCCGAACGGATGTGACTGCTTCGGCTGCTGCACGGTGACGAAGCCGGACAAGACGACGGTCGACGTGAAGCTCGGCTCGACGTGCTCGATCGCCGACATCGACGATCCGGCGAAGTGCCAGCCGTGCACGAAGAACACCGCCTGCCAGAACGACTGCGGGCCGTGCGAGCTGTGCCTCGGCAAGACGACGATCGATCCGAGCTGCACGCCGCCCGACGCCGGCAGCGGCACGGACGCGGGCTCGCTCGGCGGGCAGACCTGCTCGATCGAGGGCGCGCAGGCGTGCAACGCGGAGGCGCCGTGCCCCAACGGCACGTACTGCGTCACCGGCTGCTGCATCCAGATCATCAACTGATCGCCGGATCGCGGACTTGGGGCGGAGGTGTCGGGCGAGACCGACACTTTCGCCCTATTTTTCCCTGCGATCGTCGATGATTGCGCTGGCGTGGCCACCGCCCTTCCCCTTCCATCGGGGCGATGGCCGAGACGCGCGCCGAGGGGCTCGACGTACGCCGCGAGCTGCTCGCGGTCCCGCGTGACTGGGTCGCGTCGTGGCGCGACACGCTCCGTGCGAGGTCCGCCGGCGGCGACCTGTTGTCGGGGCTGACCGTCGCGGCGGTGGCGCTTCCGCTCAACGTCGGGCTCGCGATCGCGAGCGGCATGCCGCCGGCCGCCGGTCTCGTCGCCGGCGCGATCGGCGGCTTCGTCGCGGCCATGATGGGGAGCTCGCAGTACCAGGTGTCCGGCCCGGCGGCGGCGCTGAGCGTGATGGTGCTCGCGCTCGCGACGCGGTTCGCCGATCCGGCCGTACCCGGCTCGGGCGCGGTCGCCGTCGCCGCCGCCACGGTGTTCATCGGCGTCGTCGAGATCGGCCTCGTGCTCGCGCTCGCCGGCCGCGCGATGAAGCACGTCCCGGAGTCGGTGCTCGCCGGGTTCACCACCGGCGTCGGTCTCAAGATCCTCGATCAGCAGGTCCCCGAGCTGCTCGGCTTCCCCGAGAACGTCGACTGGGGCGACGGCAATCCGAACTCGCTCGTCGACGTCGTCGCGATGATGCACAAGCCGCAGTGGCTCCACGACGTGTCGTGGCACGCGGTGGTCTCGGGCATCTTCGTCGTCTTCGTCGTCACCTCGCTGCGCCAGTTCAAGCGCTTCCCCGCGGCGATCGTCGCGATCGGCCTCGTCACGTTCGTGGCCGTCTATCTGCGCTGGGAGTCCGCCGATCCGGTGAGCGGGCGCACGGGCCTCGAGACCGTCGCGAGCGTCGCCAAGGGCAAGCCGCTCGTCTTCTCGCCGATCTCGATCCCGCGCGTGCGCGACGAGCAGTGGCTCGACCTGTTCGTCGCCGCGTTCCCGCTCGCGCTCCTCGCGGCGGCCGAGTCGCTCATCTCGGCGAGCGCGATCGACCGCATGGCGAACGCGAAGAAGCCTCATCTGGCGAACGCGGAGCTCGCCGGCCAGGGCGTCGCGAACGTCGTCGTCGGGCTCTTCGGCGGCATGCCCGTCACCGGCGTCGTCGCGCGGAGCGGCGTCAACGTGCAGAGCGGCGGGCGCACGCGGCTCGCGGCGATGTTCCACGCCGTGGTCCTCGCGGTCGCCGTCGTCTTCCTCGGCGAATGGATCGGGAAGGTGCCGCTCGCCGCCCTCGCCGGGCTGCTCTGCGTCATCGGCTTCCGCCTCGTCGAGCTCTCGACGCTGGTGCACCTCTACAAGGAGCACAAGATCGAGGCGGTCGCGTTCGCCGTGACGATGGCGGGCACCGTCACCGGGCACCTGATGACCGGCCTCGTCGCGGGCCTCGCGATCCACTTCGCGGGCAAGTGGCTGAACCGTCATCACACCGCGGCGCGAAAGGAGCTCGAGGCGAACAGGCGCCAGGGCGTCCGCGCGGTGATGACGAAGGAGAAGGCGGAGGCGCGCCGGCCCGCGCACTTCGAGCACCTCCCCACCGAGTACCGCAAGTGGCTCGGGCAGATCCGCGAGGAGCCGCTCGTGGCGAAGGGCGCGTACGTGCACCCGGCCGCGACGCTCATCGGGCGCATCGTCGTCGGCGATCGCGCGCACATCGCGGCGGACACCTCGGTGCGCGCCGACGAGGGCTCGCCGTTCCACATCGGACCGAACACGAACATCCAGGACGGCGTGGTGATGCACGCGCTCAAGGACAAGCGCGTGATGGTCGCGGGCGAGCCGTGGGCGATCTACGTCGGGAAGAACGTCTCCATCGCGCACGACGCGCTCGTCCACGGCCCCTGTTACATCGGCGACGACACGTTCGTCGGGTTCAAGGCGGTGGTGCACGACTCCGTCGTCGGCTCGCACTGCTTCATCGGCCACGGCGCGATCGTCGTCGGCGTGGAGGTCCCCGACGAGCGCTTCGTGCCGAACGGGCGCATCGTCGACAGCGCGGACGCGGTCGATGCCCTCCCGCACGTGAGCGACGCGCACAAGGCGTTCAACGAGGACGTCGTCGAGGTCAATCGCGGCCTCGCCGTCGCCTACCACGCCCACGACGGGCGCCGCGTCACGGCGGACGGCGGACGCCTCGAGGGCGGACGCAAGGTCACGCAGGTCTGGGACCCCGACTGGGCTCCACTCGTTCCGAAGGAGAGGTTCTGATGCTGATCACGGGGGTCGCGCTGGGGCTCGCGGTCTACGCGCTCGTCGTGCTCGCGCGCTGCTCGTTCGAGGTCGAGGAGGGGCACCTCGCCGTCCTCACCGCGTTCGGGCGCGCCGAGACGGTCGACGGCAAGCGCCGCCTGAAGACGCACGGGCCGGGCATCCACGGAAAGAAGCCGTGGCAGAAGGTGGTGACCGTCTCGATGAAGGAGCAGACGCTCGACCTCGCGGCCGAGGAGGGCGGCGGCACGGCGATGGCGGACGACGGGACCATCCTCCGGCTCGACTCGTTCGTCCGCTACGTGCCCGTGGAGAAGGAGCTCTACGAGCTGCTCTTCGGCCTCGAGCGTCCGCTCGATCACATCACCGGCCTGTTCACCTGCCTCCTGCGAAACGAGATCGCCAACTTCCGCGGCGCGGCGAAGGCGGCCGACGCGCTCGCGACGCGCTTCGACTTCGCGCAGCAGGCCGGCTCGTACGCGCTCATCCGCCGCGAGCGCAAGCTGCTGAACGAGCACATCGAGGCGTTCTGCAAGGAGCGGATCGACAACCGTTACGGCGTCCGCTTCAACGCGGTCGATCTCGCCGACATCCTCCCGCCCGACGAGCTCGCCGACGCGCTGAACGCCGTCATCCAGGCCAGCAGCGAGGCCGAGGCGATGCTCTTCCGTGCGGAGGGCGAGTGCCAGCAGCGCATCCTCGCGGCCGAGCGCGGCGTCGACATCGCGAAGGCGCGCGCCGCGGCGATCGGCGTCGAGATCCGCAAGCTCGCCGGCTACCTCGCCACGCTCGAGGACGAGGGCGTGCTCGACGCGTACGTCGCGCGTCGTCGCGGCGAGGTCCTCGGCGAGTCGCGCGCGGTGTTCCTCAAGGAAGGTGCCCCGTGAGCTCCGACGCCCTGCTGCTCGTCGCCGGCGTGGTGATCGGGGTCGTGCTCGTCCCGCTCCTCGTCCTCCTGTTCCGCGCGTTCACCGTCGAGGTCGAGGACGACGAGGCGGTGCTCGTCACGTCGTTCGGGAAGCTCGCGCACACGCTCGTCGAGCCCGGGCTCCACCTCCTCCCGACGAAGGCGCTGCCGTGGGTGGGCACGCGTCGCGTGTCGCTCCGGCGCGATTTCCGCCGCTTCGAGGACGTCCACGTCAACGACGCGCGCGGCACGACGGTGATCGTCGATCTCTGGGTCGAGTTCCGCGTGGTCGATCCGGCGAAGGCGATCTTCTCGGTGACCGACTGGGACAAGGCCCTGCAGAACCTCGTGTCGCACGCCGCGACGTCGATCCTCGGCAGCCGCGACTTCCGCGAGATCCTCTGCGATCGCACCGAGCTCGGTACGCTGCTCCAGGACGACATCAAGGACGACACCGCGAACTGGGGGATCGCGATCGAGCTCGTCTTCATCCGCAACGTGAGCCTCCTGCCCGAGGTGTCGCGCCAGATGTTCGACGCGATCGCCGCGCGGCTCGAGCGCACGCGCGCCCATGTCGAGGAGGAGGGCCGCCTCGCGGTCGCGCAGCTCGAGGCGGAGACCGCGATGCGGGTCGCCGCGCTCGTCGCGGACGCGAAGGGGCAGTATCCGGGCGCGGTCGGTCAGGCGCTGGCCGAGGTGAAGAGGCGCCCGCTCGTCTTCCGCGCGTACAACGAGCTCTACGATCTGTCCCTCGTGCGGCCGCATCGCACGGTGACGTTCCGGGGCTTCGACGACGGCGAGCTCCGCGCGGCGGATGCGGCGATGATGGTGCCGGCGGACGGCGCCGGCGTGCACGCGACCGCTCCCCTGCCCGCCCGCACCGACGGGGTGCTCGGGCGATCCTGAGCCGGCAACCATGGATCGTCGGTCCCCCACGAGGGAGCCCGCCGGCACCGGCTGCCCCGCGCGGAGCCGCGGATTTCCGTGATTTCAGCGTCCCGGTAGAGCGACACGGATCTTGCACGCGTCCCGTGGTCACCCATGGAAGTCCGTTGCCCTGCATGTGCCGCGCGTTACACCGCGGACGACGAGAAGCTCCGGGGGAAGACCGCGCGCATGCGCTGCCGCGCGTGCGACACCGTGTGGCTCGTCTCGGGTCCCTCCGCCGAAGCCGGCGGGGAGCGACGCGCGGCGGTCGCCCGCCGGGGCGCCGAGCGCGAGCGCCGCGACCTGTTCGCGTCGCGTCCGCCGGAGCACGGCTCGGTCCGCGAGACGCTGCGGCCGCCGCCTCCGGGCCTCGGCGCGGGGAGCGTCGCGGCGCGCAACGAGAACTCGGTCCTCTTCAAGGTCGACGACGTGCTCGCCGGCGCGCGCGCCGCGCGGGTGAAGACGCCCGAGCCGGCGCCGGCGCCCGAGGCGCTCGCGTCGCCGAGCCACGAGGACTCCGGCATCATCGATCTGAAGGCGCTCTCGTCCGCGCCGCCGAAGGTCTCGCGCCCGCCGATTGCCAACCTCTTCGGCGCGAGCGAGCCGCCGCCCGCCGCGTTCGCGCGCGAGGTCGGCGCGTCGTCGTCGTTCCCGCAGGCGGGCCCGGCCCCGCGATCGCCGCGCATGCGCCTCCTCGGCGGGATCGCCGCCGCCGCCGCGGTCGTCGCGATGTGCGGGATCGGCGTCGCCGTCGCGTTCGGAGGCGAGAACCCGCCGCCGAAGGTCGCCGCGGCGATCCCCGCTCCGCCAGTTCCGGCGCCTCCGCCGGTCGTCGCCCCGGCCCCTGCTGCGCCCGAGCCTGCCGCGACGACCGCGTCCGCGGACGAGCCGAAGGTCTCCTCGCCCCGCGCGAAGAAGAAGGGCGCGAAGGGATGGCGCGCGAGCAAGGGCGGCGTCGCGACCACGAGCAAGTCGCCTTCGCCTCCGCCCGCGGCGAAGGTGAAGCCGGCCGATCCGTGCGGCTGTCACGGCGACTTCAACTGCATCCTCGCCTGCGCCGCAGGAAAGAAGTAGCGCGTCAGCGGTCGCGATCGATCGCGACGACGAGCACCCGTGCGCGATCGTCGCCGTCGCCCGCGCGCGCGCGGTCGACCGCGCCTTCGAACTTGCCGATCGACTCCGGCGTACCGACGACGACGCGCAGCTCGCGCGCGTCACCCAGCATCCGCGCGTCGCCCTGGATGCGGACCGCGCCGTCCTTCGAGACGTCGACCTTCGCGTCGAGCGCGACCGGCTCGCCGTCCTCCATCGCGAACGCGTAGGCGATCACCTTCGCGTCCCCGACCGCGGTCGCGGGACGCGCGACGATCTCGAACCGCGATCCCGCCGCGCGGCCCAGGTGGAGTCGCGTCGCCGGCTGCGTCTCGCCCCGCATCGCCTGCTCGCCGCTCGCGCTCACCGCGTACCCGGGCAGCTCGGGCCCCGCCGGAGCGCCCCCGCGCGTCGCCACGAACAGCACGACGCCGGCCGCGAGCGCGAGGGGCGCGGCGTAGCGGCCCGCCCTCCGCACGAACGGCAGGACGCGGGCGGGCGCCTTCGCCGCCGTCTTCGCCGGCGC
>JBDHVD010000174.1:0-15187 GCA_039809525.1 Labilithrix sp. | reverse complement strand
CCCTCCGCCTGGCCCGGCCGATCTCGGCATGGCACGGGCCACACGCGAGACGCGACTCTACTTTCGACAACGCAAGCCGCGCATCGCTTCACGCTCGCGCGAGCCCCGCACAGCTCGAACCGCCCTTCTCCGCCTGGCCCGGCCGATCTCGGCATGGCACGGGCCACACGCGAGACGCGACTCTGCTTTCGACAACGCAAGCCGCGCATCGCTTCGCGTGCGCGCGAGCCCCGCACAGCTCGAACCGCCCTTCTCCGCCTGGCCCGGCCGATCTCGGCATGGCACGGGCCACGCGCGACCGGCGTCATTCCTCTCGCAGCCGAACGGCGGAGCGGTCCATCGACTAGAGTCCAGCCCGCATGATCACGCACGTTTCGGTCACCATCCCGGTCCAGTGGGGCGACATGGACGCGCTCGGCCACGTGAACAACGCGCGGTTCCTCCGCTGGTTCGAGTCGGCCCGCATCGTCATGTTCGAGCGCATCGGCGTGCGGACGAGCGGCACGATCGGCGTCGGCCCGATCCTCGCGACGACCACGTGCGATTTTCTCGTCCCCGTCGTCTTCCCGGCGACGGTCGAGGTCGGCGTGCGGGTGTCGAAGATCGGCGAGACGAGCCTCACGATGGAGTACGAGGTCCGCGACGCGGACGCGAAGGAGCGCGTGTACGCGCGCGGCAGCTCCGTCGCGGTGATGGTCGAGTATCCGTCGATGCGGAAGGTCCGCGTGCCCGACGACGTCCGCGCCGCCGTGGCTGCGCTGCCGTCGTGATGGCGACGCTGCCGATCGGCTCGAAGCGCTGGATCGTCGCGCTCGCCGCGCTGACCGGCACGACCGCGCTCTCGATCGACATGAGCCTGCCCGCGCAGCCGACGCTCGCGCGCATCTTCGCGGTGCCGCCGGAGACGGCGCAGCTCGTGCTCTCGACGTTCCTCCTCGGCTTCGCGTTCGCGCAGCTCGTGGCCGGACCGGTCTCGGACGCGCTCGGACGGCGGCGCGTGCTGCTCGCGGGGCTCGCGCTGTTCACGCTCGCCGGCGCGGCGTGCGCGGAGACCGGATCGATCCGTGCGCTGCTGGCGTGCCGCGTCCTCCAGGGGATCGGCGCGGCGGCGGCCTCGGTCGTCGCGCGCGCGATGGTGCGGGACACGCAGCCGCCGGCCAGCGCCGCGCGCGTGCTCTCGTCGATGATGGCGGTGCTCGCGCTCGCGCCGATGATCGCGCCGATGATCGGCGGCACCGTGCTCGTGCACCTGGGGTGGCGCGCGATCTTCGGGACACTCGCGATGTGCGGCGTGCTCCTCGCGGCGATGGCGGCGTTCGGGCTCGAGGAGACTTACCCGCCCGAGCGCCGGACCCGCGGCACGTCGGCGAGAGAGCTCGTGGTCGGGTACGTGCGCTTCTTCCGCACGCGGGGGACGCGGGCGCCGCTCCTCCTCGGGTGCCTCTCGTTCGCCGGACAGTTCGCGTACATCTCGGCGTCGCCGTTCGTGCTCATCGACGGCTACCGCGTGCCCGCGGGGCACTACGCCTTCTACTTCGCGGCCACGGCGCTGATGCTGATGATCGGATCGATGATCGGCGGGCGGATGCTCTCGTCGGGAGCGCCGCCCTCGCGGATGCTGGTGATCGGCTCGAGCACGCTGCTCGCCGGCGGCGCGCTCGCGGCGATCGGCACGCGCATGCCCGCGCTCGGCGTGTACGGGCTGATGGTCCCGATGCTCGTGTACTTCGTCGGCATCGGGCTCGGCGGGCCGTCGGCGACGGCGAGCACGATGGCGCCGGTGCCCGAGCTCGCGGGGACGGCCTCGGCGGCGATCGGCTTCTCGTCGATGATCGCGGGCGCGCTGTCGGGCTGGATCACGACCGCGATCGGCCGATCCGATCCGCGCATCCTCGGCACGGCGGTCGCGGTCATGGGCGCGTGTGCGTCGATGCTCGTCCTCGGCGCGCGCGCGACGGCGTCCCGCCCCGCGGCATCGGAGGAGCAGCATGGCTGAGCGTCCGCCCGTCGTCGCCCTCCACAGCGGAGGCATGTCGTCCCGCCAGTGGCGCAGCCTGACCGAGCGCCTGTCGCCGGGCCGTCGCGTGATCGCGCCGGACTTCCTCGGCTCGGGTGCGAACCCGCCGTGGCCGGCGGGCGAGGAGTTCCACTTCCAGCGCGACGTCGAGCTCATCGGCGAACGGCTCCGGGCGATCGGCGAGCCGGTCGACCTGGTCGGTCATTCGTACGGCGGCTTCGTCGCGCTCCAGCTCCTCCGCGAGCACGGCGCGGAGGTGCGATCGGTCGCGGTCTACGATCCGGTCGCGTTCGGCGTGCTGCGCGCGCCGGTCGAGGACGCCGAGGGCCTGGCCGATCTCGCGCGCGCCGAGGAGGACCCCGTCTTCTTCGACGACCGGACGGGCGGACAGGAGCCGTGGTTCCGCGCGTTCGTCGACTACTGGAACGGCAAGGGGGCGTGGGACGCGCTGCCTCCGGCGTCGCGCGCGCAGTTCCTGAAGGTCGGGCGCAAGGTCTACTTCGAGGTCCGATCGCTCGTGCCCGATCGCACGCCCGCGAGCGCGTACGCGTCGTTCGCCGGGCCGGTCCTGCTCCTGTCGGGCGAGCGCTCGCCGGCCGCCGCGCGCCGCGTGACGAGCATCCTCGCCGGGGCGCTGCCCGCGGCGAAGCTCGTCACCGTGGAGGGCGCGGGGCACATGGGGCCGCTCACGCACGCGTCCGTCGTGAACGAGGCGATCGCCGCGCACCTCGCGTGCTAAGAGCGACCGCGATGTCCGCCTCGTCGCGCACCGCTCTGCCGGGGGAACGGCCGTTCTGGATCGTCAACGCGATCGTCTCCACGCTCGCGCTCGCGGGTCTCGCGTACCTGCTCCTCGTGCGCGGCGGCTCGCATCATGGCTCGGACGATCTCTCGGTCATGCCGGCGATCAACGCCGCCTGGAACGCGTTGTCGGCGACGCTGCTCGTGTTCGCGGTGCGCGCCGTCCGCCGCGGCGACGCGAAGCGGCATCGCCTGCTGGTGATGGGGGCCTTCGCGGCGAGCATGTTCTTCCTCGCCGGTTACCTCGCGTACCACTACGTGCACGGCGACACGAAGTACCCGGGCACCGGGCCGATCCGCATCGCGTATCTCCTCTTCCTCGCCAGCCACGTCCTCCTGTCGATCCCGGTCGTGCCCCTGTGCCTGGCCGCGTTCTACTACGCGCTCAAGGGCCGGTTCGCGACGCACAAGAAGATCACCCGGCTGCTCTATCCGATGTGGCTCTACGTCTCCGTGACCGGCGTCCTCGTCTTTGCGTGGCTGCGCGTCGCAGCGCCCTGACATTCGTTGCGCGGGCGCGGTGGTCTCGCGCATACTGCTCGGGCCTTGGACCCGAAGACGCTCGTTCCCAAGCTCGATCGAATCCTCGCGCTCCGCGGCGACCCGACGTCCGGCGTCGGCACCGAAGCCTGGGCCGATTGCCTCGTGGAGGTCGATCGGGAGCAGCTCCTCCGCGCGCTGATCGCCGCCGTGCGCGAGCTGCTCGTGCCCGGCTGGGCGGACATGCGCAAGAACGACACGCGTCCCCAGCGCGCGCTCGAGGCCGCGGAGAAGTGGCTCGAGACGAAGTCGCCCGAGTCGATCGCCGAAGCGAAGGCCGCGGCGAAGGCCTGCACCGAGGCGAAGAACGAGACGTTCGGCACCGATCATCGCGTGGCCGAGGCCGCCCGCGCCGCCGCGTGGGCGACGACGAAGACCGAGGGCCCGGGCCTCTTCGAGGCGCTCGCCCTGGTCGAGGCCGAGCTGCTCGCGCGCGTCGCGCTGACGGGCGAGTATCACCGCGGGCCTGAGCAGCGCCGCGCGATCGTGGCGATCCTCAAGCGCGAGCTCATCCCGCCGGAGCCGGTCGCCGAGCCGCCGCCCTCGCTCGAGCCGAAGGGCCCGGTGCCCTACTCACCCGAGGGGCACTTCGAGCTCGGGCAGAAGCTCATCCACAAGAAGTTCGGCGACGTGACGGTGACGAGCGTCGGCGAGACGTGGATCGAGGTCGAGATCCCGGACGGCTCGAAGAAGCGCCTCGCTCACAAACCCTGAGCGTGGGCGTGTGACGCGACGACGAGATCGAGGACGACCTCGAGCTCCGATTCGTCGCGCGGTCCGTAGACCATCACGATGTTCGCCGGCAGGCCGTGCTTGCCGGCGATCGGGTGAGGCTCCGCCCATCCGTTCTCGATGACCTGCTTCACGTGCTGAGGCGGGATGGTCATGTGCAGGCTGCCGTCGCTCGGCGGGTGGATGTGACCGAACTCGCGCTCGATCATGAACGCACCGTGCGCGTGATGGCTGCACTCGGGCATGTGGAACGCGCGCGCGCCGGGGACCGACACGAGGCTCGGACCGATCTTCACGCCGGAGAGGCTCTTCGCCTTCTCGAACACCTTCTCCTGCAGGTCGCGCGGCGCGATCTGCGAGAGCTGCGTGTGCGGGCTCATCGGCGTCGTCTCGGGACGCGGTCCGTTACGACGACGGGCGAGGAAGGTCGGTTCGTTGGCCATCGTGGACGATGATAGTCGAGGGCGGCGCGGGTGGCACCACCCGAAGGATCCGCTCGGGCACCGGCGCGCGCCGGCGCACCACGCCCGCACCGGAGTGGTACGCGTCGATGATCGCGCCGTCTCCGACGTAGAGGCCGACGTGCCCGTGACTCCACCAGAAGATGTCGCCGGGGCGCACGTCGCCCGGCGCGACCTCGGCGAGCGCGCGCGCCTGATCGCCGGTCGTGCGCGGCAGGCGGGCGCCCGCCCAGCGCCATGCGGCCTGCACCAGCCCCGAGCAGTCGAAGCAGCTCGGCCCGGTCCCGCCCCAGCAATAGCGCTTGCCGACCTGCGCCTCGGCGAACGCGATCGCGGCGGCGGCGCGCGGGTCGGGCGGCGCCTCGGGCCATGTCGGCGGCCGCAGGTAGGCGCGCGGGGACGACGCGCGCGGGGTCCGATCGGCGCATCCGAGCGAGGCGGTCCCGAGGGAGAAGACGAGCGCGAGGACTGCGGCGCGTCGCATGGGGCGATCGTCGCAGGCGGCCGGCACGACGGCCAAACAACCGCCTAGCGGACGAGGCCGAGCTCCGCGTCGGTCGCCGAACGATCGTACTTGTCGCGCGGCGGCCACGGGCGCGATCGCCAGTGGGGCTCGAACACGAACGACGAGACCGACCGTCCGGGAACGAGCGCGCCGTTGCCGACGTTCTTCGCGTAGTCGTAGTAGACCTTCACGATCTCCTCGCGGCTCACCTGCTGCGCCGCGGGATGCGCGAGGCACGCGTCGCGCCACTTCCGCACGCGGGCGAAGCGCGCCTCGCCCGGCAGCTCGAAGCCCTCGTAGTACTCGAGGAACCAGAAGCGCATGAAGATCGGGGTGAAGACCGCCTCGGCCCACCCGAACTCCTCGAACAGGAACGTGCGGTCCGGCGCGTACTTCGCGAGGAACGCATCGAGCCCGGCGTACAGCCCCAGCATGTGCTCGTGGAGCGCGTCGCGTCGCGATCGATCCGGGTTCATGACGAAGCGGTAGCCGGCGGACACGAAGTCCCGCTCCTTCGTCGCGAGCATGTTCTCGACCGCCCGGCGCAGGGGATCGCGCTGGGCGATCCGCACCTCGGGGAAGAGGTCGTCGAAGTACTGGAGCAGCACCATACTCTCGCGGAGCACCGTCCCGTCGTCGGTCTCCGCGATCGGCAGCGGGACCTTCTCGCCCGTCTTCGCGACGAGCCAGTCGGGACGCGGCTTCGTGATGTCGACGACGTGGAAGTCGACGGCGTCCCGCCTGCCCTTCAGCGCGAGCAGCACCTCGACACGCTGCGAGAAGGGACAGACGGGAATGTGGAAGATGGTCGGCATCGGCGCGGACGACCCTAGCGGATCGTCAGCCGCGCAGGAGCCGCCGCGCGCCGAGGAACCCCGCAAACGCGAGCGTGGCCACGCCGCCGACCGTGAAGAGGCCGGGGAGCAGGGTGTGCTCGAGCACGTCGATGCGGTCGGCGACCATGAGCAGCATCCAGCGGCGCCGGCGCGACTCGGGGAGCCGGTACGCCAGCTTGCGGACGAGGCCGCTCAGCGCGCGGGGCGGCACCACGGTGCCGTAGACCGGAGGCAGCGGATGCAGCGGCGATTGCACCGAAGGCTCGTGCACACCGCCGACCTGCTGCTGCTCCGGGACGTCGTAGGGCGGCTGGCCCATCTTCCGCGGCGGCTCGAGCTCCTTCGGGTGACCCGGACGATTCTCGCGCGGCGCGTCGACGCCCCAACCGATGATTCCATTACGTGCGCTTTGCATGTTCGTGTCCTCGTCAGGCAGCCTTGGGGATGAGCACGCACTTCACGCAGTCGTCGAGCTTGCTCGCGAACATGCGATAGGCCTCGGGTCCGTCCTCCAGCGGGAGACGGTGCGTGATGATGCCCTTCGGATCGATCCGGCCCGCGCGGATGTGCTCGAGCAGGTGAGGCATGTACCGCTTCACGTTGCACTGCGCCGCGCGGATGGTGAGGCCCTTGTTCATCGCCGTCCCGATTGGGACCATGTTGAACGGCGGGCCGTAGACCCCGATGAGCACGACGTTGCCGCCCTTGCGGACGGCGTCGATCGACCACTCGATCGCCGTCGCCGCACCGGCCTGCAGCTTCGCGAGCCCGGTGAGCTTCTGGAAGAGCGAGCCGGACGCCTCGCAGCCGACCGCGTCGATGCAGACGTCGGGACCTCGCCCGTCGGTGATCTTCTTCAGGTACTCGACGACGCCCACGCCGCCGTGATCGCGGTAGTCGATCGTCTCGGCGTTCGCCCACGAGCGCGCCTTCTCGAGGCGATAGTCGTAGTGGTCGATGACGATGACGCGCCCGGCGCCCATCAGCCACGCGGACTTCGCAGTCATGAGGCCGACCGGTCCGGAGCCGAAGACCGCGACGGTCTCGCCCTCCTTGATCTCGCCCATCTCCGCCGCCTGGTAGCCCGTGGGCAGGATGTCCGAGAGGAAGAGCACGTCCTCCTCGTGCATGTCGTCGGGGATCTTCATCGGACCGACGTCCGCGTAGGGCACGCGCACGAGCTCGGCCTGGCCGCCGTCGTATCCGCCGGTCGTGTGCGAGTATCCGAACACGCCGGCGAGCACGTCGTTCGCCGGGTTCGAGTTGTCGCAGATCGACGTGAGGCCCTTCGAGCAGAAGAAGCACGTGCCGCACGAGATGTTGAACGGCACGACCACACGATCGCCGCGCTTCAGCGTCGAGACGCCGGACCCGACTTCCTCGACGACGCCGGCGAACTCGTGACCGAACGTCGTACCGACGCGCGTATCGGGCACGAGCCCGTGGTAGAGGTGCAGGTCGGAGCCACAGATCGCCGTCCGCGTGACGCGCAGGACGACGTCCTGCGGATGCTCGATCACGGGATCGGGCTTCTCGGCGACCTTCATCGATTTCGGTGCGCGAAACGTGAGAGCCTTCATGGCGCGCACGACGTGCATCGACCGGACCACGCGGGAACGCGCGCGCTTGCGCGCATACGCGAGCGTCGGTCCGCGAAGGCCGTCACGCATGAGCGGGCAGAGCGGCATCGCGCCACGCCGGAGCTGTCGGGTGTCGGACTCGGCAGACGAGCTCGGCCGCGAATCGTTTGATCACCAACGAATCGGTTGCGGTCGCCGCTCGCCATCCCGTAGGGTTTCTCCGTGCGTCGACTCGTGCGAATGCTGCTGCCGTTGCTCGCCGTCCTCGGGCTGCTCGCCTGGGGCGCGTCGGCGCTCGTCGGCAGCGTGGCACGCACGTGGTTCGAGAAGGACGCCGCGCTCCGCCTGAACCTCGTCGTGTCCGGCTCGCGCACCGCGCTCGTCCGCAACTGGAACGACCACGCGGCCATGAGCACCATCCTCACGGACCTCACGCGTGACGAGCGCATCATGGGCGTGCTCGCCTGCGGGCACGACGATCACGTCGTCGCGCGGACGCTCGAGATCCCGACCGAGCTCGACTGCCGGGAAGCGCGGCAGCAGCTCGAGCTCGACGGTACGGCGGAGGTTCCGGCCGAAGGCGCGAAGAAGCTCCTCCACCTGCCGACCGGCGACGTGCTCCTCGCGGCGGCCGAGATCCGCGACGTCGCCGGCGCGTCGGCCGGTTGGATCGTGCTCCTCCACGACATGTCCTACGTGGCGCGACGCGAGGCGGCCACCCAGCGCTTCTACTTCTACGGCTTCGCCGCGCTCGCCCTCCTCGCCTCGCTGGCCACCGCGTTCTTCGAGCGCGCGGCGTGGCGCACGATGCGCGACGAGGTCCGGCGCATGGTGCGCGGCGCGCCCGAGCGTCCCGAGTTCGCGCCGCTCATGCGCGACGTCCGCGAGCTCGCCGAACGCCTCGCGAACGAGGCGCAGGCCCGACCTACCCTCGGCTGGACGCGCGAGCGGCTGCGCGAGACGCTGAAGAGCACGCTGCACGGCGAGCGGGTGGTCGTCCTCGCGAACCGCGAGCCGTACATCCACGAGCGGCGCGGCGACAAGATCGAGGTGCTCCACCCGGCGAGCGGTCTCGTCACCGCGCTCGAGCCGGTCATGCGCGCCTGCTCCGGCGTGTGGATCGCGCACGGCAGCGGCTCGGCCGATCGCGAGACGAGCGATCCGAAGGGCCGCGTCTGGGTGCCGCCGGGCGAGAAGCTCTACACCACGCGGCGCATCTGGCTGACGCCGGAGGAGGAGGCCGGCTACTACTACGGCTTCTCCAACGAGGGGATGTGGCCGCTCTGTCACGTCGCGCACACGCGACCGAAGTTCCGCGCCTCCGACTTCGAGGCGTACCAAACCGCGAACGCGAAGTTCGCCGAGGCGACGAAGGACGAGGTCGATCGCGAGGATCCCATCGTCCTCGTGCAGGACTATCACCTCGCGCTCGCGCCGCGTCTCATCCGCGACCGCATCCCGCGCGCCACCATCCTCACGTTCTGGCACATCCCCTGGCCCGCCGCGGAGCGCCTCGGCATCTGCCCGCAGCACGCCGACCTGCTCGAGGGCCTCCTCGGCAGCAGCATCGTCGGCTTCCACACGCAGCAGCACTGCAACAACTTCCTCGAGGCCGTCGACCG
Source organism: Labilithrix sp. (assembly GCA_039809525.1). Taxonomy (GTDB): domain Bacteria; phylum Myxococcota_A; class Polyangia; order Polyangiales; family Polyangiaceae; genus Labilithrix. Next base: position 6,093 of record JBDHVD010000174.1, on the reverse strand, counting down.
CTACCTCGAGGCGCGCATCGATCGCGAGCTCGACGCCGTCCTCTACAAGGGCCACTGGACGCTCGTGCGCGCGTACCCGATCTCGATCGAGTGGCCGAACCGCTGGCTCGCGACGGCGCCCACGATCGAGGATTGCCAGCGCATCGTGCGCGAGGAGCACGGCATCGACGACCACGTGCAGATCGGGGTCGGCGTCGATCGCATCGACTACACGAAGGGGATCGAGGAGCGCCTCCTCGCCGTCGAGCGCCTGTTCGAGCGACGGCCCGATCTCGTCGGACGCTTCACGTTCATCCAGCTCGGCGCGCCGAGCCGCACGAAGATCGAGGCGTACCACGACCTCAACGAGCGCGTGTCCGAGCTCGAGACGCGGATCAACGAGCGCTTCGGCACGAAGGGCTGGCGGCCCGTCATCCTCCACCGCGCGCACCACGAGCCGCACACCGTCTTCCGCTACTACCGCGCGGCCGACGTCTGTTACGTGAGCAGCCTGCACGACGGCATGAACCTCGTCGCGAAGGAGTTCATCGCCGCGCGCGACGACGACCGCGGCGTCCTCGTCCTGAGCCGCTTCACCGGCGCCGCCCGCGAGCTGACCGAGGCGCTCATCGTGAACCCCTACGACCTCGAAGAGGCGAGCAAGGCGATCGAGACCGGCCTCGAGATGTCGCCCGACGAGCAGGGCGACCGCATGCGCGCCATGCGCCGGTTCGTCGGCGAGTGGAACATCTACCGCTGGGCCGGCCGCATGCTCACCGACGCGGCGCGGCTCCGTCAGGGCGACCGGCTGGCAGGGCGCCTCGGGACGGGCGAGCGTCCCGCGGTCGGCGCGCCGAGCCGGCCCCGCGTGCTCCGCCGCTTGAAGTGAGCGGCCATCGTCCGCGGGCGGCCTTGAGGACCTCGAGCGCGATCGGCGCGAGCAGCGCGAGGAGCACGAGGCGAGGCCACTCGGCGGCGGGCAGCATCTCCGTCCGCAGCAGCGAGCGGATCCCCGGCGTCGCCATCGCCGCCACGTGGACGACGAGCGCGGCCAGCGTGCCGAAGAGGAGGAGAGGGTTGCGCCGCGGATCGAGCGCGAACATCGAACGCGTCTCCGATCGGCTCGCACCCACCTGGAAGTTCTCGAACAGAACCATCAGCAGCAGGAGCGCGTTGCGGGCGGCATCGAGCGACCAGCCCGCGGCGAGATGCGAGCGAAACACGTAGACGCCGCACAGCCCCATGACACCCGCAGTCACCCCGACGCGCTCGAGCATGCGCCGATCGAAGATGGGCTCGCGGGGCGGCCGCGGCGGCTTCCGCAGCTCGCCGCCCTCGGCCGGCTCGAAGGCGAGCGCGACGTCCTGGATCCCGTTGGTGACGAGGTTGAGCCAGAGGAGCTGCGCCGGGAGCAGCGGCGGCGGGAGGCCGATCGCGATCGCGACGAGGAAGAGCGCGACCTCCGTCGCGCCCGCAGAGACGAGGAGGAAGACGACCTTCCGGATGTTCGCGTAGGCGACGCGCCCCTCTTCGATGCCGGCGACGATCGACGCGAAGTTGTCGTCGGTGACGATCAGCGATGACGCCTCGCGCGCGACGTCCGTCCCGCGTCTCGCCATCGCCACGCCGACGTGCGCGGCCCGGAGCGCCGGCGCGTCGTTGGCTCCGTCACCGGTGACGGCCACGAAATGTCCGAGACGGGTCAGCGAGCGCACGATGTCGAGCTTCTGCTGGGGCTCGACGCGAGCGAAGACTCGGCCTCGGCGGACGAGCGCGTCGAGTGATTCGTCACCTCGCGCGGCGGCCTCGGCGAGATCGACTCCCGTGACCACTTCCTCCGCCGAGTCGGCCATGCCGAGCTCGCGCGCGATCGCGAGCGCCGTCACGGGATGATCCCCGGTGACCATCGCGACCTCCACGCCGGCCGCGCGGCACTCTGCGATTGCGGACTTCGCCTCGGGCCGCGGCGGATCGATCATCGCGAGCAGGCCCAGGAAGACGAGGTCGCGGAGTCCGTGCGGCCCGACCCCTTCGCCCGGCGTCCGCTCGATCGGACCGGCGGCGACCGCGAGGACGCGGAAGCCCTCCTCCGCGAGGGCGAGCGCCTGCGCGCGGATGAGCGACGGCTCGATCGCCACGTCCCCCGCGCGCGTCATCATCGATCCACACATCGGAACGATGCGCTCGTACGCTCCCTTCACGTGCGCGACGTCGCGCCCGTGCTCGCGCCGGATGGACGCCGCGAAGCGGATCTCGGCCTCGAACGGGATCGAAGCCACCTGGGGGAGCCGGCCGTCCAGGTCCGCGCGCACGAGACCGGCACCGTGGGCGAACGCGAGCAGCGCGACGTCGACGGCGTCGCCGTGATGGATCCACGCTCCATCGCGGCGAGCGAGGAAGCCGTCGTTGCAGAGCGCGGCCGTCGTCGCCATGCGTACCGCGAGCTGAGCGGCGAGCGCCGGCTCGATGTCGGCTGCGGGCTCGATCCGCCCGTCCGGATCGGCGGGCGTGCTGGTCACCTGCCACGCGGTCTCGTGCGGCACGGCGATCCTCGCGAGCGCGAGCTCGTTGACCGTCAGCGTCCCCGTCTTGTCGGACGCGACGAAGGTGCAAGAGCCCAGCGCCTCGACCGCGACGAGCTTGCGGACGATGACGTTCCGCTTGCTCATCCGGCGCGTGGCGATGGCGAGCGCGATCGTCAGCGCGACGGGCAGCCCCTCGGGGATCGCCGAGACGGCGAGCGCCACGCACACGAGGAATACCTCCGACGCGGGCATGGCCCGCGCGACGGCCACCAGCCCGATGACGAGCACCGACACCGCGACGGCGACCGCGATCCGGCGCGCGAATCGATCCATGCGCTGGAGGAGGGGCGGCTTGCCTGCGTCGCCCGCGGCCAGCGAGGACGCGAGCGCGCCGATCTTCGTCCGCGCACCGGTGTTCTCGACGACGCCGCTGCCCCGCCCCCTCACGACGATGGTGCCGGCGTACGCGGCGTCGCCCTCGCCCGTCTTCGACACCGGCACGGACTCCCCGGTGAGCAACGACTCGTCGGCTTCGAGGCCGGTCGCGGACGACAGGCGGAGGTCGGCCGGCACCTTGGTGCCGGATTCGACGAGCACCACGTCGCCAGGGACGATCTCCTCCGCGTTCACCTCGACCTGTTCACCGTCGCGTACGGCGATCGCGCGATCGGGCACCATGCTGCGGAGCGCCTCGGCGCTGCGCTCTGCTCGGTACTCCTGAGCGGTTCCGATGATCGCGTTCACGACGAGCACGACCGCGATCAGGGTCGCGTCGGCGAAGTGAGCGAGAGCGAGCGCGACGATGCCTGCCACGATGAGCACGTAGATCAACGGGCTGCGAAATTGACGCAGCAGCACGGCGCCCGCCGACGGTGGCCGCGGACGCGGCAGCTCGTTGCGTCCGTAGGTGACCAGACGCGCGGCGGCTTCGGCGCGGGTGAGCCCGTGGGTCATGGCAGCTCGAAGGTGAAGCGCTCGGGCCGCCCGATGAGGACGTCGCACGGCGCGGCCTCCAGCACCGCCTCCGCGACGCTGCCGAGCAGGAGGTGCGAGAGGCCGGAGCGGCCATGCGTCCCCAGGACGACGATGTCGGCGTCGCGACGAAGGAGCTCGCGGAGGATGACGGCGCTCGGCTCCCCCGCCCTGACGGACATGCGCCACTCCCGCGCTTCGCCGCCGTACGACGACACGAGCTTCTGCAGGGACGCGTGCGCCTCGTCGCGGAGCTCCTCCCGGAACGCGTCGACCTCACCCTTCGCGATCGACATCTGCATGAAGCTCGCGAACGGCACGTGATAGGCGTGCACCAGGCGCAGCGCCGCGTGCGAGCCGAGCACCTTTCGCGCGAGCTCGACGATCGTGGCCGCGACGTCCGTACGGTCGATCGCCACCACGGGTCGCGCGTACGGACGCACGGCGTCGGGCCGGACGATCAGCGTCGGAACGCTTCCCTTCCGGACCACCCGTTCGGCCGTGGTCCCCAACGCGAGCAGGTCCCGCGAATGCGAGTGCCGGCCGAGCACGACGAGATCGGCATGGCGCTGGCGCGAGGCGCGCACGATCTCGACGAACGGCTCTCCCTCGAGCACGATCGCCTCCACCGCACGGCCGAGCGTCGCCTCGAGCCGGCGTCGCTCGGCGGCGAGCTCATCGCGTGCGCGCGACCGGATCTCTCGCTTGGTCGCGAGCGGCTGTGGGACGAGGACGTGCGCGAGCGTCAGCTCCGCCCGGGGGTCGAGCGGTAGGAGGGCTGCTCGCGAGACCGCTCGCCTCGCGCTCGGTGAGAAGTCGGTCGCGACGAGGACGTGACGCAGGGTCTGCACCGGAGGCCTCCGACCTTCGCCGAGCACGGGACATGCCTGAACGTCGCGTCATGATTGCGCGCGCCGGCTCGCGTCCGAGCGCAGCAGCGCGCATTCCCGTCGACCTCGCGCAGCCCGTGCGCGGCCCGGGCTCACGCGCGCCGCGACTGACGGTCGGCCGAGCTTCGGGTATAGAGGGCTGCCATGCAGCCCGTGCTCCCGAAGCGCGCCCGCGTCGTCGTCGTCGGTGGCGGCGTCATCGGATGTTCCGTCGCCTATCACCTCGCCCACATGGGCTGGAAGGACGTGGTCCTCCTCGAGCGCGATCGGCTGACGTCGGGGACCACGTGGCACGCGGCCGGCCTCATCGTGACGTTCGGCTCGACGTCCGAGACGTCCACCGAGATGCGGAAGTACACGCGCGACCTCTACACGAAGCTCGAGGCCGAGACCGGGCTCGGCACCGGGTTCAAGCCCGTCGGCTTCATCGAGGTGGCGATCGACGACGACCGGCTCGAGGAGTACCGCCGGGTCTCGGCGTTCAACCGCTACTGCGGGGTGGACGTGCACGAGATCTCGCCGCGCGAGGTGAAGGAGCTCTTCCCGCTCGCGCGCGTCGACGACGTCCTCGCCGGCTTCTACGTGAAGGAGGACGGCCAGGCGAATCCCGTCGACGTCACCATGGCGCTCGCGAAGGGCGCGCGCATGCAGGGCGCCACCATCCTCGAGGGCGTGCCCGCGACGGGCATCCTGAAGAAGGGCCGCGCGGTATCCGGCGTCAGCACGCCCTTCGGCGACATCGAATGCGAATACGTCGTCAACTGCGCCGGCATGTGGGCGCGCCAGCTCGGCGCGAAGGCCGGCGTGACCATCCCGCTCCAGGCGGCCGAGCACTACTACCTCATCACCGACAAGATCCCGGACCTGCCGAAGTCGCTCCCGGTCCTCGAGGATCCCGCCTCGCACGGCTACTTCCGCGAAGAGGTCGGCGGCCTGATGATCGGGCTGTTCGAGCCGATCTGCGCGCCGTGGAAGGTCGGCGGCATCCCCGAGGACTTCTCGTTCGGCGAGATCGCGCCCGACTGGGATCGCATGGGCGGCTACGTCGAGCGCGCGATGAGCCGCGTGCCCGCCTCGCTGGAGGTCGGCGTGCGGAAGTTCTTCTGCGGGCCGGAGAGCTTCACCCCCGATCTCGCGCCGGTCGTCGGCGAGTCGCCCGAGGTGAAGAACTACTTCGTCGCCGCGGGGCTCAACTCGATCGGCATCCTCACCGGCGGCGGGCTCGGCCGCGTGATGGCGCACTGGATCATCAACGGCCGTCCGGACGTCGACGTCACCGGGATGAACATCGATCGCCTCCACGCCTACCAGACGACGCCCGAGTACCGCCGCACGCGCACCGTCGAGTCGCTCGGCATGGTGTACCAGTGCCACTACCCGACGCGCTCGATGCAGACTGCACGCAATGCGAAGCGCTCGGCGATCCACGATCGGCTCGCGGCGAAGGGCGCCTCCTTCAAGGACGTGAGCGGCTGGGAGGGCGCCGACTGGTACGCGCCGTCCGGCGAGGCGCCGAAGACGCAAGAGCTCACGTGGAAGCGCCCGACGTGGTTCCCCTACTGGGCGGAGGAGCACAAGGCGACCCGCGAGGGCGTCATCCTCATGGACATGTCGTTCATGTCGAAGTTCCTCGTCGAGGGACGCGACGCGGGACGCATCCTCAACTTCATCTCGGCGAACGACGTCGACGGCAAGAGCGGCACGATCACGTACACCCAGTGGCTCGA
>JBDHVD010000173.1:0-15226 GCA_039809525.1 Labilithrix sp. | reverse complement strand
TTCGCCGCCGCCTTCTTCTTCGGCGGGGCGGCGCGCTTCTTCGCCGGCGCGGCGACCGGCTCGGCGGCCGCCTCGATCACCGCCTCGATGGCGACGACGGGCGGCGCCTCCGCGAGGGCCTCCTGGATCGCCACGCGCGCGCGACGGTCGGTCATCTCGACGCGGCCGTCGGCGACCAGCCCGACCGGCTCGGCGGTGCCCGCGCGGAACACGACGCCGTCGCCCGCGTGGAAGCGCACGACCTCGAAGAGCGGCCGGCCGTCCGAGGCGTCGGCGAGGACGCGGTGCTCGAGCGTGCCCGCGAAGTTGCCCTCCACCTCTTCGTCGAGCCGCTCCTCGGGCTCGCGATCGAGGCCGTCCCAGCTCTTGCCCGCGAGGCGCAGCTGCTGCTCGGCGACCGGCCCGAGATCGAGCACGTCCGCGTCCTTCACCGCGGACGTGGTGCGGAGCCGGAGCGGCCGCGGCGGCAGGCGGTGCACGCGCCGGAGCACGTCGTCGAGGCGATCGATGTCCGGGGCCTTGCCGACCCACGGCTCGAGCGCCTCGCGGACGACGTCGGCCGGGAGCGCATCGAGCTCGGCGAACGCGGTGAAGATCTCGTCCGAGCTCGGAGATCCTGCGCTGAGCTGGGCCACGATGGCCTGCGCTCGAGCTCGCTGGTCAGACATGGGGCGCACCCTACCTCGCTCGAGGGCTCGACGAAACGCCGTTCGTGTGTCATGCCTCCGGTCCGCATGTTCTGGGGCCACGATCTCTCCCCTCCCGTCATGATCGATTTCTCCGGGGATCGCTGCGCCCGCAGCGTCCACGGGCTGTCGACGATGAGCCGCACCGAGCTCGAGACGCATCTCGAGGCGACGGCGCGTGCCTCGGCATCGGTCGTGCTCGTGCGCCCGCGGCGCCCCAAGCCGGAGCGGACGCCTCGCTGGCAGAAGCAGCGCCGCGATCGCTGGCGCTGAGCGGCGTCCTGCCTCCCCCCTGCCCGCGGAAGAAAAAAAAATTCCCGGAGCATGTCGAGAATCCGCGCGCGGCTCCGACCTCGGATCGAAAGGAGCCACGACGATGAAGTTCATTCTGATGATGAACGCGCCGGGCGGCGCGCAGGACTACCAGATCTCGAGCTGGTCGCCCGACGACTTCAAGGCCCACATGGCGTTCATGGGGCGGCTGAACAAGGAGCTGAAGGACGAAGGCGTGCTGGTCGGCCTCGAAGGGCTCGCCCCGCCCCCGCAGGCCCGCATCGTGCGCGCGGGGGCGAACGGCAAGCCCGAGGTCACCGACGGCCCGTTCGCCGAGTCGAAGGAGTTCCTCGCCGGCTACTGGATCGTCGACGTCGAGTCGGCGGAGCAGGCCTACGCGATCGCGGCGCGCGCATCGTCGGCGCCCGGCCCGGGCGGCAAACCGCTCAACATGCCGATCGAGGTGCGGCAGGTCATGAGCGGTCTGCCCGAGTCGTGACCGAGCGGCTGCTCCGCGAGCTGTCGCCGCAGGTCCTCGGGGCGATCGTCCGGCGCTACGGCGACTTCGGCGCGGCGGAGGACGCCGTGCAGGAGGCGCTCACCGCCGCGGCGATGCAGTGGCCCGCGTCCGGCGTGCCGGACAACCCGCGCGCGTGGCTCGTGCACGTCGCCGCACGGCGCATGGCCGACCACGTGCGCGCGGAGATCGCGCGCCGCCGCCGCGAGACGACGATCGTGCTCGAGGCCCCGCCCGAGGACCGGATCGTCCCGGCCCCCGACGAGGACCGACCGCCGGAGGGGGACGACACGCTGCTCCTCCTCTTCATGTGCTGCCATCCCGCGCTCACGCGGTCGTCGGCGATCGCCCTCACGCTGCGCGCGGTCGGCGGCCTGACGACCGCGGAGATCGCGAGCGCGTTCCTCGTCCCCGAGGCGACGATGGCGCAGCGGATCAGCCGCGCGAAGCAGACGATCAAGAACGCCGGCGCCCGCTTCGACATGCCGGAGGGGCGCGCGCTCGGCGAGCGGCTCGATGCCGTCCTGCACGTGCTCTACCTCGTCTTCAACGAGGGGTACGCGAGCAGCGGAGGGACGAGCCTCCAGCGCGTCGACCTCTCGAGCGAGGCGATCCGGCTCGCGCGCGCGGTCAAGCACCAGCGCCCCGACGACGCCGAGGTCGCGGGTCTCCTCGCGCTGATGCTCCTCACCGATGCGCGGCGCGAGGCACGGAGCAGCCCCGACGGCGAGCTGATCCCGCTCGACGAGCAGGACCGGACGCTCTGGGACCGCGCGGCGATCGCCGAGGGCGTCGCGCTCGTCACCGAGGCGATGTCCCACGGCACGGTGGGGCCGTATCAGATCCAGGCGGCGATCGCGGCGGTCCACGACGAGGCGCCGCGGGCGGAGGACACGGACTGGCCGCAGGTCCTCGCGCTCTACAACCTGCTCGCGCGCATGTCCGACAACCCCATGGTGTCGTTGAACCGTGCCGTGGCCGTCGCGATGGTGCACGGGCCGAAGGCGGCGCTCGATCTGGTCGACGCGCTCGCCTCCGATCCGCGCCTCTCGGCGCATCACCGCGTGGCGGCGGTGCGCGCGCACCTGCTCGAGAAGCTCGGCGATCGCGCGGCGGCGATCGCCGCTTATCGCAAGGCCGCGGCGCTGACCGCGAGCATGCCGGAGCGGAGCTACCTGCTCGTGAAGGCCGCGCGCCTCGAGGGCGCCGCCGCGCCCCGGTGATCAGCCACGCGCGAGCGTCCGCTCGATCCAGCGCACCAGGTCCTCGATGGCGAACGGCTTGTGGAGGACGAGCTCGCCCGGCGGGCGCTCCGACGCCGGCTTCGCCGCGCCGTTCTCGCCGTCGCGATCGTAGCCCGACATGAAGAGCACGAGCACGTGGGGCCGCGCCGCGCGGACGCGCTCCGCGAGCTGCCTGCCGCCGAGCTCCGGCATCGAGAGATCGGTCAGCAGGACGTCGATCCCGTTCCGGGCGTCCTCCGCGATCGCGAGGGCGCCGAGCGGATCCTCCGCCGCGATCACGTCGTGCCCGGCGGCGACGAGCCCGTCGACGATCGCCACGCGGAGCTCCGGCTTGTCCTCGACCACGAGGATCCGCGTCTTCTTCGGCGCGGGCGCCGCGGGCGGGAGCGGGCTCGCGACCGGCGCCGCGACGTCCTCGAGCGGCCGATCGGAGAGCGGGAGGTACAGCGTGAACGTCGTGCCCTTCCCCGGGGTCGACGCGACGTCGATCGCGCCGCCCGCATCGTGCACGATGCGATAGACGGTGGAGAGGCCGAGGCCGGTGCCGCTCCCCGGCGCCTTCGTGGAGAAGAACGGATCGAAGATGCGCGCCTTCGTCGCGTCGTCGATGCCGCCGCCGGTGTCCCGCACGGCGAGCACCGCGTAGCTCGCGTCCGGCAGGGCGGCGGTCGTGACCGCGACGCCCTTCGCGTCGGCGCGGCTGGTCGTCAGCGTGAGCTGTCCGCCCGAGCGCATGGCGTCGCGTGCGTTGACCACCAGGTTGATGAGCACCTGCTCGAGCTGCGCGCGGTCCGCGAGCACGGGCATCGGCTCGCTCGTGAGCGCGAGCTCGATGGCGACGTCCTCGCCCACCAGCGGCTGCACGTCCTCGACGAACGATCCGACGAGCTCGCCGAGATCGAGCACCCGCGCGTCGGAGGGCTGCCCGCGGCTGAAGGCGATCATGTGGCGGGTGAGCGACGCGCCCTGGCGGCACGCGATGCGGATCGCCTCCATGTCCTCCCAGAGCGGGTCGTTCTTCGAGATGCGGCTCTGCACCATGCTGCTGCGCATGAGGACGACGGCGAGCAGGTTGTTGAAGTCGTGCGCGATGCCGCCCGCGAGGCGCCCCACGGCCTCGAGCTTCTGCGCCTGCGCGAGCCGCGCGTTCGCCGCCTCGAGCTCCGCGGTGCGCGCGCGGACGCGCTCGTCGAGCTCCTCGTTCGTGCGCCGGAGCTCGTCCTCCATGCGCTTGCGCGCGAAGAGGTCGGGGATCGGGTCCTCGCGCGTGCGCGCCGCGACGCGCGGGTCGAGCCTCGCGCGGTGACGCTCCACCGCCGCCTCGATGCGTGACGGCGGCGTCATGACGAAGCGACACGCCTCCTCGCCGCGCGCACGGCACGTGATCTCGCTCGCCACGAGATCGAGGCCGTAGCTCTCGCCGCACCAGCCCGACGAGTACCCGGCGTTCATCACGCAGGCCGGCGACGAGGGCGTCGCCCCGGCGTCGAGCCACGCGCTCGCCTCGAAGGAGTACGGGTGCTCGTAGAGGAGGAAGAAGTCCTCGTCCGGACGGGGATCCGAGTCCGGGTGGATGTCGACGAAGGCCCAGCCCGAGTGCGCGAAGTGCACCGGGCCGGCCGAGACCCGCGCGAGCGGATCCTCGAGGCCCATGCGCGCGTGGAAGTCCTTCGCGTCGGACCGTCCGATCGCGTGCGCGAGATCGAAGAGGATGTTGAGCGCGAACGCATCGGCCTCGCGCTCGCGGCCGGGGCCGTAGAGCTTCCGCACCAGGCCGAAGAACTCGACCGACAGCGACGCGGCGCGCACGAGGACGTAGCGCTCGCCGGAGATCTCGATCGTGCCGCGCGACGGCGAGCTCGCGCGATCGGCGAAGTACCGCGCGACCACCGCTTCGGCGGACGCGAAGGCATCGACCAACTTCGCGGGCACGCGGACGGTGTGGAGCAGCGTCCGCGCCGCCGGATCCCCCGGATCGCTCACGGGCTGGAGCATACGCCTCGCGCGGCGCTCAGATCGACAGGTGATCGAGCCCGAGCTTCACGACCCAGTAGTAGACGAACGCAAACAGCACGTTGCTGACCGCGATCGGGAGCACCAGCCGGCGGAGATCGACGCCGAGCCAGCGGAGCGCGAGGAGGATCGGCTCCTGGCCGAGCGCGGCCACGCCCAACGTCATCCCGCCCCAGGGCCCCCACGCGTTGGCGAGCGCGACGGCCCGGGGCTTCCGCATCCGCTCGCACCACCGGTGGACGAAGCCGACGCGCGTGGTCGTGCCCCCGAGCCACGCGACGGCGACGCCCTCGACGAAGCCCGACACCGCCATCACCGGGACGAGCAGCCACGGGTCGAGATGCCACGCGATGCCCGCGGCGGCGGCGGCCGACTGTCCGAGGAGGAGCGCCGGGGTCATCGACAGCCCGGCGACGGTCGCCCACTTGCCCAGCATGCCCGGCGACATCCCGACCTCCGAGCACGAGTGGACGCCGAAAGCTCACCCGATTCAAGCGTGGCACCGCGCATGCTCCTCGATCCGTCATGCGTGCTCGGCGATCCCTGGTCCGTCTCGCGGCGCTCGTCGCAATCGTTGCGCCGGCTTCGTGCGCCCGCTCGACGGCAGGACGCGCGCCTGCCGCGCCGGCGAAGAGCACGACCGAGCTGACCGCCGCCGCGGCGCCGACCACGCCGACGGACGGCCTCTTCCGCTACGTCGCCGACGAGGCGACGTTCCAGGACTGCGCCACGGGCAAGAGCTACCAGGTGGTGATGGACGCCGACTACATGAGCACGCAGTACGCGTACACGAGCGCGGCCGTCCGCGAGCCGGGTGCGCCGATGATGATCAAGGCGCTCGTGCACGTGGTCGAGACGCCCCACGTCGGCGATCGGGAGCGACACCCGATGGTGGTCATCGATCGGCTCGTGCAGGCGAGCAACGACACCTCGACGTGTCCCGCCGCGAGCTTCGGCCCGTCCTCGATCGCGACGCACCGCTGGCGGCTCGTCGAGCTCGACGGCCAGCCGGTCGCGGAGGACGCGACGCAGAAGTGGCCTCGTCCGACGATCGTGCTGAACGCGCGCGACCAGACGTTCGCGGGGTTCTCGGGCTGCGACGACCTCCACGGCCGGTGGACGACCCCGGACGGTCCGGGCGACCGCGGCCGGCTCGATCTCGCGGGCGTCGTCGCGGTCCCGCGGGGCTGCACCCCCTCGCAGCGGGACGACGCGCTCGTCCGGGCGCTCGAACAGACGCAGCGCTTCGAGGTCACCGGCTCGCGCCTCGTCCTCTACGACGAGAGGGGGCCGCGCGCGCGGTTCGAAGCGCAGGAGGATTGACGGGCCGCCCGCATTTGTCTCTCCCCCGGAGCCCCGGGTTGCGCTATCCCGCGAAGGGCATGGGCGCACAGTGGAAGCAGAAGGGCCGCGAGGCCTCGGCGGCGGCGAAGGGGCGGGTCTTCACCAAGCTCGCGAAGGAGATCATGGTCGCGGCACGGAGCGGCGCCGATCCATCGATGAACCCGCGCCTGCGAATGGCGGTCGAGGCGGCGAAGAAGGCCTCGATGACGAAGGACACGCTCGAGCGCGCGATCAAGAAGGGCGCCGGGCTCCTCGACGAGGCGGTGCAGTACGAGACGGTGACCTACGAAGGCTTCGCGCCTCATCAGGTGCCGGTCATCGTCGAGTGCCTGACCGACAACCGCAACCGCACCTCCGCGAACGTCCGCGTGCTCTTCCGCAAGGGCCAGCTCGGCGCGTCCGGCGCGGTGTCGTGGGACTTCCTCCGCGTCGGGCAGATCGAGGCGACGCCGCCCGCGCCCGGCACCGATCCCGACGAGGCCGCGATCGAGTCCGGCGCGCAGGACCTCGAGCCGGGCGAGGACGGCGCCACGCGCTTCTTCACCGAGCCGAGCGATCTCGACGCCGTCGGCAAGGCGCTCGCCGATCGCAAGTGGAACGTCACCTCGGCGCAGCTCGTGTGGAAGCCGAAGAACCCCGTCACGCTCGACGACGCGAAGCGCGCCGAGGTCGAGGCGTTCCTCGAGGCGATCGACGAGGACGACGACGTGCAGAACATCTACGTCGGCCTCGCGTGAGATGACGCGCGCGCCGGCGTTCGCCCTGCTCGCCTTGCTCGTCGCCTGCGCGAAGACGCCGGCGGGATCGACCGCCGACGCCGCGTCGTCGGCGGCGCCGGCGACCGAGTGCCCGAAGGACCTCCTCGCGGCCCGAGGGACGCCGTGCGCGCCGGACGGCAAGACGTGCGGGACCGGCGCCGCGGGCTTCACTCACTTCCTCATGTGCTCGCGCGGCACGTGGACGGAGATGGAAGCGCCTCCTCCTCCCCCGCCGCCCCCGCGCTGAAGCGGCGCCGAGCTACTCGACGTACATGCCCGAGCCGACGACGTAGACGCCGTCGGGGCCTCGGACCCGCTTCACGAACGCGCGCTTCGGCGCGGGCCGGTTCTGCCCGGGCCGGTACCACGTGGAGTCGACCCATCCGCCTCCGTCCTTCATCGCCTTCGCGATGGCCTCGCGCGCCGGACGCTTGCCCTTCGCGTCGCGGAGCGGGAGGACGTCCTTGCCCTCGAGGCTCGGCTGCCCGCCGTTCACCAGCTCGATCCCCTCGGGCGAGTCGACGAACACGTAGGTGCTCATGAACGCGTACGGCCCCCGCGGGTCGCGGAGCTCGGCGAATGCCGCCTTGCCCTTCTGCGCGACGAGCGCCGCGGCGCGATCGACGACGTCGCGGACGAACGCCTCGTCCATCTTCATCCCGTAGACGCCCGAGCCGACGATGCGCTGCGCGCCGGAGGGGAGCGTCACGCGCTTCAGGAACGTCGACTTCCACGCCGGGAACATGCCGTCCGGCGGATCCATGGAGTGGACCCATCCCTCGCCCGCGGGGCTCGAGGCGCGCTCGAGGATCTCCTTGCCGTACGGCCGGCCGAGGACGTCCTGGGCGCCCGAGCCGTTCGTCCCCTCCCGCGCGCGATCCGCCGGGTGCAGCACGCACGTGCCGTCCATCGCCCACACGAACACGTGGGCGTCGTCGCGGGACCACCTCGAGCCCTTCTCCGAGAGCTCGGCGTACGCCGCCTCGCCCCGCTTCTCGACGAGGGCCGCGGCCTCCCGCACGAACGCGGTGAGCTCGGGCGCGGTGATCGTCGCGACGGGACCGCCGCGCGGCGCATCGGCGAGGTAGACGCCGCAGCCGACGAGGAACCACTCGGGGCCGGCGTCCACCTTCTTCACGAAGACGGACTTCATCGTCGACACGCTCTCGCCGGGCTTCGGCCACATGTACTCGACCCAGCCCGAGCCCTGCATCCGCGCGACGTCGAGCATCTCGCGGATCGGCTGCTTGCCGCGCGTGTCCTTCGTGTCGAGGAGGCTCTTGCCCTCGAGGCGGGGGAACGCCGGGTCCACGAGATCGACGCCGCGCGGATCGAGGACGAAGACGTACGCGTCCTTCGCCACGAAGCGGTCCTTCGGATCGCGCAGCTTCGCGAACGCCGTGCGGGGGTCCTTCGCGATCTCGCCCGCCGCGTCGTTCACCAGGTCGACGACGAAGCTCTTCTCCATGCGGTCGTCGACCATGCCGCTCGCGACGACGTAGCGCTTGCCCGACGGCGCCTGCGCGAGGCGGACGTACGTGCTCCTCCACCGCGGGAGGAGCTCGCCGGGCACCGGCCACTCGTAGTGGTACCAGCCGTCGGTCCTCCCCGGCACCGACGTCGCGGTCGCGAGGAGACCGCGGATGATCGGCTTGCCTCCGACGTCGCGCAGCGCGAGCCCGTTTCGTCCCTCCATCGTCTTGTCGGGATGCACGACGAGGTCCCCCTCGGTATCGACGACGAAGACGTTCCACTCTCCCCGGCGCCAGCGGCTGCCCTGGACGCGGAGCGTGTCGAACGCCGCCTCGCCCTTCGTCCGAACGAGCTGCGCGGCGTCGTCGACGAGCGCGACGAGCGTGCGCGTCTCCTCGCGCTCGTAGCGCTGCGAGACCGGCTGCTGGTAGAGCTGCCCCGCGCCGACCGGTTGCTCGTTGCCATGGCATGCTGCGAGCGCGAGCAGCGCCGCCGCGAAGAGCAGCCGGCGCGAGGGCGATCGGACGAGCATCCCCCGCCGGAGTGCATCGCATGTGCCCCGCGAGGCGCGCGGCTTGCACGCGGGCGGCGAAGGGAGGCTCCGATGCAGCAGCAGCAGACCCAGCTCACCGATGCGGTCGTGATCCGCGCGAACCAGCGGCGGCGGAGGCCGATCTCGAACGGCGGAATCGTCTACGAGGAGCTCACGCCCGCGGGGGTCGAGTCGCTCGTCAGCTTCATGGTGACGGCGGAGCCGGGCCAGGCCACGGCGCCCGATCTGAGACACGGCGGCGACGAGAGTCTCGTCGTCCTCGCCGGACGCGTGGAGGTCGACGTCGAGGGGACGACGCACACCCTCAATCCGGGCGACAGCATCTTCATCCCGCGCGGGCGCCGGCACCGCCTGACGACCATCGGCACCGAGACGGCGCATGCCGTGTTCGTGCTCGGTCCGCCCAGGTACTGATCCCCCAGGAAGGCGGACCACGCGGCGCGATACGGTATGCTGGGCTCATGGGGGAGTCCGAGCATCCGGGACCGGAGAAGGAGGACGTGACCGTCCCGACCGAGCTGACGCCGGCCGGTCCTCCGATCGAGACGCAGCCGCCGCCCGCGCCGCCGCCGATCAAGCCGAAGAGCGGCCTCGCGTCCGCGTTCCCGTCCAAGCCGGCGACCAAACCGGCGGTGCCGGCGGTGCGCTCCGCGGCGCCGCCTCCGCTCCCGCACGGCGCCTCGGCGCCGCCGGCGGCGCCTGCGCCCGCTCCGATCCCGGCCGCGAGCGAGAGCTCGCGCGTGAAGGCGACCCCGTCGCTCGCTCCGCCGGCGGGCGCCGCGCGCGCGCGCACGCTGTTCGAGTTCCAGCGCTCGCGGACCTACGCGTTCGCCGGCGACGAGATCGATCGCCCGATCGTGCTCGGCTCCGGACGGTTCGCGCGCCTCTATCTCGGCTACGAGCGCCGCGAGGAGTCGCTCACCCACCAGGAGCGTCCGGTCGTCATCAAGATGCTGCAGAAGGACCTCGAGGACGAGGAGATCTCCCGCTTCCGGCAGGAGAAATCGCTGCTCGAGTACCTCCAGGGCCACCCGTCGATCGTCGAGCTGCTCGCGTCCGGCACGATCGACGAGGAGACCCTCCCCGTCGAGGTGAAGGCCAACTGCGAGGGCGACTTCCTCATCCTCGAGAAGCTCGACATGACGCTCCAGGAGCGGGTGAAGGGCTCGCGCGATCCGAAGGTGAAGGAGGACCTCGCCGCCCTCGGCATCCCCGAGCGCCTCGTGCGCGTGCTCGAGTACGTGATCCCCGTCGCGAGCGCGGTCGAGTTCGCCCACCTCGTCCGCAACGTTTGTCATCGCGACATCAACCCGTCGAACATCCTCCTCAAGCTGCCGGATCCGAAGCTCGCCGGCTCGACCCTCCAGGTCCGCCTGGCGGACTTCAGCGCGGCGCGGCGCGACCAGCACGAGGGCGTCACCCGCATCGGAGCGGCGGTCCCCGGCACCACCTACTTCCAGAGCCCGGAGCAGGAGACGAACCTCCTCGGCCTGCTCGTCGACGTGAAGCAGGGATCGCGCGACGTCGAGTACTTCGAGGACTTCTTCGTCGACATCGCGAAGAACGACACGTTCGCGCTCGTCAATCGCGACCACGAGTACGTCATCCGCGAGGTCGATCGCGCGAAGAAGCGCATCGTGCTCGAGCAACCCTTCGCCCAGCCGAGCGAGGCGCAGGTCCGCGCGCGGGTGCAGAAGCGCGTCGGCCGCCCCGCGGACATCTACGCGATCGGCGCGCTGCTCTACTACCTGATGAGCGGCGCGAGCCGGAACCCGAAGGCGCTGAACGACTCGCTGCGCAAGTTCGACGAGTACGACCGTGCAGGCGCCGCCAGCACCACCATCGAGGACTACCTCCGGAGCGAGTACGATGCGCTCGAGGCGGCGCGCTCGAAGGAGGACGGCGGCGCGACCGGCGTGTTCCGCTACCAGCACTTCTGCGACGCGAACGACGAGCCCATCCCCTTCGAGGTCATGCGCATCGTCGCGCGCTGCATGATCCGCAACAAGGACGACAGCTACTGCGCGTCGAACGACCTCGACACGACGGCGATCACCGACGTCGTCCGCGACCTCATCGCGCTGCACTCGCGGTTCGGGCTGTCCCCCGCGGTGGCCGCGCGCACCGCCCTGCGCGCGGGCCCTTCGCGGAGCGGCCTCGCGCGCTACCGCATCAACCTCTCACGCGCGTACGACGCGCTCGTCGCTCTCGTGCGCCGCAAGCGCCACTGACGCGCGCGGCGCGGTCGCGAACACGCTCAGCTTCAGCCACCGGGGGAAGGCGCGAACGAGCTTCGCCGGTCCCTCGAGGCGGAACGCGATCTCGACGAGGAGCGGCTCGGGGAGCGCCGTGTCGAGCGCGATGCGCCGGCGGAGGTCCCACATGAGCACGCCGACGTCGATCTCGTCGTTCCTCAGCTCCCGGTTCGCCCAGCGCATCCCCCAGTTGCCGCACTCCATGACGATCGGGCGCAGCTCCTCGCCGGCCTCGGTGAGCCGGTAGCCGCCCTCGACCCGTGCGATCACCCCGGCGTCGCAGAGCGCCTCGAGCCGCTGCGCGAGCACGCTGCGGCTCATGAGCGGGAGGCCGCGCTGGATCTCGCTGAAGCGCCGGCTCCCCATGAGCAGCTCGCGGATGACGAGCAGCGTCCAGCGCTCGCCGAGCACCTCGAGCGCCTGGGCCACGGGGCAGAACTGCTGGCCGTATCCCTTCATCCCTCACCTTCCCCTGTCCCGCTCGCGCGGTTCGAAAACCGTACTGGTTCGCCCGGAGCCCGCTGTCCATGATGCCGGGTATGGCGACACGGAACACGAGTGGGTGGAGAAGGCGCGCGCGATCGGACCGGCGCTGGCGGAGGTCGCGGGGCGGCACGACCTCGACGGGACCTTCGCGAGCGAGAGCTACGCGCGGCTGAAGGAGCATCGGTTCTTCTCGATGGGCGTCCCTCGCGAGCTCGGCGGAGGCGGGGCGCTCCACGCGGACACGTGCGAGACGATCCGCGAGCTCGCGAAGCACTGCGCCTCGACCGCGCTCGCGTTCTCGATGCATGCGCATCTCGTCGCCGCCACCGTGTGGAAGCACCTCCACGGGCAGCCCGGCGAGGCGCTCCTGCGCAAGGTGGCCGCGAGCGAGACCGTGCTCCTCAGCACCGGCGCGTCCGACTGGATCGACTCGAACGGGACGATGACGAAGGTCGACGGCGGCTTCCGGGTCACCGCGCGGAAGGTCTTCGGCAGCGGCGGGCCCGCCGCCGACCTGGTGATCGCCAGCGCGGCGTACGACGATCCGGCCGCCGGACCGCAGGTCCTCCACTTCTCGGTGCCGACGCGGGCCGAGGGCGTGAGCTTCGCCTCGGACTGGAACACGCTCGGCATGCGCGCGACCGGCTCGAACACCGTGCTGTTCGACGACGTCTTCGTGCCCGACGAGGCCATCGCGCTCCGGCGTCCGCGCGGCCGGTGGCATCCGGCGTGGAGCGTGACGCTCACGGTGGCGGCGCCGATCTACATGTCCGCGTACGCGGGGATCGTCGAGGCGGCGAGCGATCTCGCGCTCGCGAGCGCGGCGAAGAAGGCCGACGGCCCGACCACGGCCGTCCTCGCCGGCGAGCTCGAGAACCTGCGGACGCAGACCAGGCTCGCCTGGCGCGCGCTGGTCGACAACGCGGCGGACTACGACTTCGAGCCCACGCTCGCACGCGCCAACCAGGCCCTCGTCGCCAAGACCCTCTGCGCGAACGCGGCGATGGAGGCCGTCCGCAAGGCGATGGAGATCGCCGGCGGGCCGGGCTTCTTCCGCGGTCCGCTCGAGCGCATGCTCCGCGACGTGTCCGCGGCGCCCTACCATCCGCTGCCCGAGAAGCGGCAGCTCGTCTTCAGCGGCATGCTCGCGCTCGGGCGCGACCCGGTCACCGGTGTTCCGCTCGGACAAACCTGAGGCGGAATCCACGAATTTTGGGGCACGATCGCCCCGTCCCTCGTGACGACGCCGCGCGGGAGGCGTAGAAGACGAGCGCCATGAATCCGCAGGAGAGCGCGCCCGCTACCGTTCGCGTCTTCCTGGTCGACGATCACCCGATCGTCCGCAGCGGGCTGAAGGCGCTCGTCGACGCGGAGCCGGACATGAAGGTGGTCGGCGAAGCGGCGGACGGCCTCACCGCGCTCGAGGCGGTCGCCTCCGCGCAACCGGACGTCGTCGTCATGGATCTGTCGCTGCCGAAGCTCGGCGGCGCCGAGGCCACGGAGCGTCTGAAGGCGGAGAACCCCGCCGTCCGCGTCCTCGCGCTGACCGCGCACGAAGAGCGCGGGTACGTCCAGCTCCTGCTCAAGGCCGGGGCGTCCGGCTACGTGCTCAAGCGAACGGCGGCCGACGATCTCGTGCGCGCGATCCGCGCGATCGCCGGGGGCGGCATCTACCTCGATCCCGCCGTGGCCGGGCATCTGGTCGCACCGACCGCGGGCTCCGGGCAGCTCAGCGAGCGCGAGGCGGAGGTCCTCCGTCTCATCGCCGAGGGCCACGCGATGAAGGAGATCGCGAGCCAGCTCGAGATCAGCACGCGGACGCTCGAGACCTACCGCGCGCGCGCGATGGAGAAGCTCGCGCTGAAGACGCGCGCCGACGTCGTGCGTTACGCGCTCCAGCGCGGCTGGCTCAAGAGCGGCTGAAATGCGTCGGTGAATTCCCCGACACCGAACGCGGCCGTTCGGGTCAGACGCACCGGGTCCACGACGCCAAGCTGGCCGGACATGGGGGCCAGCCAGTCGACGTCTTCGCCCGCTTCCGGCGAGGGCACCGGAGATCCCGGGTGCCGGAGCTGTCGCGACCTGACGGAGCTCGTCGTGCGCGCGCGCACGCGCGCGGCGGACGCCGAGGCGGCGGGCGTCGCGAAGGAGCGCCTCCTCGAGCTCGCGACGCTCGAGTCCCACGCGGCGCTCGACGCGGTGCTCGGCTGGACGCGCCTGCTCCGCGGGAGCGCCGTCGATCGACACGGCCGCGACGTGGCGATGGCCGCGCTCGAGAGCTGCGTCGACAAGCACCTCGCGTTGCTGTCCGATCTCCTCGAGGTCGCGCGCGTCGAGCACGTGCCCGGACAGCTGGAGCTCGCGTTCGTCGATCTGCCGGCGATCCTCGGGCGGGCGTTCGACGCGGCCGCCGACGTCCTCGCCGAGCAGGACGTCGTCCTCGTGCCGCCGCACGCACCGAGGCCGTTCGACGTCCTCGCCGACCGGCTCCGGATCGAGCGCGCGATCGCCCAGCTCATCGCCGAGGCGGCGCGGTGCTCCGCGCGGAATGCGTCGCTCCACCTGACCTTCGACGTGGAGGACGCCGCGTGCGTCGTGCGACTCGCGACGAACGACGCGGTGCGCACGCCGGCCCTCTCGGACCTCGACCTCGCGACCGCGCGGAACGCGGCGCTCCTGCACGGCGGCTCGCTCGACGTCCGGAGCGACGACGCGCGCGCGTTCGTCCTCGAGCTGCGGCTCCCGCACTCCGAGCGGACCGACGCCGGTGCGGTCGCGCAACCCCTCGCGCGCGGCGAGCTCGAGGGGGCGAAGGTCCTCGTCATGCACGGCGATCGGGACACGTCGGACCTCGCGGCGTTCCTCCTCCGGCAGCGCGGGCGAAGATCCTCGTGGTGCGCGACGTCGAGGCCGCGGCGATCGCCCACGCGTCGTTCGCCCCGCACGTGATCGTCGCGGGCGACGCCGGCGCCGCCGCTCGCTTCCACGCGCGCGTGCACGCGTCCGCCGCACACGTCGTCGTCCTGTCGACCGCGTTCGACGTCCATCGGCTCGTCAGGACCGTCGCCCGGTACCGCCCGGGATGAGCCCGTCGCCGCGCGCGCGGCAGGCTGCTATGACGGCGCACGGTGAGCGGACGCCGCGAGTACCTCTGCTACACGGACGGCTCGTGCAAGGCGGGCGAAGGCGCGCCCGGCGGCTGGGGCTTTCACATCGCGCCGCCGTCCGGCCCGCCGATCGAAGGCTACGGCAAGGCGAAGGGCACGCTCGCGAAGGTGATGGAGTACCGCGCCGTCGCCGAGGCGCTCGACGCGCTGCCGGCCGGCGTCGTCGCGGTCGTGTTCTCCGACAACCAGTCGCTGGTCGAGAACTTCGACAAGAGCCTCGAGACGTGGCGCCTGCGCGACTTCGCGAAGGTGGACCCGCTCGTGGTGGACAGCGCGCGGCGCGTGGCGGCCGCGATCGCGACCAAGCAGCTGGTCGTGCGCTGGCAGTGGGTGCGCTCGCACAACGGCAACGCCGGCAACGAGCGCGCCGACGCGCTCGCCGCCCAGGGCGCGCGCGAGGCGAAGGCCGAGCTCGCAGCCGTCACGCGGCGCAGGCGGTAGGGACGAGGAGGGGGGG
>JBDHVD010000172.1:0-15296 GCA_039809525.1 Labilithrix sp. | reverse complement strand
GCAGGCCGAAAATTCCGTCATTCGCGGACTTTTCTCGCGTCACGGTTCCGTCTCGTGCACCAGGCGTGGATCGCCCGCCGTTCTGCCCGCATGTGTGCACGCGCGGCGGTGGGCTACGATCGGATCGATCGGATGCCGGCGCAGCCGATGATCAAAGGCGGAGCGATCCGCGAGTTCTTCGCCTGGTACGAGCGACGCTTCGGCGCCGAGGCGGTGCGCGCGATGGCCGCACGCGTGCCCGACGATCTGCGCGACGCGCTCGATCCGGACGAGCCGATCGTCCGCATCCTCTCCGCCTCGTGGTACCCGGCCTCGCTCGTGCACGCCATGCTCGACGCGCTCGCCGAGGGACGTACGTCGCAAGAGGTCGATCGGCTCGCGCGCGACGCCTCGCGCGAGGTCGTGAAGAACGGGATGAACAGCGTCTACCGGTTCCTCCTCGAGAAGCTGGTGAGCCCCGAGATCTACGCGCGCATGATCCCGCGGCTCTGGCACCAGCTGCACTCGACCGGCGTGCGGACGATGACCATCCTCGGCGAGGGCGAGGCGGAGAGCCGGATCACGCGCTGGCCGGGGCATCACCCGGCGCTGTGCGCGCTCACGAACGAGCTGATGTGCGCGATCTTCGAGACGATGGGCTGCCGCAACGTCCGCTGGGAGCGCGTGCGATGCATCACGCACGACGGTGGCGACACGTGCGTCTCGAGGGTGACGTGGCTGAGGCGATGACCTACGCCGCGTTCTCGGTGAGGAACTCGGCGAAGCGCTCGGCGACGTACGCGGCCGAGTCGGCGACGCGCCCGTCGAAGCGCTCGTCGGCGTCGATGACCTCGATGATCGCGAGGCAGCGCCCCCACACCATCGCGGGCACCGCCACGACCGAGCGCGGCGCGCCCACGGCGTAGAGCCGCTCCGGCGCCATGCGCGGGAGCTCGCCGTCGAACTTCATGGTGACGGACTTCTGGTTGCACAGGACGGCCGACGCGATGAGGTCGTCCTCGGCGGAGCCCGACATCCCGATGATGTCGAAGTCGCCGTCGCCGGAGGCGCCGATGGCCTTGAGCTCGCGCCGCTCGAGATCGTGCGTGTGGATGACGACGGTGCGTGCGTTGAGCGCGCGTGCGAGCGTCTCGGCGATCAGGCCCGCGGCCTCCCACGGCGAGCTCGCGAAGTTCAGCTCGTAGACCGCATCGAAGAGGATGTCGGTGGGATCGGGCGCCGAGCCGGCGCGCGGCGCGGCGATGTTCGGCACCGCCGGCGCCGGCGGGATGGCGACCGGAGCGGCGGGCTGCGCCTGCTTCGACACGACCATCGACGACGGCGGCGGGGGCGGCGCGCTCGTCTTGCGCACCGGCGGCGCCGGGGGCGGCGTCGTCTTGCGCGCGACGGTGCTCGAAGGCGCGCTCTCGACGATGTCGCCGTCCTCGAGGTCCACCGTGCGAAGGCGCTCGCGGATGAGCGGCGGCTCGGTGGTGTAGGCCTCCTTCGCGGCGAGGATCGGACGCGAGGAAGGCGGCGGCTGGGGAGGCGGCGGCGCCGAGGAGCGAGAGACGGGCCGCGGGACCGAGGGGCGGGGAGCAACCGAGCGCGCGCTCATGCGAAGGACGACGAGCAAGGCGCGTTCCGCCGCCGTTGCCGGGTGTCGATCGCGGTTTGTCCTGCGATTCCGCGGGGGCGATCGGGTGGATCACCCGCCGGAAAGAGAAGTGTTCATGGATCGCGAGCCCTGAAAATGAGGGCTGCCGGACGCAGGGGTTACCGCGAGTCGACCGGAATTTTTCGCTCTGGTAAGAGCGTCCACGTGCGCGCGCTGTCCGACATCGACTGGGCGAAGTGGGCTCCGACGGATCGAGCGACGCTGCTCTTCGTCGTCGAGACCGATCGCATCCTCCTCATCGAGAAGAAGCGCGGCCTCGGCGCGGGCAAGGTGAACGGTCCGGGCGGACGCATCGATCCGGGCGAGCGCCCGATCGACACCGCGGTCCGCGAGCTGTTCGAGGAGCTGTGCGTCGAGGCGACCGGCGTGAGCGAGCACGGCGAGCTGTCGTTCCAGTTCGTCGACGGGTACGGCCTGCACTGCCACGTCTTCCGCGCCGACCGATGCATCGGCGAGCCGAAGGAGACCGACGAGGCGGTGCCGCTCTGGGCGCCGCTCGACGCGATCCCCTATGCGCGCATGTGGGCCGACGACGCGCTCTGGCTCCCGCTCCTCCTCGCGGGCAAGCGGTTCCGCGGGCGCTTCGTGTTCGACGGCGACACGATGCTCGATCACGCGATCGAGGAGCTCGTTCAGGTCGACTGACGCAGCACGAAGTCGAAGCGCGCGAGGAGCCTGCCGTCGCGCTTCTTCACGTCCATCACGAGCGACGGATGGATGAACGGATCGATCCGGTTGTACGGGTCGTCCGGGAAGTAGAGCTGCGTGGTGAGCGGCGCATGCGACACCGCGCGCAGCTTCACGTGCACGTGCGCGGGCCGGTACTGCGGGCCGTTGAGGTAGTGCCCCGGCAGGATCGAGCGGACGCGGTAGCGACCGTCACCGTCGGTCTTGATCCGACCGCGGAGGAGCATCCCGGCGACGCGCATCGTGCCGTCGTTGTCGTAGTGGCCTTCGTCGTTGGCCTGCCAGACGTCGAGCTCGACGTCGCGCAGCGGCGTCCGGCAGTCGCTCGTCGTCACGCGTCCTTCGATCTCGAGCGGCGTGCCCTTCAGGCCCGGCGTCGTGAGGTCCCATCGCTCGGGCGCCCCCGCGCGGTAGTAGGGCCCTTCGATGTTGGCGTGGGTCTCCGTGCAGACCGCGGCCGTCACCGGCCCGCACGCCTCTGCGCGCCGCCGGCACGCCGCGAGCGACGCGACGACGAGCCCGCCGCCCGTGTGCAAGAGCTTCCTCCTCGACCAGATGTTCCGTGTGTCCGCCATGCTCGAGTCAGACGCGCCAGCGCGACGAACGATGGCCTCACGGCATCTGTCTTTCCGAGACTCCGGCGTAAGGAGCGCCTTTACAATCCTCGCGTGGAGACGGCGTCGACGATCGAAGCGCTGGACGGGAGCGACCTCGTCGCGCTCGCGCAGTGCATGGCGCTCGACGCGAGCGTGTTCCCGCACGCGAGCGTCCCGGCGGTGCCCGGCGGAGGACCGCCCCGCGTGTGGATCGCGCGCCCTTCGCGCGCCGGTCCGGTGATCGCCTTCG
The DNA here is from genome assembly GCA_039809525.1 of Labilithrix sp. Classification (GTDB taxonomy): domain Bacteria; phylum Myxococcota_A; class Polyangia; order Polyangiales; family Polyangiaceae; genus Labilithrix. The sequence continues at coordinate 12,106 of JBDHVD010000172.1, read as the reverse complement.
TCGCGACGATGCGGCGCGCGAACAAGCTCGAGGTGGTCGGCATCGCCGTCGACGAGGCGCACCGTCGGTCCGGCCTCGGCCGCGCGCTCCTCCGCGCCGCGGTCGACGCGGCGCGCGAGCGCGGCCTCGCGATGGTCACGCTGCACGTCTCGACGGCGAACGAAGGCGCCCTCGCCCTCTACGAGAGCGAGGGCTTCGTCGCCCATCGTCTGCTCCGGCGCTTCTACTCCCCCGCGCGCTTCGGCAACGGCGGCGACGCCTACGAGATGGTGCTGCGCCTGCGCGATCTCAGTGCCAGGCGCCCGCGACCTTGACCGGCTGGTTCGTCTCGTCGTGCTCCTGCATGTAGCGCGCGAGCACCACCAGGTCGGCGTCGTGCTCCTTCACCAGCTGCGTCGACTTGGGGACGCACTTCACGCACGTGGGGAACGTGGAGCCGTGCTCGCACGTGATCGTGGTCGCCGTCGCCGGCGCCTCGAAGTCGGCCTCGTCGAGGTGCTTGCCGCACGCGATGCAGTGGATGTGCTGATGGCCGTGGTTGTGGGCCTTCGGCTGTCCGGAGGGCTTGGGACCGCCGGCCGCCGCCTGTCGTTCTCGCTTCGTGAGCCTCGGTTTGCGTTTCATTTCGTCGGTCCGGAGGATACGGGAACTTTTCTCCGGCCGCGCGTACGAAGGAAGAGGTGGAGCTCTCGACCCTCGTTCCGGCCGGTGTCCCGCGGCGATTGTCCCGCTTGAAGCGCCGGATCGGCGCCATCGTCTCCGAAGGACCGCTCCTCTTTTTGGGCGTGGTCCTCGCGGTCGCGCTGCTCTTCCGGATCGTCGTCGGCCTGGCCAAGGGTTGACACGGCGGAGCCCGGCTCGTACGCGAAAGGGCGTGTGTCGTAACATCCGCGTCCTCCATCACTTCGAGCCCCCGACGACGCCGGAGGAGATCCGCGCCGCCGCCCTCCAGTACGTCCGGAAGGTGACCGGCGCGCGTGCCCCGTCGAAGGCGGACGCGGCCGCGTTCGAGGCGGCGGTCGACGAGATCGCGGAGGCGACGGCGAAGGTCCTCGCGCGCATCGCGGCGAAGGGACCGGCGCGCACGCGCGAAGGCGAGCGCGACCGTGCACGCGAGCGGTGGACGGCGCGCAAGTCGCGTATGCTCGCCGGCGGATGATCGTCGGCAAGGACGACGAGATCGACGGTCACTACGTCGGGACGAAGCTCGTGGCGCTCGTCATCCCGAGCGGCGCGCGCTACGTCGGCGGCAGGACGGAGCTCGCGATCCGCTCGACGCCCGGCTCGATGCTGCTCGGCATCGCGCGCGTGTGGGTCCCGATCGCCGCGCTGGTGTGGCCCGCGCTCTTCGGCTGGGTCCTGCGTGCGTGGCTCGAAGCCGGCGTCCTCGCCGTCGTCGCCGTCCTCTTGCATCGCCCGATGGAGCTGCCCGAGTCGGAGAAGAAGAAGCTGACGCTCCTCGGGTCGCAGACCGGGCTGCGGATCGATCCCGCGAAGCTCCTGCCGGCGACGCGCAAGGCGAAGCTCGACATGCTCGAGGCGCTGATCAACAAGGCCGGCCTCGCGCCGGACGCGGAGTGGCTCGTCACCGTCCTCGACGAGATCCCGGGCCCGGCCCTGCCGCTGCTCTACGCCTACGCGCGCTACGCGAGCGACGACCCTCCGTGGTCGGAGTGCGCCGAGCGCGTGTACGAGCACATCCAGCAGAACGATCTGATCTAGCCGGCGCGCGCGCGGCGCGGCGGGAGCTTCGGCGGCCGCGCGCCGTGGCGGACGGCGCCGCGGACGGGCACGTACGTGAGCTCGGCGCGGGCATCGACCGCGCGGAGCATCAGACCGCCGCGGCTCATGTCGCCGCGCCCGACGAACTCCGACGGGAAGAGGAGGCGATCGCCGAACACCGACAGCAGGACGTCGACGTACTTCGCCGTCGCGATGCTGCCGAGCAGCACCGGCTCACCGCGAGCACCGAGCGCCCGCGCGAGCGTCTCGGCGTCGCGGGCGAGCGGACCACGGAACGCATCCGACGTGTGGTGGATGTCCGTCTCCGCGAACCGCGCGAGGTCGTCGACCCTCACGCGCGTGCTCGCGGGGAGGAGCCCGCGGTTCGTCGTGATCACCAGCACGCCGTCGCTCTTCTTCGGTGGCCGCGCGAACGCCTCCGCGTAGGCGAGCTTGCCGCGGAAGTAGAGGCCCGACAGGAAGCGGAACACCTCGCCGATCGGCGCGCCCTCCTTCGAGCGGAGCGCGGCGGCGAGCGGGAACGCCGTCACCGGCCGGAACAGGAGGCGCGCGCGCTCGCCGTCCAGCCGCGCGGGCGAGAGCAAGAAGACGCGGGGTGCCTCGCGAGCCATTCGAGCGATGCACTGTAGCGCAGGCGAACGGCCGTGCTCGCGGCGGACGAGGCGCGCGCTAACGTTCGGGCGTGCGTCAGCTGTCGCTCCTCGCGCCCGCGAAGCTCCGCGTCCCGGACGTGCCGGGCCTCGATTACCTCGAGGAGTGGATCTCGGCGGACGAGGAGCGCGAGCTGCTCGCGGCGATCGACCGCGAGCCGTGGAAGACGGAATGGGAGCGCCGCCGCCAGATCTACGGGCTCTCGTACGGCAGCGCTCGCTCCGAGCCGCGCGCGCTCGGTCCCCTGCCCTCCTGGGTCGCGCCGATCGCCGAACGCGTGGTGCGCGAAGGCCTGCTCGAAGCTCCCGTCGTGAACGTGGTGGTGAACGAGTACCTGCCGGGACAGGGCATCGGCGCCCACCACGACTTCCCCGGCTTCGGACCGACGGTCGTCGCGGTGAGCCTCGGCGCGGCGTGCGTGCTCGAGCTGATCGATCCCGAGAGCGGACGCAAGGAGCTGCTCGACATGGCGCCGCGCAGCCTCTGGATCCTGGGCGGCGACGCGCGCACCCGGTGGATGCACGCCATCGCTCACCGCAAGACCGACCTGATCGACGGCGCGAAGCGTCCCCGCGGTCGCCGCGTCTCGGTCACGATGCGAACCGCTCGACGAGCGGCCTGACGAAGCCGCTCGTCCGACCAGTCGAGCACCGCGAACACCACCTCGTCGAACGCGCCCGCGATCGGGCCCTCGAGCGCGCGCGCGAAGGCATCGGCGACCACGGACGGATCGTTGCCGAACACGCCGCAGCCCCACGCGCCGAGCACGAGGTGACGATGACGGTGATGCGCAGCGACGACGAGCGCACGTTCCACGCGCCCGCGCATGACGCGATCCGCCTCCGCTGCGCGCGACGCATTGCGCTCGACGACGACCTTCTCGTTCGGCGCCGGCGACGTGAGGAACGCGCACGCGTACGGCTCCTCGAGCAGGTGCCCGCCCTCGTCGTCGCGGAAGACCGGGACGTCGGGCGAGTGGATCAGTCCAGCTCGTGGACATCGCGTCGTGCGATGCACGATGGTGGTGGTACATCGGCGAGGGCGCGAGCGTCGCGTAGAGCGCCGAGGAGCGCGCGAGCGACTCCTCCTGCGCCCGAGCGCCGTCGAGGAAGCCGCCGCCCGGGTTCTTCGTCGAGGCGAAGTCGAGGACGAGCGGGACCACGCCGCGCGCGGCGAGACGGCGCGCGCTCGCGAGGCTCGTGCGGCCTCGCCGCGGTCGGGGCCGCGCGAAGGGGTGAAGCTGAAATCGAAGCGAACCACGACCGTCCTCAGCCTCAGGACGACCGCGAAAGAGTCAGTTACACTTTACTGACCGGCGCGATCAGAGCGCGGTGACGGGGCCGACCCAGCCCTGCGACTTGTCCTTGAGGCCGTTCACGAAGTCGAGCGCCGCGTCGCGGAGCTCCTCGTCGACCATCGACTGGGGCGCGGGCATGTTCGGCACGAGCAGCAGATCGACCCCGAGGAGCGAGTGCTTCGCGTCGACCGGCTTGATCGTGATGACGAGGTGCCCGTCCTTCATGTTGCCCTTCACGCCGCGCCCCTCGACGACGTGCACACCGCCGGGGAGCGCGCGCGAGGGGCCGAACCTCATGACCTCCCACTGATCGACCGAGATCGGTCCGAGCTTCACCGGCAGCTTCAGGTAGACGTCGGTGTTGTCGCCTTCCTTCGCGACGACGCGCGCGCTCGCGAACTTGCGATGGAGCTCCTTGTAGCGGCCGAACTGCACCGCGGTGTCCCGCACCTTGTCGGCGGGCGCATCGACGAGCGCCTCGGCGTGGCCGTACTTCTCGCGCTTGCCCGGGAGCGTCACGTTCCAGTTCAGCGTCTTCTTCGCGGCGAGCAGGCGCTGGACCTCGGGGCTCGGCGCGGGAGGCGCGCCCTGATCGGCGCGCGCGGCTGCGGGGAGGAGCAGGAGACCGAACAAGGCGATGGCTGCCACACGCATCTTCGTGACCTCGTCTAGCCACGAGCACGCGTCGTGCCGAGCGCGGCCGGGGCGTTTCATCCATCGTTCGACGGGAGACGCATCGGGCGGATTCGGCTGAAGCATGCGAAAGGACGTCGGTCGCGTCCTCCAGCTCAGGCGTGGTCCGGTGTGGGGCCGTTGGCTTTCGCGACGACGCGACCGTCGACCGGAGTCCTCACCGCGCGTACGCGAAGCGTCGCCGCGCGAGCATGCGATCGCGGGCGTGCTCGAGCCACGAGGCGTCACGCCACGACGTCACCATCCGGTGCGTCGCGTAGAGCACGTGACCGGCGATGCCCGCGAGGATGCATCCGACGTCCGCGCCGTCGCTCAGCAGGATGACCGCGAGCAGCGCCCCCGCGTAGAGCGCGAACAGCGCGAGCAGCGAGCGCAGGCGACGAAGCCGCGCGGTCTCGTCGTTCAGCGCCCGCTCGCGGGCGACGGCAGCGGAGCGGGCGGTGAGCGCGGGGACCGGGCTGATCGCGTGATTCATCGGTACGGCGGTGTGCGATGCACGCCGTGCGCCACCGGACACGCCCGGCGTCCAGCCCTGTTTTTCCGCTGCGGCGCGGCCGCACGAACGCGGATCACCCCTCCCGTCGGGCTCCGTCCAGTGGATCGGAGCCTCCCCACAAAAGCCTACATCGGCTTAACGACGGCGCCGGAGGGCGGCCGCGACGACGGCGGCGATCGCGGCGAGGCCGGTGACCGGCACGAGTCGCCGGCCCTCCCCCGCGGCCGTCGTCGCCGGTGCGATCGAGCAGCCCTTGTCGTCGTCCTGCGCGTCCTCGCACTTCGTCGTGAAGCCGTGCCGCGGGGTCTGGCTGCACGCGTCGGCGGCGACGATCCCCGAGGCGCTCACCTTCGGATCGACGGGGCGCTCCTTGTCGTTCGGATACATCGCGCACAAGCCGGCGACGTCGTCGGGCGTGAGCGAGCGGAGGCTGATGGTCCCCGGCTTGTAGCTCGCGAACATCGTCGCCGTGGGGCTCGTCGCGTGCGCGAGGCCGAGGAAGTGCCCGGCCTCGTGCGTGATGACGCTGAGGAGGTCGAAGCCGTTCTGCGGGACCATGTCGCTGACCGAGAGGTTGTGCTCCGACGCGTTGATCTCCATGTCCGCGTCGTAGATCTCGCCGTTGTCCGCGTTGAACGTGACGGTGGTGAGGCCGAGCGTGTTGGCCGAGTCGTTGTACGGCCACGACGTCTCGCGGAACACGATCAGGTTCTGGTTCGGCGAGCCGGAGTTGTACCGGACCTCCGCGCACTCGACCGCGCCGAGGTCGTAGAGCGCGATGCCCGCCCGCTCGCCCGTGTCGGCGCACTTCGCCGTGGCCCACGTCGCGAACGCTTGGTCGATGACCTTCGTCGCCGTCTCGAACGGGATGTAGCTCGCGGCGGTCTGGTTGACCGCGTAGGTGACGCACGCGCCCTTCCAGTAGAGGACGAGGCCCGAGGTGATGCAGCCGTTCCGCGCGGCGTCGTAGTTCGCCGGCACCGGCGCCGTCGTCGTCCGGCAGAACGCCTCCGCGCGGAGTGGCGCCAGCACCGTCGCGACGACCAGCGCGGCGCCGATCGCGCCGCGCTGCAAGGAGGTCATTCCTCCAAGCTAGCACGCGCTCCGTTCGCGGTCGGCTGCGGGATCCACACCGGCAGCCACCGCCGCCCGGCCGCTGCGGCGACGCGAACGGCTCCGCTTCCGTCGCTGCGTGCGACCCACACGTCGGGGCCGCGGCCGTCGTCGTTCACGTACGCGACGTAGCGTCCGTCGGGCGAGAACGCCGGCATGTCCGCGATCGTCGTGCCGTCGGTGATCGCGAAGGCCGCGTCGCGCCCACGATCCCAGACGAGCACGCGCGGCCGACCGCTCTTGCTCTTCGCGACGAACGCGAGGCGCGTCCCGTCGGGCGACCACGTGTGCTCGCGCTCTTCGTCCTGCGTCGCCGCGCGGACCGGCCGCACGTCGCTGCCGTCCGCGCGCATGACGAAGACGTGGTCGACGCCGTCACGCGCGGACAAGAACGCGACCAGCCGACCGTCGGGCGAAGGGCGCGGCGCGACGTCGTCGCCCGCCGATCGCGTGAGCCGCACGGGCGCGGTGCCGTCGGCGCGCATCCGATAGATCTCCGCCTCACCGTCGCGGCTCGAGGTGAACACGAGCGCGCCGCCGTCGACGAACGACGGCTCGTAGTTGCCCTCGCGGTCGTCCGTCAGTCGAACGACGTCCCCGCCGCTCCGGGGCACGCGGTAGAGGTCGCGGAAGCTCGCGCGATCGGACTCGAACGCGAGGCTCGCACCGTCCGGCGCGAACGCCGGATTCCTCACCATCGGTCCGCGCGCGAGGACCTGCACCTCGCCGTCGACGCGACGGACGGCGAGCGCCTCCTCGTGACCGCCCGCGTGGTCCGCCGCGCGGATGAGCGCGAGCTCGCCCGCGTGCGACGCAGCCGCCGGGTACGACTGCCACGGTCCCGGGTCGAGCGGCTGCTCGCCGGTGCCGTCCGCGCGCACGACGTACGCCTCGCGCTTCTCGCCGTCCTCGCGAACGAACGCGATCGCCGCGCCGATCGACGCACGCTCCGCGCGCGTGATCGGGCCGTGGGCGCTTCGCCCGACCCTCGCGTCGGCCGGCGCCGCCACGACGGCGACGGCGACGGCCGCGAGCGCGATCCCTCGCGGGGACGCGAGCTCAGCGAACACGGACGGCATCCGCGACGACGACGGAACCAGGGGTGGTCCAGCGCGAGAGCACGACCTTGTTCCAGCCCGCCGTGAAGGAGAACGAGCCGAGCGTGTTCCACCTTCCGCCGTTCGCGCGCTGGTTCACGTTCACCGCGCCGATGCGCGAGCCCTGCGCGTTGAACATCACGAACGGCGCGGAGGCCGAGCGGTCGAGGGCGGCGGTCCAGTACGCATCGACGGCCTTCGTCGCCGCGGACGGCAGCTTGAACCAGAACGTCGCGCCGTCGGAGACCGACGCCGTGCTCGCCCACCAGTAGCCGGTGCCGTAGAAGCCGGCGACGTTGTCGCTCGACGTCCAGTTTCCGCTGACGTCGATGTAGCCGCGCGACGCGTCGTTCTTCGCGTTGTTGCTGTCGATCACGATGCCGCCGGGAGCCGGAGGCGGCGGTGCCGGTGCGGGAGCGCCGCCGCTTCCGCAGAGCTGGTTCACGCGCGTGATGTAGCTGCTCCACGGCCAGTTCGGTCCGGGATCGGTTCGGTTGTACGGCTGGAGCTTGCCGTGCCCGACGATGTGGAAGCGATCACGCGGGATGCCGTGCGCCTTCGTCATGTCGCAGACCAGCGCGGCGGACGCCTCGATCTGTCCTCCGGGGAACGACTTCTGCGAGGCGAACCCCGCATGCTCGATGCCGATGGCGAAGGTGTTGACCGACTGGCCCTGGCGGCTCGACATCGCGCCGCCGTTGAGGCTCGCGTCGTAGCTCGCGGCGACGTGCCACGCGCGGTTCGACTCGCGCACGAGCTGCGAGATCTCCTTGCCGTCCTCGCGCACGACGTAGTGCGCGCTCGCCTGCGCCTTGCTGTTCGCGAGCCAGCTCCAGCACGACGAGTACGCGCCCTCGCAGGTGTGGATGACGACCATCGCCGGCTTCACCCCGCCGCGCGAGTTGTAGTTCGGCGACGGACGCCAGATCGATCCCGCGTAGTCGGGACCTGCGGCGCGGATCTCCTGCTCCTCCTCGGCCTCGTTGCCGAAGAGCTCGTAGAACGAACGATCGCCGTGGATCGCGCCGAGGCCCTTCCGCATCGCGCCGTAGACCTGCTCGCGCACGTACTCACGGCGCGCTCCCTCGTCCTCGATCGCGCTGTACCGCGCGATCACCGGCTCCCACGCGGCGACGGTGTCGCGCGCGATCGTCGCCTCGTCGGCGTACGACGAGAGCAGCGCCGCGGCCGCGCGCACGTTCGCGAGCGACTTCGTCTTCGCGTCGTCGGTCGAGACCTTGGCGAGCGCGGCGCCACGCTCGAGGCGCTCGCCGGAGAGCGCCATCACGCCGAACGCCGCCGGGCGGCCGTCGAACTCCTCTTCGCCGGCGACCATCTCGTAGCGCGTCTCGGTCCACGCGATCGCCTTGAGGACCGCGGCGGGGACGCCGTACTCGGCCGACGCTGCGACGAAGTCGGCATCGAAGCGCGACTCGCCGGGCTGCGTCTCGGGCTCGCCTGCGGAGGGCGGCGCCGCGACCTCGGTCGGGGGCGCGCTCGTGCCGCCTTGCTCGCCCGCGACGTCGCCCGAGCCTTCGTCGTTCTCGAGCGCGCATCCGGCCATCGCGAGCACGAGGCCCACGACCGTTCCCCCGAGGCCGATCCTGAGGTCCGTCATCCTCATCGCGTTCTCCTTTCGCGCCGGGCGCAGAGCGGAGAACGTGCCAGTGCCCGTCACGTGCTGCGGAGAGCACGTTTCCACGGCGGATCGTCACGCGCGGTGTGGGCGCGGGCGGCACCTCACGGCACACCGATCTCGCGACGAGCGGCGACTGGTTCGCGAGCGATCCTCGCGACCGTCCGCGACGTGCGTGCACGATGCATCAGTAGCCGGGCGGACCGTAGCCCGGCGGACCGGAGCCGTAGCCGCCGTACGCGGCAGGCGGCGGCGGCTGCTCGTGCATCGCGCGGAGCTTCGCATGCGCCGCTTCCTGACGCTGCGCGAGCTGCCTCATGAGCGAGACGATCGCGACCGCAGCGAATGCGCGAAGGAGATGCGCCGCCATGGCGAACCCCGGCGACCCGCCCGGCGTGCCGAGCCCGACGAACGCGCCGATGATTCCCACGACGCCCGCGAGCAGGTAGGTGCCCCACCAGACGCCGAACGTCCCCGGCACGGCGCTCCCGCGCCACGATCCGTAGCCACCGCCGATCGCGTCCGGATCGCTCGCCTGCCAGATTTCCCTCAGCGCCTGGAACGGCTTGAACCAGTTCATCACCGGGATGAACCACCAGCCGACCGCCCAGCCCGGCGTGAACTCGAAGCCGTCGTGCCCGAAGCTCCGGATGTTCTTCGCCGCGGTGTGCGTCCAGACGAGGAAGACGACGTACGTGAAGAGGGAGACGCCGCTCAGGAGGAGGCCGAGCAACCCGACCGCGCCCGCGAGACGCAGGTCGCTCGCGAAGTTCTCCGCGCCGACGGCCCACGTGAGGAGCGTCACCGCGATGCCGATGATGACGATCAGGATCATGCCCACGATCGAGGCGGTCGTCTTCCACCCGAGCGGCTCGTACGGGAACGCGCCGTTGTAGTAGCCGCGGCCGTAGCCGTAGCCGGGGGCCTGAGGACGCTGATCGTGCGCCGGCGGCGCGTAGGGCGAGTAGCTCACGTGCGGACTCCGTAGGGCGGGTAACCGGGCGGGCCGCCGTAGCCGGGCGGGCCGCCGTAGCCGGGCGGGCCGCCGTAGCCGCCGGCCTGCTCCGCCGCGCGGAGCTTTTCGTGCGAGGCGTCCTGGTTCTGGGCGAGGCGGCGGACGATGACCACGATGGTGATCGCCGCGACGGCGTTGAACGCGTGCGAGACCATGCTGATCGCCGGCGCGGACGCCGCCGCCGAGCCCGGGTTCAGCAGCGCGGGGAGCGCGGCGAAAGCCCCGACGAATCCGGCGAGCAGATACGTGAACCACCAGACGTTGAACGTCGCGGGCACGGGTGCCGTCATCCATCCACCCGGGTGTCCTCGGCCGACGCCATCCGGCTCGCTCGCCCGCCAGATCTCGCGCAGCGCGAGGAACGGCATCCACATGCTCGCGATCGGGATGAACCACCAGCCGACGGCCCAGCCCGGCGTGAAGCGCAGCCCCTCGTGGCCGAACGTCCGGACGTTCTTCGCCGCGTTGTGGATCCACATGAGGAACACGACGATGGTGAAGAGCGATCCGCCGAACTGCACCAAACCGAGCAGGCCCGTCGCCATCAGCGCGGCCATGTTACCGGTCTCGCCCGCGCCGCCGCCGAGCGCCCACGTCAGCCCGGTCGTCGCCATCTCGAGGATGACCGTGGCGAGGATCCCGACGACGATCGCAGTCGTCTTCCAGCCGAGCGGCTGGTACACGAACCGTGGACCGTACCCCCCGTACGGCGGATGCGGATGGTGCCTCGGCGGCGCGTAGGGCGAGTAGCTCATGAGCGCTATCCGAGTAGCGCTGTCACGGCCGCCCCGCCAGTCGATCGATGCATGACGTGCTGAGCGTACGACGAAGCGCGCTCGTCCCTTCCCTCCGCGCAGAGGATGCCCTAACCACTGGAATCCCATGCACATCCTCTACCTCGCGAGCGTCTGGCTCCACCTCCTCGCGGCCATGGCCTGGGTCGGCGGGATGATCTTCATCGCCGCCGTCGTCGTTCCACTGAAGCAGCCGGAGGTGATGCAGGCTGGCGGCCGGCGCTTCCGCGTCGTCGGATGGATCGCGCTCGCGACGCTCGTCGTCACCGGCACCTTCAACGTCCTCCATCGCGGCTTCCAGCTCGAGCACTTCATGACCGGCGACGTCTTCGCCGGAGCGTGGGGCCACGCGCTCGCCGTGAAGCTGTCGCTCGTCGGCGTCGTCCTCACGCTCACGATCGGGCACGATTGGCTGGGGTCGCGATCGCGCCGCGCCGCGATGATCACCGGCCAGGTCACGTTCCTGCTCTCGCTCGCGATCGTCGCGGTGGCGGTGACGCTCGTGCGCTGATCACGTGGACGACGGTCATGGGTCGACGCCGCAGCGAGGACGGCTCCACGTCCGAGGCGGAGGTGAATGCCCGCACGTGCGCTTTGCCCAGCGCCTCCTGCGCAAGACGCCGCTCAGCCTGACCGAGATCACGCGTTCGAGACCGCCCTCCACGAACCAAGGCCTGGCACCGACGCCAGGGTCCGGCACAGCGGCATGCCGCGAACCTTCGCTCTTTCCCCCGATTTCAGCGCGGCACGGGGGCTGCACAATCGGGGGAACATGCGGATCTCGATGATCCTCCTCGGCGCCGCCCTCGCGCTCTCCACGTCGCCGGCGCTCGCCGAGGAACCGCCGGAGCGCACGTCGGCACCGGAGCCCGCGGTCCGGAGCGAGGGCATCCGCGCCGGCATCGATCTCGGGTTCGCGCGCGCGAGCGGCGAGGCCGCCGATCGCTTGAATCAGGGCTCACCGTCCCTCATCCCGTTCGGGGCCGAGCTCTCGTTCCGCACGAGCGCGAAGGTGCTCATCGGCTTCCACGGCCACCTCGGCCTCGCGTCGCGCAGCGATTGTCTGGGTCAGAGCGACTGCACCGCGCGGGGCTACGGGCTCGGCACGCACGTCGAGGCGGCATTCTCCGCCGGCAAGACCTTCGTGCCCTACATCCGGTACGGCATCGGCTGGGAGATGCTCCACCAGAGCGGCGCGTACAACAACGCGGGCGCCTACACGTATCGCCACGCGCTGGACCTCGTCGACCTGCGGTTCGGGGGCGACTTCCGACTGTCCGAGCGCGAAGGCGGGCGCGCGACTCGGCTCGGTCCGTTCATCGGCATGATCGCCGGACTCGCGTTGGACGAGGTGTCCGGAGGCCGCGCCTTCTCACGCGCCCCTGAGTTCGGCGCCGGACACATCTGGTACGTCGTTGGAGCTCGCGCGACGATCGATCCCTGAGCGGTCCCGCAGAGCGGAGAAACGGCCGATCAGCCGCTGGCCCGGGCCAGCGAAAATCTGGCCCGGCCATAGGGTCACGCAACGCAGGTCTGCGAAATCGTTCGATCCGCGATCCGGCACGCGTCGT
>JBDHVD010000171.1:0-15320 GCA_039809525.1 Labilithrix sp. | reverse complement strand
ACGAGCGCGGCGCGTACCGCGTCGGCGCGCGCCGCGTCGACGGCCGCGACCAGCGCGAGGTTCTCGACGCGGACGACGAGACGGGCGATCGCGCCTTCGTGCGCGAGACGGGCGTCGATGCGTCCGGACAGGGCCGCGCGCGTGCGCACGGTGCGGCCGACCTCCGTGCCGGCGGCGTCGCGGACCGGCGCGACGTCGGTGCTCGCCTCGAGCGCGAACGTGGTCGCGCCCGGGACGTCGAAGTCGATCTCGGTGACCTCGCCCTCCTCCCACGAGACGAGCGCGTCCCCGTCGACCGCGAGCTGCTCGACCGCGCGCCACGCGTCGCCCTCGCGCACCTCGACGCGACGTGCGGTCACGCGGAGGAAGCGGAGGCGGCCGCGGAGGACCGGCGCGTCGCCCTCCACGAGCGCCTGCGCCTCGAGCCACCACGGCTCGCACCCGCCGGCCTCGCTCCACGCGCGCGGCGCGACCACGCCGAACGTCCACCGGTAGCGGTTCTTCGCCGAGGTCGCGCGGTACGGATAGAGGACGTAGCCCTCGAGGAGGACGGCGTCGGCGATGCGTGCGATCGCGTCGAAGCTCATGACGCGATCTCCTGCCGGGCGCGCGCGAGGAGCTTGGCGAAGAACGCGTCGAGCTCGCGCCGCACGTCGTCGCCGCCGTCGATCCCCCGCCAGGTCCGCCGGAGGAGGGCGGTCAGCTCGTAGCAGACGTCGATCGGCACGACGAGGACGGTCGAGCGGCCGCTCCGCTCGCAGCGCACGAGCAGCGCCTCGACGTCGTCGTCGATCTCGCGCACGAGGGCGCTCTTCTCCGCGAGCGCGGTCCATGCCCGCTCGTCGAGCTCGGCCTCCGTCGGTCCCGCCGGGCTCGGGAACACCCCGATCCAGCGGGCGAGGCTCGACGGCCGGAAGAAGAACGCGAGCCCGACGGGGACGCCGAGCGCGCCGAGGTCGGCCGGGCCGAGCGCGGTGCTCGCGTCGGTGCGCACGACGTCCGGCACGCTGCGGAAGCGCCCCGCCGTCTGGCCCACGAACGCGAGGCCGCAGGGCGGGCACGCGCACATGAGCCGGCGGTCGGCCCGGTCGACGACGTGGCGATGGACGGGCGCGATGGCCTCGCCGCAGAGCTCGCAGCGCTCGGCGCCGGACGACGCGCCGGTGCGGCGGGCGAAGCGCCCGAGCGAGCGGAGCGGCGTCATCGCGGGCCCCGGCGGTGGAGGCGCGCGGCGGGGACGAGCGACGTCTCGCCGAGCACGCGCACGCCCTCGAGCTCGGGGGCCTCGCGCTCCACCGCGCGTGCGATCTTCGCCGCCGGCGGCGCGCGGCCTTCGCCCGCGGCGCGGAGCAGCGCGACGCCGCCGTCGATCCGGTCGAGGACCAGCGGCGCGGCGGAAGGCGCCTCGGCGTGCAGTGCGCGCAGCGCCCGCGCGACGCGCTCCTCGACGCGGACGGGGTGCAGATCGTGGAGGAGGAGGACGCTCGAGACGAGCGCGTCCGACGCGAGCCGCTCGTCGAGCTCCGCGCTCGTGGACGGAGCGGCCGCGCGCGCGTGGGCGAGCACGGCGTGGAGCACGCGGCCCTGCATGCCGACGAGCTCGGCGACGAGCGCCTCGACGCGCGGCCAGATCGCGGGGCCCACCGCCGCCTCGACGTCGGCGAGGAGGTGCTCGAGCCGGCGATCGCGCTCGGCGACGTCGTCGACCGTCGGCGCGGCGCTCACGCGGGGACCTCCGTCGTCGCGCGGCGGCGGATCCACGATGCGAGCTGGTCGATCCCCTCTCCGCGCTTCGCCGAGGTGCGGAGGACGTCGAGGCCGCGTCCGGCGATCTCCCGCGCGTGCGCGAGGCAGCGTGCCTCGTCGAAGTCGACGTGCGCCGCGAGGTCCGTCTTCGTGAGGACGAGCGCCTCGGCCGCGCGGAAGACGTGCGGGTACTTGAGGGGCTTGTCCTCGCCCTCGGTCACCGACATGACGACGATCTTCGCGCGCTCGCCGAGATCGAAGAGCGCGGGGCAGACCAGGTTCCCCACGTTCTCCACGAAGACCACGCTGCCGCGCGACGGCGCGAGCGCCGCGAGCCCGCGCTCGATCATCGACGCATCCAGATGGCAGCCCGTGCCGGTGTTGATCTGCACCACCGGGCAGCCGGCGCTCTCGATGCGGCGCGCGTCGTTGTCCGTCGCCTGATCGCCCTCGAGCACGGCGACGGGGACCTCGGCGCGGAGACGCCGCACGAGCGCCTCGAGGATCGCGGTCTTGCCCGCGCCCGGCGAGCCGATGAGGTTGAAGATCGAGAGCCGATCGCGCGCCGCCGCCCGGCGGTTGTCCGCGGCGAGGCGCGTGTTCTTCGCGAGCAGCTCGCGCTCGAGCCGCAGGGTGCGCGCCGCGCGGTCGTCGTCGTGCGCGTGCGCATGGTCGTGATCGTGAGGATGGTGGTGCGCGTGATCGTGGGCGTGCGCACGCTCCGATCCGCAGCCGCATGTCGTGCACACTAGGTCACCTCGACTTCCCGGAGGCGCAGCTCCTCGTCGACCCCTTCGACGATGTCGAGGGTCGCGCCTTCGAGAGGCGTGCCACGCGCGCAGACGTCGAAGCAGAATCGGAGCGCGGCGGACGAGACGCATGCGCGCGCGCCGACGACGATGCGCACGGCGTGCACCTGCGCGTCGCCGACCTCGTCGGTGACGGCCGCGATCAGGTCTTCCATCAAGGCGAGCTCGTGCACGCCGGCGGCGCTTGCAGCGCGTGCGCCGGGGATCGATCTCCGCGCATCCGTGGCGCGAGGTCCGCCCGCGTGGCGCGATCCGTCCCGGCGCGTGGCAGCGCGCAACAACCCGCCTTCGCGCCGTCCTGTGAACGAGCGGGCCCGGCGCGCGTCCACCCCGGATGGCACGGCGAGCGCACGAGGGCGGCCCGCGGCACGAGCGACGAAGGGAGGCGGCGATGGCCGAAGCGAAGAGTTCGGAGGCGGCGGTCTCCGAGGTCCACATCCTGTGGATCTCGGAGGGCATGAGCTGCGACGGGGACACCGTCTCGATCACCGCCGCGTCGCAGCCGAGCATCGAGGACGTCGTGCTCGGCCTCATCCCCGGGCTGCCGAAGGTCCACCTCCACAACAAGGTGCTCGCGTTCGAGACCGGCGAGGACTTCCTGGCGCCGTTCCGCGCGGCCGCACGCGGCGAGCTCGGGCCTTTCGTGCTCGTGATCGAGGGCTCGATCCCGAACGAGCGCATCAACGGCGACGGCTTCTGGACGTCGTTCGGCACCGGCGACGACGGGCAGCCGATCACGCTGAACGCCTGGATCGACGCGCTCGCGCCGCGCGCATGGGGCGTGGTCGCGATCGGCACGTGCGCCACCTTCGGCGGCATCCACGCGATGGCCGGCAACCCCACCGGATGCATGGGGCTCGCGGACTACCTCGGCTGGGACTTCCGCTCCGCGGGCGGGCTGCCGATCGTCAACGTCCCGGGCTGCCCGGTGCAGCCGGACAACTTCATGGAGACGCTCCTGTGGCTGCTCCAGCAGGCGGTGGGCAAGGCGCCGATGATCCCGCTCGACGAGAACCTCCGGCCGACCTGGCTGTTCGGCAAGACGGTGCACGAGGGGTGCGATCGCGCGGGCTACTACGAGCAGGCGGACTTCGCGCCCGACTACACGTCGCCCAAGTGCCAGGTGAAGATCGGCTGCTGGGGCCCGGTCGTGAACTGCAACGTGCCGAAGCGCGGCTGGATGGCCGGCATCGGCGGGTGTCCCAACGTCGGCGGCATCTGCATCGGCTGCACGATGCCGGGCTTCCCCGACAAGTTCATGCCGTTCATGGATCAGCCGCCGGGCTCGACCCTCTCCGCGGCGCTGCTGTCGCCGTACGGGAAGTTGATCCGCACGCTCCGCGGGATCACCAACCGCACGGCGAACAAGGAGCCGCGGTGGCACCACCCGGGGCCCGCGCTCACGAGCGGCTACGAGGGCAACAGCGACAGTCGACGAAAGGAGCTCGCGCGATGACCGTGCAGACAGAGCCGCAACGCCGCCTCGTCTCGATGTCGTGGGACCCGGTCACGCGCATCATCGGCAACCTCGGCATCTACACGAAGATCGACTTCAAGAATCGCGAGGTCGTCGAGTGCAAGAGCACCTCGTCGCTCTTCCGCGGCTACAGCGTGTTCATGCGCGGCAAGGACCCGCGCGACTCGCACTTCATCACCAGCCGCATCTGCGGCATCTGCGGGGACAATCACGCGACGTGCTCGGTCTACGCGCAGAACATGGCGTACGGGATCAAGACGCCGCCGCTCGCGGAGTGGATCTACAACCTCGGCGAAGCCGCCGAGTACATGTTCGACCACGCCATCTTCCAGGACAACCTGGTGTTCGTCGACTTCTGCGAGCAGATGGTGAAGCTGACGAACCCGAGCCTGTGGGCGAAGGCCGAGAAGACCCCCGCGCCGAACGCGAACGTCCACGGCTTCCGCACGATCGCGGACATCATGCGGTCGTTCAATCCGTTCACCGGCGAGACGTACAAGCAGGCGCTCGAGATGAGCCGCCTCACGCGCGAGATGTTCTGCCTGATGGAGGGGCGTCACGTGCACCCGTCGACGCTGTACCCCGGCGGCGTCGGCACGGTCGCGAGCCCGCAGGTCTTCAGCGACTACCTCTCGCGGCTCGTTCGCTTCCTCGACTTCGCCAAGCGCGTGGTGCCGCTGAACGACGACGTGTTCGACTTCTTCTACGAGGCGCTCCCCGGCTACGAGCGCGTCGGCCAGCGGCGCGTGCTGCTCGGCTGCTGGGGCGCGTTCCAGGATCCGGACGTCGTCGACTACCGCTACGAGAACATGACGAAGTGGGGCCGCGCGATGTTCGTCACGCCCGGCATCGTGGTCGACGGCCAGCTCGTCACGACCGACCTCGTCGAGATCAACCTGGGGATGCGCATCCTCCTCGGGAGCTCGTACTACGACGACTGGGTGAACGGCGAGTCGATGGTGCCGCGCGATCCGCTCGGCAACCGCGTCGATCCGCGCCACCCGTGGAACCAGACCACCATCCCGCGTCCGCAGAAGCGCGACCTCGAGGGCGGCAAGTACAGCTGGGTGATGAGCCCGCGGTGGTTCCACGAGAGGACCGGCGACCATCTCGCGCTCGACACCGGAGGCGGACCGCTCGCGCGGCTGTGGGCGACGGCCCTCGCGGGGCTCGTCGACACGCCGTACGTGAAGTCGACGGGCTCGAGCGTGAAGATCACGCTGCCGAAGAGCGCGTCGTTCGGAGACATGGAATTCGAGTGGAAGATCCCGCGATGGGCGAACACCATCGAGCGTGACCGCGCGCGGGCGTACTTCATCGCCTACGCCGCGGCGATGGCGTGCTTCTTCGTGGAGAAGGCGATGGAGCGCGTGCACGGCGGCGACGTGCGCACGTTCGAGGCGTTCGAGGTGCCGAGCGAAGGGATCGGCTGTGGGTTCCACGAGGCGGTGCGCGGCGTGCTCTCGCATCACCTGGTGATCAAGAACGGCAAGATCGCGAACTACCATCCGTACCCGCCGACGCCGTGGAACGCGAGCCCGCGCGACGTCTACGGCACGCCGGGACCCTACGAGGACGCCGTGCAGGGCTGTCCGATCTTCGAGGAGAACGGCGAGGACGCGTTCAAGGGGATCGACATCATGCGCACCGTGCGGAGCTTCGATCCGTGCCTGCCGTGCGGCGTGCACATGTACCTCGGCAACGGCCGGGTGCTCGAGGAGCGCCACGCGCCGATGTTCGGCGGGCCGGGGCGGAAGTGAGGAGGACGCGCGTCATGGCGAAGCAGGGCGAGATCGTCGTCGGCAAGAGGGACGTGGATCCCTCGCTGCCGTCTCACGTGCCGGGCGTGCACGAAGGCAACTGGCCGCTCCGGGCGCGGCGCCGTCGCGGAAGGCGGAGCGGCGCGGCCGAGCGCGCGCCGAGCGCACGCCGATCGACCGGGATCGTGCCCTCGAGGCACGGCCCGATCGATCCGCGGATGCCCAACCTCACGCCGCCGTGAGCGGCGTCAGTACGTGGTGGTGAACGAATCCATCTTGCCGTTCGCGGGCCACGACAGGCCGCGGACGTGGCGATCGACGCACGACTGGACGCCCGGATTCGGCGGGTTCGTGTAGACGCTCACGCCGACCGCGCGTCCCATCTTGATGGCCACCTTCACCGTGACCTTCATGCTGTCGGGCGCCCCGCAGCCGCTGATGAACGCCGCGTTCCGCATCGGCCCCGCGAGCTGCGCGTCGGAGAGATCCGGGCCGCCCTTGCCGCCGCCCATGTTGATCTCCTGGTTGTTCGTCGCGAGCGCCTGCTCGTAGCTCATGCCGCCCACGAAGCCGCCGCCGGCGCCGCCCTTGCCGCCGCCGCCCGTCGCCGCCTTCTTCTGACCCTTGAGCGAGCCGCCGCCGGAGAGGTCGATGGCCGACGGATCGTCGGAGAGATCGGCGCCGTCCTTGCGCGACCCGACCTGCTTGACGACGAACGCGACGCCGACGCCGAGCAGCGCCACGGCGAGGATGCCGCCGATGATGAACTTCGCGGCGCCCGCCTTCTTCTCGGCGGCCGCGACCTGGGCGACCTCCTTCTTCTCCTTGGCGATGTCGCGATGCATGCGCGCGTGCTGCGCGAACGGCGCGAACTCCGGCCACTCGTCGATCGTCTGCGAGTTGCCCACGAGCTCGTCGCGGAGGATGTCGCCGCCGGTGAACTTGTGCGACGCGATCTGCTGGAGCAGCTCCACCGCGTTGAACGGACCGTGGTCCATGCGCGCCTTGTTGACGACGTAGCGCGGGCGCGGATCGGACTCGAGGCGCGCCTTGAGCTCGGCGAGCTGCTGCGTCGGATCGTTGCGCGCCGGCGCCTTCGCCTGACCGCGCGCGTCGATCACCGGGATCGCGCCGGCCATGATGACCTGCGGAGCAGGCGCGGGGCCCGCGTCGGCCACCGGCGGCGGCATGAGCGAGAGCTTCACGTCGACCTCGAAGTCGTCGCCGCGATCGAGGTTCGACGGATCGACGTCCGGCGGCGGGATGCTCTTCATCGGCGCGAGGTGGTGCATCGCGCTCGCGAGCGCGCCGAGATCGTCCGGGCGGTGCGACGGATCGGCGACGAGCGCCTTCGCGAGCAGGTGCTCGAGCGCCTCGGGGAGCGAAGGCTCGACGTCGCGCGGACGGCGCATGCCCGGTCCGACGGGCACGCCGCACACGGCCTCGTAGAGCATCGCGCCGACCGCGAAGACGCTCGCGCGCGAGTTGCCCGGCGCGTTCGCCTTGATCACCTCGGGGGCGAGCGCGGCGCGGTCCCTCGGATCCTTCGGGGGAACGGCGAGCGCTGGATTGAGACGGAACAGACCGTCCGGGCCGCGCGCGATCGCGGAGGCGTGCACCCAGTGGGTCTCGCCGCGCGCGTGGCGCTCCTTCAGATCGGTGCAGACGGGGACGATGATGGCGATGGCGTCATCGAGGCTGACCCGCTGACCCTGGGCGGTGCGGGCTTCGATGACGGCACGGAACGTCGTGGACGACGTTGCAGATTGCACGCCCGAGGCCGCGTGCGAGGCGACTGCCGACATGGGCTCAACGTTATACGAGGAGGGCTTTGTCCCTCAATAGACGCCGCCCGAGCGGAAGATTCCGCTCCCACCGCTCACTACGCGGGCAAGCGCTGGTAAGCCGGCTTGTCAGTCCGCGTCAGCCGCGGGGGCGGGCGCGCTCGGCGTTCACGGTACGGTCGCCGACGGGCTGGCCGACGAGCGCGGCGATCGCGCGATCGGCCTGCTCCTCCTTCACCCCGACGAACGTGATGCGGTCGCGGATGCGGATGTGACCGACCTCGGCCTCGGACAGGCCCGCCTTCTCCGTGAGGAGGCGATGGATGTCGTCGGTCCGCAGGCCGTCGCGGCGGCCCACGTTCAGGAAGAGGTTCGCGAAGCCCTCCTGCACGTCCTCGCGCTCACGCTCGCGCTCGCGCTCGCGGCGCGGCGGCGGCACGCGCGGGCTGTCGCCCGGCTCGATCGCCGTCGGGGCGTCCTCGATGGTGATGCCCGGCATGCGCGGGTTGCGGTTCGTGTCGACGTCGTCCTCGTCCTCGCGAGGGCGCGCGCGACGGCCGCGGCGATCGCGCTCGCCCGGCGCCGCCGGTCCGAGGCCCGGCTTCGTGCCGCTCGGCGGCTCGGAGAAGAGCGGCGAGTCGTCGTCCTCGGCGGCCGGCGGCTCCCAGTCGGCGAGGGCCGAGACGGGCTGACCGCGGCGGCCGCGATCGCGATCGCGATCGCGATCCCGATCACGGTCACGGTCCCGCGGACGCTCGCCGTCACGCAGGGTGCGCGGCGCGTGGCTGTTGCCGTCGCCGCCGCGCGCCTCGCGGCGCTCCGGACGGCGCTCGGGCACCGGCGCGGGCGGCGCGACGATCACCGGCGGAGGGTTCTTCGCCCGGCGCGCCTCGGCCGCCGACTGGACGGGATCCTCGGCCTTGCTCGCGCCGAGGTGATCGGCGAGGAGGCCGGCCACGATCGACTCGACGTTCTCGTGCGTGAGCAGCCGGCGCGCGACCGCCAGGTGCATCGGATCGGGCGTGCGCCCGAGGTACGCGTCCGCGAGGAACGCGACGAGATCGGCCTCGGCGCGCGTCTTGAGCTCGCCCTTCGTGGGGAGCGTCTTCTCGATCGGACGGATCTTGTACGTGAGCCTCAGCATGTAGAGGTGGCCCACGTCCTTCGGTCCGACGACCGAGATCGCCGTGCCCGTCTTGCCCGCGCGGCCCGTGCGACCGGTGCGGTGCACGTACTGCTCGGCCGACTCGGGGAAGTCCGCGTTGATGACGTGCGTGAGATGCGAGATGTCGATGCCGCGCGCGGCGACGTCGGTGCACACGAGGAAGCGCACCTTGCCCTCGCGGGTCGCGGCCATCACCTTCTCGCGCTCGCGCTGCTCGAGGTCGCCGTTCAGCCACTCGGCGTCGTAGCCGCGCTGCTTGAGCATCTCGGCGACGCGCTCGGTCTCGTCCTTCGTGTTGCAGAAGACGATCGCGCTCTCCGGGTCCTCGACCTCGATGATCCGGGCGAGCGCCTCGCGCTCGCCGCCCTCGCGGACGAGATAGACGTAGTGCGCGATCTCGAGCGCGCCGACCTGGTCGCTCGAGAGCGTGACGTACTCGGGCTCGCGCAGGTGGTTGTTCGCGAGCCGCTCGACGTCCGGCGGGATCGTGGCGCTGAAGTAGAGGCCCTGCCGATCCTTCGGGAGCGTCTCGATGATCGCGTTGAGCTCCTTGGCGAAGCCCATCGAGAGCATCTCGTCGGCCTCGTCGAGGACGAAGATGCGGATGTTCGAGGTGTCGAGCGTGCCGCGGCGGATGTGGTCGAGCACGCGGCCGGGCGTCCCGCAGACGATCTGCGCGCCGGCCTCCAGCGCGGCGACCTGCTTTCCGATCGGCGCGCCGCCGTAGATGGCGACGATCGGCGTGCCGCGGAACTGCGCCAGCCGCTCGAGCTCCGCCGCGACCTGGAGCGCGAGCTCGCGCGTCGGCGTGAGGATCAGCGCCTGGACGCCGGAGATCGACTTCTTCACCAGCGAGTCGACGATCGGCAGCCCGAACGCCGCCGTCTTGCCGGTGCCGGTGCGGGCCTGGACGACCAGGTTCTTGCCCCGCGTCGCGGGCTCGAACACCGCGAGCTGCACGGGGGTCGGGTTCGTGTACCCGAGCGCGTCGACGGCCCGGCGCACGTCGGATCCCAGCGGCATCGCGTCGAACGTCGGCGGCGCGGTCTCTTTCGTGTCGGTTTGGCTCATCTGCGCGGTCATTTCGAGGATCCCCTTATAAACGAGTCGACTTCGTGACGCACGGCCCTGAGCTCGACCGTCTGGCGCCGGACCATGGTCTCGGCCTGGCGGTCGAGCCGCGCGACGGCGGCGAGCGCCTCGGGCCCCCGCGCCTCGCCCGTGCACGTCGCGGTCACCGCGTCCCGCTTTTGCCAGCCCGCCTCGTCGCGTGCGTGGCGATAGCGGGACACGGCATCGTCGACGTCCTCGGCCGCGAGACCGGCCGGGATCGCCTGGTTCACCCCGGCGTAGAGCTCGCGCACGCCGCGGGCGCACTCGGGCGAGAGCGCCTCGCCGCGCGGTGCGTCGGAGAAGACCTGGCTTGCGACCTCGACGATGAGCGAGCCGACGAAGACCGTGGTGACCGCGACGAACGCGCCGTAGACGAGGCGCGTCACGCGTTGGTCGGGCTTCGGTGCGGTCACGCGGCCCTTCGTACTCCATGCTCGGCATGCTGTCGAACGTCGCTTCCGGTAGAGTCGCGCGCGACATGAAAGACCAGGCTGGTCGGGTTGCGCTCGTCATGCGCGGCGGAGAGGGGCCCTATCGCGCCACGGCGCTCGCCCTCGCGGCGCGGGGCATGCGCGTGGTGGTCGCGGGCGGGGCGGAGAAGGGGCTCGGCGAGACCGTCGGCGAGATCGCCTATGGTGGCGGAAAAGCCCGGCACGTCGCGGGGGACGCGGCCGCGGCGATCGCGCGCGCGCTCGAGGTGTTCGGCGGCCTCGACGTGGCGATCGCGCCGGACGAGGCCGACCTCGCCGCGGTCCGCGAGCGGACGAACGAGCGCGCGCAGCTCGTCCGTGTGCAGGCCGGCGAGCCCGCCGCCGATGCGCGCTGGGCCGCCGTGGGCTTCGGCCCGGGCGTGGAGGACGAGGACGTGGCCGAGCTCGTGGTGTGGATCTGCGGGCGCCGCCTGAACGGCCGCGCCATCGCGCTTCGCTGAAGCGTGCACGCGGGTTGCACGTGCGCGGGGCATGAACGCACGAACGATCGCCCTGGGCGGCGCCGCCGCGCTGGCGCTGGGGAAGCTGGCGCTGAGCGCGCTCGAGCGCCGTCACGGCATGCGCCTCACCGGCAAGGTGGCGGTGGTGTGCGGCGGCTCGCGAGGGCTCGGGCTCGCGATCGCGCGCGCGCTTGCGCGGCGAGGGTGCAGCGTCGCCATCTGCGCGCGCACCGCCTCCGATCTCGAGGCTGCGCGCGCGGAGATCGCCTCGCTCGGCGTCGCGGTCTACGCCGAGGCGTGCGATCTCCGCCGGCGCGCCGACGTCGATCGCTTCCTCGGCAACGTGGTCGCGCGTCTCGGTCCGATCGACGTGCTCGTCGCGAACGCGGCGACCATCGCGGTCGCTCCGCTGGAGGCGCTCGACGTGCGCGATTTCCACGAGGCGATGGAGTCGACCTTCGACACCGCGCTGCTCCCGGCGATGGCCGTCGTCCCCTCGATGCGCAGCCGTCGCGCGGGGACGATCGCGTTCATCACCTCGATCGGCGGCAAGATCGCCGTCCCGCACCTCGCGCCCTACTCGGCGGCGAAGTTCGCCGCGGTCGGTCTGGCGCAGGGGCTCCGCTCCGAGCTGGCGAAGGACGGCGTGCACGTCCTCACCGTCGTGCCCGGGCTCATGCGGACCGGCTCGCCGGTGCATGCGTCGTTCAAGGGCGATCCGGTGAAGGAGTATGCATGGTTCGCCGCCAGCGCGAACGCGCCCCTCGTCTCGATCGACGCCGACCGCGCCGCCCGGCGGATCGTGCGGGCGATCGAGCGCGGCGCGAGCGAGATCACGTACACGCCCGCCGCGCGCTTCGCCGCGCGCACGCACGATCTCGCGCCGAGCCTGTGGAACGAGGCGCTCGCGCTCGTCGCGCGGATGCTCCCGCGCGGGGCGGGAGAGACCCGCGCGCGGGAGGGCCTCGAGGTCGAGGACGAGGCGGCCCGCTCGCCGGTCGTCGCCGCGGTGCGGGCGCGGGGCCGGCGGTTCGCCTACCGCCACGGCCAGCTCCGCGCGCGCTAGCGGCGAAAATGCCGCGGGAAACGCGAGGGTTGACCCCGGGCGGGCGCTCCCTATAGTTCGTTCAAAGATTTTTGAAAGTTCTATGGGCCTTGACCGATGACCCTCGCCACCTCTCTGCACGTGCTGGCCGATACCGCCTCCGAGGGCCGCGCCGGCGACCGCGCCGTCTCTCGCATCGAGGACGTCCGCGCGCTCGTCGCGCGTGAGCTCGGCGAGGTCGAAGCGATCGTCGCCCGCCAGATCGAGGAGGGGGTCGAGCCGGCGACGCACTCGGCGCGGCACCTGTTCGAGTCGGGTGGCAAGCGGGTGCGCCCGCTCGCGCTCCTGCTCGCGTGCGCGTGCTTCGGGCCGATCGACGGCAAGGCGCGCGACCTCGCTGCCGCCTCCGAGCTCGTGCACATGGCGACGCTGCTCCACGACGACGTGATCGACGACGGCGATCAGCGCCGCGGCCGGCCCACGTCGCGCAAGATCTGGGGCAACGCGGTGAGCGTCCTCGCGGGCGATCTGCTCCTCGTCGAGGCGCTCCGGCTCGCGTGCCGCGCCCACGAGGAGACGTGGTCCGAGCTCGTCTCGACGCTCGGCCGGCTGGTCGACGGCGAGGTGGTGCAGCTGCGCGGCCGGCACGCGGTGTCGCTCGTCGAGGCGACGTATTTCGAAATCCTGCGTGGCAAGACGGCGTCGCTCTTCGAGTGGGCGCTGCGGGCGGGCGCCCGTCAGGGCGGCGCGAGCCCGGCGGCGATCGAGGCGCTCGGCCGGTTCGGCGCGCATCTCGGGATGGCGTTCCAGCTCGTCGACGACGTCCTCGACTACGACGGCGACGCCGCCCGTACCGGCAAGACCATGCTCGCGGATCTCGGCGAGGGGAAGGTGACGCTCCCCCTCATCTGGGCGGCTCAGGGCGCCGATCTCGGCGCGCTCGTGGCGCGCGTGCGCGAGGGCGATTCGGCGGCGGCAGCCGAGCTCGCCGAGCGCGTCCGCACCAGCGGCGCCTGCACGAAGGTCCGCGATCTCGCGCTCCGCGAGACGGCGGAGGCGCTCGCATCGCTCGACGCCGTCCCCGCGTCCCGGCCGCGCGAGGTCCTCGCCGACGTCGCGCGAGGACTTGCGCAACGTCTGGCGTGACCACCATCGCTCGGCGGCGGCGCGACGGGCAGCGCGACGAAGCTCCGGCCATCGACGACGCTCGGGGGCTCGCCCGCATCGCCGTGGATCCCGCGGGCGATGCGCCGGTCGACTGCGACGCGGACGCCTCGTCGCACGACTTGCCCCGGGCGGTTGCACTGGCCTAGAACGGCGAAGGGACCAGGACGAGAGTGGGCGGTAAGGAGAAGCGTGCGCTATGGCCGAGCGAAGCCGCGGTGAGCGACGTCGTCGGCCGCCTCATCGAGTTCTGGGGCTTCAAGCGCAACATGGGCCGCATCTGGGCGGTCCTGTACCTCTCGCCCGAGCCGCTCAGCGCCGAGGATCTGCGGCTCTCGCTGAAGCTCTCGAGCGGCGCCGTCAGCATGACGCTGAACGAGCTGCTCCGGT
The DNA here is from genome assembly GCA_039809525.1 of Labilithrix sp. GTDB lineage: Bacteria > Myxococcota_A > Polyangia > Polyangiales > Polyangiaceae > Labilithrix. The sequence continues at coordinate 1,936 of JBDHVD010000171.1, read as the reverse complement.
GGGGCGTCGTGCGGAAGGTCTGGGTGCAGGGTGAGCGCAAGGACTTCTACACGGCGGAGGTCCAGCTTTGGCGGATGATCTCCCGCGTCTTCAACGAGCGCGAGAAGTCCGAGATCGTCATGGCCATCGAGGCCTTCGAGGAGGCGCTCGCCGAGGTCTCGAAGCTGCGGCATTCGACGGACCCGAAGACGCGCGCGCGCGCGGAGCTGCAGTACGAGCGCATCAAGCAGCTCCTCGAGCTGGCGAAGCTCGGAAAGCGGTTGCTCGACACCCTGGTCGCGACCGCGAAGATCGACGCCGAGCCGCTCGTTCGCTTCCTGCTCCGGCAGGCGCCGCAGTCGTCGGACTGACCTTCCTGCTCGTTTCGCCGAGCGAGGCGCGCGCCCAGAATGCGCCTCTCGACAGGAACGACTACGCCCTCGAGCTCTATCAGGGGCCGCTCCTCGCGCCGACCCGCGTGACCGGCCTCGCGGGCGCCACGACCGCGATCGCGGATTCGGTCGAGGGCGTCTACAACAACGCGGCGGCGCCGGCCGTCCGCGAGGCGGTCAGCCTGAGCTGGTTCGAGTGGGAGCCGTCGGCGGGAATCGCGCTCCCCGGCGTGTACGGCGGAACCGATTTCAACAACCGCGGCGAGAAGGGGATCGACCGCAACCTCCGTCTTGGCCGCCGGCGGACCGTCGAGACGACGGACAATTTCCTCTACCTCGAGGCCGGCGTCTGGGCGCAGCTCGGCAACCTCGGCCTGAGCGCGACGGCGGACTTCCTTCGCTACGACGTCTCGGCGCCGCAACAAGAGACGCCGTCCCTGGCCCTGTCGCTGACCCGCGTCCACCTCGTCGGCGCGTATTCGTTTCTAGGCAATCAGCTGTGCATCGGAGCGGGCGTTCGCGCGGTGTACGTCAACATCAGCGAGGTGAACAACCCGAACGGCGCGGTCATCGCGATGCTCGGCGTCGCCCCGCAGGTCGGCGTGATCGTGAAGCCCGACGACGTTCAGTGGCGCATCGGCGCGACGGCACGCGCCCCCGTCGAGGCCGGGCCGCTGAGCGTCGGCCGCGTCGTCGAGGAACAAACCTCGACGGGCGAGGTCGTCCGAAGCGCCGGTAGCTTCGTCCTGCCCGATCGAATCACCCAGCCGTGGGAGCTCGAGGCAGGGGTCGCATACCAGCTCGGTCCGCGCCCTCTGAACCCTGCGTGGATCGACCCGCACGTCCACGAGAAGCAACTCGAGGAGCGGATCCTGAAGGCCCGCGCCGAGCGTCAGGCCCTCCACGACGCAGAGATCGCGAGCTTGCCCATCGCGACGGCGGAGGACCGCGCGGCACGTGAGCTGCGCATCTCCCGCATCCGCGCCGAGGAGGAGGAGGCGCGCGACGCAGAGGACATCGAGCTCCGAGACGGGCGTCAACGTCTCCACGAGGAGCGCAAAGCGCGATACCTCAACTGGCCGCGAGAGCGCATTCTCCTCCTCGGGAGCGTCCTGCTCACCGGCCCGAGCCAGAACGCCGTCGCCCTCGAGGGGTTCATCAATCGCGAACGCGAGCTCGTGGGTCGGAACGTCTCGCTCTCGCCGCGCTTCGCCGTCGAGAGCGAGCCCGTGCCCAACTTCCTCCGGTTCCGCACGGGCATCTATCTGGAGCCGTCCCGGTTCGAGGACGGGACGAAGAGGCAGCACTTCACGTTCGGAGCGGATGTGAAGCTGTTCCCCTGGGATGTCCTCGGGCTCATCCCCAATCAGACCTGGCGGATCAGCGCCTTCCTCGACGTCGCGCCGCGGTATCAGAACTTCGGCTTCGCCGTCGGCGCGTGGCACTGAGCGCGCTGCGAAGGCGACGTCGCGACCTCCGGAACGGCCGAACGACCGATCAGCCGCTGGCCCGGGCCAGCGAAAATCTGGCCCGGCCATAGGGTCACGCAACGCAGGTCTGCGAAA
>JBDHVD010000170.1:0-15378 GCA_039809525.1 Labilithrix sp. | reverse complement strand
GACTTCGATCCCGAGAAAGCGCACGAGAGCGTCGACCGCATCGTCGCCCTCGGAGAGGAGGCCGCGTGCCTCACGCACTACGACGCGATCACCGACGTCGCCGAGGTCGCTTCGCAGCTGCACGCCTGGATCGATCGCTCGGCCCGCTGGCGCGACGAGGCCGCGGCGAGCTCCGCGCCCGTCTCCGAGCTCACGGCGGGCATCCAGGAGAAGATCCGCGCGGCCATCGCCGACGAGACGTCGCGGCGCGGCCTCGCCCTCACCGACGAAGACTGGAAGCTGCTCGCGCTCGACATCGACCTGAACGCGCAGGGCATCGCGTTCGTCGCGGGCAAGAAGCGCGGCGGCTGAGATCCGCGCCGATCACTTCTTCTTCATCTGCGCGGCGAAGGCCTCGCTCGCGGCCTTCAGCTCCTCGGCGCCGACTTCCTTCGTCCGCGTCGCGAGGTTCCACTTCTGCCCGAACGGATCGACGACCTGGCCGAGCCGGTCGCCCCAGAACATGTCCGCGAGCGGCATGGAGACCTTCGCGCCCGCATCCACCGCGCGCTTGAACGAGGCGTCGACGTCCGGCACGTAGAGCCACAGGGTCGAGCGGCTCTCGATGCCGCCCATGTCGGGGAACACGTCGTTCACGAAGAAGATCGAGTCGCCGATGCGCAGCGCCGCGTGCCAGATCTTCGTGCCGGTCGGGTCCGGTGCGCGCTCCTCGACCTCGGCGCCGAAGGCCTGCTGGTAGAACGCGATCGCCGCGTCCGCTCCCTCGAGCGAGAGCTGCGGGGTGATCGTGCGGTAGCCTGCGGGGATCGGATCGACGGACATGCCCACGGCTTACGAGAACCCGCGTGCGAGCGTCAATCGACGGTGGCGCGCGCGCGTCGTCCGCGGCCTCGGTGCCGCAGCGCTCGTCCTCCTCCTCGCGGCGATGATCTCCACCGAGCGCTTCGCCGCGTTCGGCGCGGCGCCGACCGGAGAGACCCTCGCGCGCATCGAGCGGTCTCCGCACTTCGTCGGCGGAGAGTTCGTCAACGCCGAGCCCACCATGATGATGAAGGCGAGCGCGTGGGCGACGACGAAGCGCTGGCTGTTCGGAGACGAGATGCGACGGCCAATCTGTCCGCTCCCGGTCGTGCGCGATACCGCCGCTCGGATCGCCGCTCCGCCGCCTTCGGGCCTGCGCATCACCTGGCTCGGGCATTCGACGACGCTCATCGAGATCGACGGCGCGGTGGTCCTCACCGATCCGAACTGGAGCGAGCGTGCCTCGCCCTCGCGCTGGATCGGGCCGCGTCGCTTCCACGATCCGCCGCTCGCGCTGTCGGAGCTGCCCCACGTCGATGCGGTGCTGATCTCGCACGAGCACTTCGATCACCTCGACATGGCGACCGTTCGTGCGCTGGCGAGCCGTGGCGCGGCCTTCCACGTGGGCCTCGGAGTCGGCGCGCACCTCGCGCGCTGGGGTGTGTCCGCGTCACAGATCCATGAGCACGACTGGGGCGAGCGCGCGAAGCTGCCGTCCGGCGTGGAGCTCGTGTCGACGCCGGCGCGTCACTTCAACGGACGCGGCGTACCCGGCCGCATCGGCGCGCTCTGGACGTCGTGGTCGGTCGTCGGGCTCCGGCATCGCGTGTTCTTCAGCGGCGACACCGGGCTCACCGGTGCGTTCCGCGAGATCGCCGCGCGCGAGGGCCCGTTCGACGTCGCGCTCCTCGAGATCGGCCAGTTCCACGAGGACTGGGGCGACATCCACCTCGGTCCGCACGGCGCCATCGAGGCGATGAAGTTGCTGGGCGCGAAGGTGCTCCTGCCGATCCACTGGTCGACGTTCGAGCTCGCGTACCACGCATGGTCCGAGCCGGCGGAGACGCTCACGCGGGAGGCGCCGTCGCGAGGGGTCGCGGTCGTCACGCCCCGGCTGGGCGAGCCCGTGGAGCCGACGGCCGATCCGGCGACGCGCGCCTGGTGGCGCGAGTATCCGCCGATGACGCCGCGGTGTCCGTAGATCGAGGTCAGGGCTTGAAGCGGACCGAGTAGCTGAGGCCTTGCGGGCCGCCGCTCTTCGGCTTGCCCCATTCGATGCCCTCGAAGAACGCGACGACGCACGGGAGGAAACCCTCCCCCTCGATCGTGCTGCGCGGATTCGAGATCTTCGCCTTCCCTCCGGCCGCCGGGATGAGCACGTCGACGCCGACGTCCGCCTGACGCGGCTGCTTCACGTGCTTCCAGCATCGCGCGAGCTCCGGATAGTGCGGCTCGACCGCGGCGAGGAACGGCTTCTTCGTCTCCTCGTCGTAGGGACCGCCCGCCACGTGCATCCCGATGCTGATCAGCTTCACCTTCGGCGCGGGCTCGTCGACCGCGGGCGGAGACGGAGGCGGAGGCGCGCCAGCCTCGGGCTCGGTCGGCGGTGCCGCCGACGCCGACGCCGTCGCCGACACCACCGGGGCCGGCGGCGCATCCACCCGCGGCGGCGCGGCCTCGCTCACGTGCGGGGGCGGCGTGGCCTCGCTCGGCTGCTTCGAGCACGCCCAGCACGAGAGGAGGAGCGCCAGCGTCGCGCGGTGCATCGCCCGAACGTACCATCGAGCCTCGCAGGTGGTCTCGAAGTTGGCCCTTCGTGAAGCACTTCGGCATCCTGCGCGCCGTGCGTCTGCCCGCGCTCGTCGTCGCGCTGTCTCTGTCCGTGCTCTCCGGCTGCGCGGGCACGCGTCCCGCGCCGTCGATCGCGAAGACGCCGGCGAAGCCGCGCGCCGTGCTCCACCTCGAGACGGCGAAGATGCCCGCGCCGCCTCCGCCGCCGGAGCGCTGGTACTTCGAATGGCTCTCGCGCGACGGCAAGCGCGCCCTCCTTCGCCGCATCGACGCGCGCGCGCTCTCTGCGATGCAGTCGCGGATCATCGACGTCGACACCGGCGCGATGCTCGAGGAAGCGCCGCTCGAGGAGCTCGGCAAGCTGCCCGCGACCACGATGGGCAGCAGCGCGGCCGCCAACGAGATCGCGGCGCTCGACGGCCTCCTCGGCGCGCCGTCGTTCGGCGAGGACCTCGTCCGCGGCGCGCGTCTCGCGCAGGCGTTCCCCTTCGGCTCGTGCGCGCGATTCTCGGCGGCGCCGAACGGGACCGCGATCGCGTTCAACGCCGGCGACTGGATCTACGTCGCGGACAAGAACGGCCACGTGAAGAAGCGCGTGGCGCCCGAAGCGGCGTACGACCCGCGCTTCACCCCGGACGGAAAGCACCTCCTCTTCCGGCGCGCGTCGGGCAAGCTCGACGGTGTGCTCGCGAAGTACGAGCTGTTCGCCGTGCCCGCGGACCTCTCGGCGCAGCCGCGTCCCCTGCCCGGCACCGCCGGCGCGCGCGACCGCTTCGTGATCGACGGCGACGGCAAGACCGCCGTCGCCATCGCCTCGCACGAGCCGCAGATCAAGACCTGCGCGCTTTCGGTGGGGCTCAAGCCGCCGTTCGCGGTGAAGAAGCTCGCGTGCCTCGACGGCGCCGAGCCGCTCGTCGACTCGATCCTCTCGCCGAAGGGGAAGTACGCCGCGATGACCACGCAGCGCGATCGTCGCTGGCACCTGCGCGTCGTGGCGCTCGCGACGGGCAAGGTCGTCCTCGACGAGCCGGCGGAGATCGGGCTCGTCATCCGCGCGATCAGCGACGACGGCCTGCTCGTGCAGAGCGGCCCCCGCGGGGTGGTCGTCGACGACGTCCGGGCGAAATCGCGCCACCGCCGCGAAATGGACGTCGACCTCGGGCATCGCGCGTTCTTCCGCAGCGCGACCGAGCTCGTCTACGTCCGGGGCTCGAGCGTCGCCGTGCTCGACGTCGCGCACGACTGACGCTAGGAGGCTCTCGTGGCCTCGATCGAGCTCCTCTTCGTCGACGATCACGTCGTCGTCGCGAACAAGCCGTCGGGCCTGCTCGTCCACCGCGGCTGGGCCGACGACGACGACGTCGCGATGTTCCGCGTGCGCGACGCCATCGGCGAGCGCGTCCATCCGGTCCACCGGCTGGATCGCGGCACGAGTGGCGCGCTCGTCTTCGCCCGGAACCCGGACGCGGCGGCCGCGCTCGCGCGGAGCTTCGAGGAGCAGGGCGTCGAGAAGCGCTACCTCGCGCTGGTGCGCGGCGTCCCTCCCGAAGCGGGCACCATCGATTACGCGATCCAGAAGAGCGAGGACGGACCGCGCGTCCCGGCGATCACGCATTTCGAGCGGGTGGCGCGCTCGGACGTGGACCGCTGCTCGCTCGTCCTCGCGCGGCCCGAGACCGGACGGCTCCACCAGATCCGCCGCCACCTCCGGCACATCGATCATCCGCTCGTCGGCGACGTCCGTCACGGCTCGGGGCCGATCAACCGCCATTACCGCGCGACCTACGATCTCCACCGGCTCGCGCTCCACGCAGCGTCGATCGCGTTCACGCATCCGGTGACCGGCGCGCGCGTCTCCGTCGAGGCGCCGATGCCCGACGACCTCCGCATCCCTCTCGCGAAGCTCGGCCTCGCATGAGCCGCCGCAACAACGCCGCCCGCCGCTGCATGCGCTGCCGGATGCACCGGAGCCTCTGCGTGTGCGCGCTCATCCCGCGTCTCGAGACGAAGACGCGCCTGGTGCTCGTGATCCATCGCGCCGAGGACCGCAAGCCGACGAACACCGGACGGCTCGCGACCGAGTGCCTCGTGAACAGCGAGGTGGTCGTGCGCGGCCACCAGGACGCCGCGTCGGGCCCGATCGCGGCGGCGCCCGGCTCGCAGCCCGTCCTCCTCTACCCGGCCGAGGACGCGGTGCCGCTCGCCGAGCTCGCGCCCGCGCTCTCGCGCGTGACGTTGATCGTCCCCGACGGCAACTGGCGTCAGGCGTCCAAGGTACGGAGCCGCGTGCCCGGGATGCGCGACGTGCCGTGCGCGACGCTGCCCGCGACGCCCGACAAGCCGTCGGTCTACCGCCTGAGGTCGGAGGCGCACGACCACGGCCTCGCGACGATCGAGGCGATCGCGCGCGCGCTCGGCATTCTCGAGGGCCGCGAGGTCGAGGAGGCGCTCACGCTCCCGTTCCGCGCGATGGTCGAGCGCACGCTCTGGGCGCGCGGCGATCTCGCGGCCGAGGAGGTCACGGGAGGGATCCCCGACGGCGTCCTCCGTCACGATCCCGAGAGCGGCGTCCCGGCGGCCCGAGCCAGGTGATCGAGCGCGCCGGCGACCGTGGTCGCGAGCGCGCACACCGGCGCGTGACCGCTTCGCTCGTACACGAGCCAGTCCTTCGCGATCACGTCGAAGCGCGCGAGGTGGCGCACGTGGCGAAGCCGTCCGGCGGAGCCGAGCTCGAGCGATGCGACCTCGACGAGCTTCGTACCGTCCTCGACCGGCGCCCCGAAGCGCGCCATCACCGCGTCGAGGGCGCCGTCCGGGAGCGCGAACGCGCCCCGCTCGTTCACCAGCGTGAGGACGTCCGCCTCCGCGCGGACGAACACCGGAGAGAGCGACCCGTCCTGCATCGTGGTCTCGTGGATCTTGAGCACCGCCGGTATCATCGCGCGACATGCTGGACCTCGTCATCACGAACGGGATGCTGGTGGACGGGACCGGTGCGCCCGCGGCGCGCGCGGACGTCGGGGTGCGTGACGGACGCGTCGTCGCCGTCGGAGGAGACGTCGGCGCGGCGAAGCGGACGATCGACGCCGAGGGCGCCATCGTCACGCCCGGCTTCGTCGACATCCACACCCACTACGACGGCCAGGCCACGTGGGACGAGGAGCTGCTCCCGTCGCTCGCGCACGGGGTGACGACCGCGGTGCTCGGAAACTGCGGGGTCGGCTTCGCGCCGGTGCGCCCTCGCGATCGCGACCGCGTCATCCAGCTGATGGAAGGCGTCGAGGACATCCCCGGCACCGCGCTCCACGAGGGGATCCGCTGGGGCTGGGAGACGTTCGCCGAGTACATGGATTTCCTCGACCGCATGCCGCACGCCATGAACCTCGCGCTGCAGGTCACGCACGATCCCTTGCGCGTCTACGCGATGGGCGATCGGGCGATCGCCGGCGAGGCGGCGACCGACGCCGACATCGCGACGATGCGCGCGATGCTCCGCGAGGCGCTCGAGGCAGGCGCGGTCGGCTTCTCCACCGGACGGAGCGACAACCACCGCGACGCCGCGGGCCGCGAGACGCCGGCCGCGGAGGCATCCGTCTCCGAGCTCGTGGGGCTGGCGAAGGCGTTCGAGGGCCTCGGCCGCGGCGTGCTGCAGGCGGTGAGCGATTTCGATCTGAAGAGCGGCCCCGAGGCGTTCGACCGCGAGATGGACGTGCTCGTCGCGATGGCGCGCGCCGCGGGGCGCCCGCTCTCGACGTCGCTCCTCGAGCGGATCGAGGCGTCGGATCAATGGCGGCGCATCCTCGCGCGTCTCGAGGCCGCGCATGCCGAGGGCCTCGCGGTCCGCGCGCAGGTCGCGCCGCGCGGCATCGGCGTCATCCTCGGCCTCGACGCGACGTTCCATCCGTTCATGGGCTTCCCCTCGTACAAGGCGGTCTCGCATCTGCCGCTCGCCGCGCGCGTCGCCGAGCTCGCGAAGCCGGAGGCGAAGCAGCGTCTCCTCGCCGAGAAGAGCGAGCGCGTCGCCGGTGACGGGAGCTCGATCCCTCCGCTCGCCGATCAACTCCTCGCGAACATCGACTTCGTCGCCATGAAGCTGTTCCGCCTCGGCAACGTCCCGAACTACGAGCCGACGAAGGACGATTCGCTCTTCGCCGAGGCGATGCGCGCGGGGCGATCGGTGCTCGACGTGGTCTACGACGCGCTCCTCGAGGACGAAGGCCGCTCGCTCCTCTACTTCCCCATCTACAACTACGGGCCCGGATCGCTCGCCACGATCGGCGAGATGCTCACGCACCCCCTCGCCATGATGGGCCTCAGCGACGGCGGCGCGCACGTCGGAACGATCTGCGACGCGAGCTTCCCGACGTTCATCCTCTCCACGTGGGCGCGCGACAAGCGCCTGTTCTCCGTCGAGGAAGCCGTGCGCAGGCTGACCAGCGAGCCCGCCCGCTGGATGGGCTTCGCCGGCCGTGGGGTGATCGAGCCGGGCGCCGTGGCCGATCTCAACGTGATCGACGTCGCCTCCCTCGCGCTCGGCAAGCCGCGGCTCGTCCGCGATCTGCCCGCCGGCGGAAAGCGCTTCGTGCAGGACGCGAAGGGCTATCGCGCGACGATCGTGGCCGGGGAGGCCGTCCGCGTGGACGGCGCCACGACCGGCGCGCGGCCCGGACGCGTGCTCCGCGGAGGGGCGGTGGGATGATGCGCTGCGCGCTGTGCAAGGAGGCGATGCACTACGTCCACGGGCACGCGGCCTGCATCCGGAGCGGCTGCCCGATGTACGGCGTGAACCAGGCCGAGTGCTGCAGCGGCGAGACGGCGGCGTGCGGTCCCCTCACCGCCGAGGTCGCGGCCGTGTCGCCGCCGCGGGGGGCCGAGCCCCCTCACGAGCGCCGGCGCAGCTAGAGATCGCGGATCGGAGGTGGCCCGGGCCACTTTCCACCTGGCCCGGCCAGGCGAAAAGGGCTCGCTGGCGCCTTCGCAGCGCCCGCGTCGCCGGTCAGAGGACGTGCAGATCGTGAAGCCGCGCCGCCAGCGCGCCCTCGCCCCGCCAGCGAAAGTCGAACTGCGCGGTGAGCTCGCTGAACTCACCGTTCAGCGGCACGTCGTGCTCGACGAAGAACCCGCTCCCGTCGTCGTAGCCGCCGACCGACGAGGTGGCCTCTCCGCGCGCACCGCCGACCGACGTGAAGCGTGGGGCCGCCGGATGCGCGGCGCGGTACTGGGTGCCGGGACCGAACGTGTCCTCCACCAGATCGCGGATCGCGTCCGGGGTCCAGCGGATCCCATACACGTTCGCCTCGTCGAGACGCGCGCAGGCGTCCTCGAGCCGTCCTTCGGCCAGCAGGTCGAGCCAGTCGCGCACCCAGGCGAGGAGCGCGGCCTCGACCTCCACGGGACCTCTCGCTTTCACGAGCAGCATCAGCGCAACGACGCCGCGTCGATCACGAACCGGTAGCGGACGTCGCTCGCGACGACGCGGTCGTACGCGCGATCGATCTCCTGGATCGGAATCCGCTCGATGTCCGAGACGATCCCGTGCTCGGCGCAGAAGTCGAGCATCTCCTGAGTCTCGGCGATGCCGCCGATGCCCGAGCCCGTGAGGTGGCGGCGCCCGAACGCGAGACGTCCGGCGCGGACGGAGAGCGGCTTGTCCGGCAGGCCGACCATGCAGAGCGTGCCGTCGCGCCGTAGCAGCGACACGAGCGCGTCGACGTCGTGGTTCGCCGAGACCGTGTCGAGGATGAAGTCGAGGCTCTTGGTCCGCGCCTTCATCGCGCCTTCGTCCTTCGACACGACGACCTCGTCGGCGCCGAGACGCAGCCCGTCCTCGACCTTCTTCTCCGACGTGGTGAACAGCACGACGTGCGCGCCGAAGGCCTTCGCGAGCTTCACGCCGATGTGGCCGAGCCCGCCGAGTCCGACGATGCCGACCTGCGAGCCGCGCCCGATCTTCCAGTGGCGGAGCGGCGAGTACGTGGTGATGCCGGCGCAGAGGAGCGGCGCCGCGGCTGCCGGATCGAGCTTCTCGCTGATGCGGAGCACGAACGCCTCGTCCACGACGATGCGCTCGGAGTATCCGCCGTACGTGATCCCGCCGCTGACGCGGTCTTCGCTGTTGTACGTGAACGTGGCGCCTCGCAGGCAGTACTGCTCGTAGCCCGCCTGGCACTCGCTGCACGCGCCGCACGAGGCGACCATGCAGCCCACGCCGACGAGATCGCCGGACTTCACCTTCGTCACCGCGGAGCCGACCGCCGATACGCGCCCGACGATCTCGTGCCCGGGGACGCACGGGTACGTCGTGCCGCCCCATTCGTTGCGGGCGGTGTGGATGTCCGAGTGGCAGACCCCGCAGTGCAGGATCTCGATCGCCACGTCGCTCGGGCGGGGCTCGCGACGCTCGATGGTGAGCGGCGCGAACCTCGCGTCGGCGGCCTGGAGGGCGAAGGCCTTCGTCTTCGCCATCACGGCATCTGCAGGTACTTCTGCTCGGCGACGGCCGAGAGCTGCGTCTGGCGATCGAACATCGAGAGATCGGCCATCATCTTCTGCGACCAGTACATGCTGACGTTCGAGTAATCCATCGCCGTCATCTGGAAGTACTTGTGCAGGCCGGCGCTGACGTCCTTGCCCTGCTTCGTCCACGCCTGCATCGCGCCGCCGATCTCGCAGTACTTCTCGAAGGTGATCGGCTCGGAGGACGCCTGGGGGCCCTGCAGGCCCATCTGGCCCTGCGAGATGTTGTCCATCGCGGCCGAGCCCATCGCGCCGTACTGACCCTGCCCGGAGAAGCCCTTCGCGTACTCCGTCGCGACGACGCCGGTGGTGTCGCGCGTCATCCGATCGAGCCAGCCCTTCGCGACGCGGTCCCACTTCGGGCGGTCCATCTGGTGCTGTGCGAGGAGCGACGTGAACTCCTCGGGCGACGCCGAGGCCTGCTTCGCCTGGAGGTTCGCATAGACGGCGATCGACACGCCCTCGACCGGGTCGAGCAGACCGTTCGAGGCGCTCGCCGCGGTCATGTACTTCATGCGCTCGTTCATCGCGCGCATCGCCGCCCGCGTGACGAGCTGCTGCCCCTCGGGGCCCATCAGGTACTGCTCGTAGTGACGGCGGAACGTGGCGTGGACCATCGCCCGGTGCGTCGGGTCGCGGTAGCCGAGCGTCTTGAGGAGCGAGTTGTACCGATCCGGCTCGCGGATCGCCTCGTTGAGGAGCTGCTCGTGCACCCAGTTGTCCTCGAGCGCGTTCGGGTTCTGGTGCGGATTGAGTGGCCCCCACTCGTCGACGTTCTGGAGGTGCGCGGGGACCTGCGCCTGTTCGGCGAGCCCCTGCATGCCGTGCGCCTGTCGCCAGACGTCGTTCATGTTCATCTCGTCGTAGAACGCCTGCTTCATGCGGGCTTCGACGAGCGTGCGCACGTCGTCCGGCGTGCCGCCTTCGTTCTTCACGCGCGCCTCGGCATACGTCTGCCAGTAGTCGCGCTCGAGCTTCTCGAGCTGCTTCAGCCGATCGAGCGGCATGTCCGGACGCTCCCGATCGGCCGCGTGCTCGGCGTCCCGGTAGTCCTCCCAGTCGTCCTTGAACTTGGTGATCGCCATGCGCTTGTCGATCAGCCCGACCTCGGCGAAGTAGTGGGGCATCCCGCCGAAGTACATGGCGACGACCGCCTCGGGCATCACCTGGTTGACGGTGTGGCACGCCGGGCAGTTGATCGACTCGCTCTTGTGCGGCGTGCGCCGCTGGATGGGACCGCCGCAGCGGTTGCACGCGGCGGGCTTCTGCATCGCCTGCTGCACGTGAGGCCACATCGCGCGGTACTGCTCGACGTGCACGTGCGCGTCGAAGCGCATCCACTGCTCGTCGGCCCAGCGCTCGAAGCCGCGCAGCGCGCGCTTCATGTGCGCGTGCCCCGGCTCGCCTTCACCCACCTCGCAGAGGCGGTCGTAGTGCTGCGAGAACGCGTCGTCGACGCGGCGCTTGAGGTCCTTGAACTGGTGCTCGACGCCGGTGAGCGCGTTGTTCAGCGGGACCGGATCGGTCGGGTTCTGCGCCGAGAGCCCCTGGCAGCCCTGCGCCGCCTGCTGGAGCAAGCCCTGGAGCTGGCCGCCCATCTGCTGGAGGAACTGATTCCACTGCGCGACGACGTGCTGCTGCTGCGGGTTCATCCTTCGTGTCCTCTTCCCTCTCGATGTCGCTCTCGGATCACGCCGTCGGCTTGATCGCGCCCGCGATCGGCCGGCGGCAGTACTTGCACATGAAGTCCTGCGACTTCTCCTGCGGTCCGCCGCAGTGCACGCAGGTCAGCGTCGCGACCGCGTCGTACTTCATGTTCGCCCACGGGACCTCCTTCGAGGTCTGATGCGCGTTCGCGAAGATCGACGCGAGGCTCGGCGCGCCCGGCGCCGGCACGTGCACCGGCGGAGCGGCCGGCGCGGGCGCAGGCGCGGGCGCGGGCGGCGCGAGGCCGAGCGAGCGCTCGTAGGCCGCGGTCTCCTGATCGACGAGCTCGGCGATGCGCTGGTGGAGCGACGGCGGCGCGAGCTGACCGGCGGAGCGCAGCCGTTCCATCTCGCCGTGGGCCCATCGTGCCAGGCCTGCGAACGCGGTCCGGACCTCGGCCGGGACCGCCCCGCGCGGGAGCCGCATGTGGCTCACGATGAACGATCGCTCCTGCGGATCGAGCGGGGCGAGACCGTAGTGGCGTAGGAGAGCGTCCCATTCCGGCCCGCCGCCGGCCGGGGAAGCGCCCGCGGCACGATGGATGGCGGCGACGTGCTGCGCGACCGCTGCTTCGAGCGCGTGGACGGTGCTCATCAAAGCCGCGAGCGTATCCGAGGCGCAGCCGTGCACAAGTCGCGAAAACGGGCGACGCGCGCCTGGCGAGCGCCTTGCACGACGTCGGGCCCGCCACGCGCACGTCGTCGGCGGCATCGGAGCTCGAGCGAAGGGAGGATCGTCCACATGAGGAAGCTCGGAAACCCGGTTCTCGGTCAGACGCTCGCGGTCTCCGACCTCGGTCTCGGCTGCATGGGCATGAGCGAGTTCTACGCGGGCCGCGACGACGCCGAGTCGATCGCCACGATCCACCGCGCGATCGATCTCGGCATCACGTTCCTCGACACCGCCGACGTCTACGGCCCCTTCACCAACGAGGTCCTCGTCGGACGCGCGATCGCCGACCGGCGGGACCAGGTCGTCCTCGCGACGAAGTTCGGCAACGAACGCCGCCCCGACGGATCGTGGGTCGGCATCAACGGTCGTCCGGAGTACGTGAAGGCGGCGTGCGACGCATCGCTGAAGCGCCTCGGCGTCGACGTCATCGATCTCTACTTCCAGCACCGCGTCGATCCGAAGACGCCGATCGAGGACACCGTGGGCGCGATGGCCGACCTCGTGAAGGCGGGGAAGGTCCGCTTCCTCGGGCTGTCGGAGGCCGGCGCCGCGACCATCCGGCGCGCGCACGCGGTGCATCAGATCACCGCGCTCCAGACGGAGTACTCGCTCTGGAGCCGCGATCCCGAGGACGAGATCCTGCCCACCGTGCGCGAGCTCGGCATCGGCTTCGTGGCCTACAGCCCGCTCGGCCGCGGCTTCTTGACCGGACGTTTCAAAAAGCTCGACGACCTCGCGCCCGACGACTACCGGCGGAGCTCGCCGCGCTTCCAGGGAGAGAACTTCGCGAAGAACCTCGCGCTCGTCGAGCACGTCACCGCGCTCGCGAAGAGCAAGGGCGCGACGGCCTCGCAGCTCGCCCTCGCTTGGCTGCTCGCGCGCGGCGACGACATCGTGCCGATCTTCGGCACGAAGAAGCGCGCGCTCCTCGAGGAGAACGTGAAGGCCGCCGAGCTCCGGCTCACGAAGGAGGACCTCGCCCGCATCGACGCCATCGCGCCGAAGGGCGTCGCGGCCGGGACGCGCTATCCCGAGGCGGGCATGGCGAACCTGAATCGGTGAGCGACGCGCTCGCGGATCCCGCCTCCGCGAGGAGAAGCGCGGAGGCGTGGGCCGGTGCTACTGGCAGGTCGCGCTGACCTTCGCCGTGTGCGGACAGTGCCCTTCGCGATCGTCGAGCGCGAGGATCAGGTGGAACATGCGGCAGTTGACGGTGTTGCTGCCGTCGAACGGCTGGGCGGTGCCCTCGCTCGCCGCCGGGTCGTAGGTGATCCCGTTGCATTGCTCGAAGCAGGTCGAGCGCGACGGGTACGGCCCCGCGCCCGGGGGCAGCGGCGCGATGCAGTTGGCGGCGACCAGCCCGCAGAACGTATCGCAGTGACTGCCGCAGGCGTCGCCGCCGTACGCGCTCGCCTTCCGGCACTCGTCCTTCGTGCCCCCGACCTTCGCGTGCGTGAGACGGCATCCGACGGTATCGACGCCGGTGTCGCCCTCGATGCCCTGCGTCATCAGCCCGCACGCTTTCAGACACTGGTTGCGGTTCTCGAACGCGCGGAGGTCGCCGGTGCAGTTCGCGATCACCGCATCGCAGTACTGCGGGCACAGGTCGACCGCCGTGTCGGTCGGATCGTTACCCACGCATCCCCAGGCGATCGCTGCGAGGAGAGCGAAGGCGAGGCCCCCGGTGGTGCGCGTCATCGTGAGCGCGAGCATATCGCCGGGGGACCCCCGAAAAAAAGATTCGCCGCGTGTCGATCCCCGGCCTCCTCGTTCGTCGTCTACGGGAACGCCCCGAAGAAAGGTCCCGATCATGCTGCGAAAGCTCCTCCTCGCCGCCGCCGTCGCCGTCCCCTGCCTCCTCCTCGCCGTGGCGAGCCGCTCCGACACGTTCCACGTCGAGCGCTCGATCGTGATCGCCGCTCCGCCCGAGCGCGCCTTCGCCCAGGTGAACGACTTCCACGCGTGGACCGCCTGGTCGCCCTACGACAAGCTCGATCCCGGCATGTCCCGCACCTTCGAGGGCCCGAGCTCCGGACCCGGCGCCGCCTACGCCTGGGCGGGCAACGACAAGGTCGGCAAGGGCCGCATGACGATCACGAAGAGCGTCCGTCCCTCCGAGATCGCCATCGATCTCGCGTTCGCCGAGCCGTTCGCCTGCACGAACGTCGCCACCTTCCGCTTCGAGCCCGCGCCCGAGGGCACCCGCGTGACCTGGGCGATGGACGGCCAGAACAAGTTCGTCGGCAAGGCCATGTCCATTTTCGTGGACATGGACGCGATGGTCGGCGGCGACTTCGAGCGGGGCCTCGCGTCGCTCAAGGCGCTCTCCGAGGCGCCGGTCCAGACCGCGAGCGCCTCGCCGAACTGACCCCCGGGCCCCAGCGCGGACGAGATCGGGCCTCCGTCGCCGGCCTGGGCCAGGCAAAATCGGCCCGGGCCACCCCGGATCGGCCTCTTTCGGCCGCTCCTGCGGTCAGGTCCGCCCCTTCATCGAGGGGCGGCGACGACCTGGTCGATGGCGCCGAAGATCGAGCGGCCGGCGTCGTCCTTCATCTCGATGCGCACGCGGTCGCCGCGCTTCAGGAACGGGGTCTTCGGCTTGCCCTCGAGGATCGTCTCGACGGTGCGGACCTCGGCGATGCACGAGTAGCCGAGCCCGCCCTGCTCGATCGGCTTGCCCGGGCCGCCGTCGGCGTCGCGGTTCGAGATGGTGCCGGAGCCGATGATCGTGCCGGCGCCGAGGTAGCGCGTCTTCGCGGCGTGGGCGACGAGGGTGCCGAAGTCGAACGTCATGTCGACGCCCGCGTCGGCCCGCCCGAACGGCTCTCCGTTCAGCTCGACGAGCATCGCGCGATGGAGCTTGCCGCCCTGCCACGCCGGGCCGAGCGCATCGGGCGTCACGAACACCGGCGCGAGCGTCGAGGCCGGCTTCGACTGGAGGAAGCCGAAGCCCTTCGCCAGCTCGCCGGGGATCAGGTTCCGGAGCGAGACGTCGTTGACGAGGCCGACGAGCACGATCGACGCGAGCGCCTCCTCGCGCGTCGCGCCGAGGCGGACGTCCTTGGTCACCACCACGACCTCCGCCTCGAGATCGCAGCCCCACGCCTCGTCGCCGAGCGGGATCGGCTCGCGCGGCGCGAGCATGTGATCGGACGCGCCCTGGTACATGAGCGGATCGGTCCAGAAGCTCTCGGGCATCTCCGCGCCCCGCGCCTTGCGCACGAGCGCGACGTGGTTCACGTACGCCGAGCCGTCGGCCCACTGGTAGGCGCGCGGGAGCGGCGCCGCGAGATCGTCGAGATCGAGCGGCTGGTCGGGAACGAGCGCGCGGAGGCGCGACTCGCACTCCGACCAGTCGTCGAGCGCCGCCTGCATCGTCGGCGCGACCGACGACGCATCTGCGTACTTCGAGAGATCGTCGCTGACGACGACGAGGATGCCGTCACGTCCCGAGCGGAGCGAACCGAGCTTCATGCGCGGCTTCTTACTACGACTTGGGGACGGCGGCCTTCTTCAGGTTCGACCAGACCGCGTCGTAGTCGCCCTGCAGCGCGGGCGACTCCATCGCCGCGCGCGTCGGCGCGATCACCCAGCGCGTCTCGAACATGAAGGCGAGCGTCTGGTCGATCTTGTGCGGCTTCAGATCGGCCGCGACCGCCTGGTCGTAGGTGGCGCGGTCCGGGCCGTGCGCGCTCATGCAGTTGTGGAGCGACGCGCCGCCGGGCACGAACCCCTCGGCCTTCGCGTCGTAGACGCCGTGCACGAGGCCCATCAGCTCGCTCATCACGTTGCGGTGGAACCACGGCGGGCGGAAGGTGTGCTCGGCCACCATCCAGCGCGGGGGGAAGATGACGAAATCGCAGTTCGCCGTGCCGGGCGTGTCGCTCGGCG
>JBDHVD010000169.1:0-15470 GCA_039809525.1 Labilithrix sp. | reverse complement strand
ACGAGCTCCCGCCGGTCCCGGGCCTCCGCGAGCGCTGGGGACGGAGCGTCTTCCACTGCCCGTACTGCCACGGCTACGAGCTCGATCGCGGCAAGCTCGGCGTGCTCGTGACGACGGAGCACTCGTTCGTCCAGGCGGCGCTCGTCTCGGAGTGGGCGCCGCGCGGCGACACCACCCTGTTCGCCGGCGCGGCCGTCGCCCCGACGCCCGAGCAGCTCGCCGACCTCGACGCGCGCGGCATCCGCATCGAGCGCACGCCGGTCGTCGCCCTCGAAGGGGCCGACCACGGCGTCTCCGTCCGCGTCGCGGACGGGCGCACCTTCGATCTCGCCGGTCTCTTCGTGGCGACGCGCATGGCGGTGCACGGTCCGTTCGCCGAACAGCTCGGCTGCGCCCTCGAGACGCACCCGAACGGCGCGTTCTACAAGACCGATCCCCTGACGAAGGAGACCACCGCCCGCGGCGTGTTCGCGTGCGGCGACGTCGCCACGCCGATGACCACCCTCCCCTTCGCGGTGGCCGACGGCTTCCGCGCGGGCGTCGGGGCCCATCGGTCGCTCGTGTTCGGGTGATCGCCCGGGCGCCGGGCCCCCGGCGCGGCGAGATCGGCGCGGATCGGGGTGGCCCGGCCAGATCGGGTATGGCCCGGGCCAGGTGATTCATCGCGCTTCCGGCTTCGCGGCGGCCGGAGCCGGCCTCAGGCGCCGAGCGGATGGGCGCCTCGCCTCTTCGAGCGCCTCAGGCGCCGAGCGGCGCGAACAGGACGTCGACGTCGGTCTCGCTGAGCGACGACGCGGCGGCGCCCTGGCCCAGGATCGCGTCGGCCACGTGGCGCTTGCTCCGCTGGAGGCCGAGGATGCGCTCCTCGACGCTGCCGGCGGCGAAGAGCTGGTAGCTGATCACCGGCTTCGTCTGTCCGATGCGGTACGCGCGATCGGTCGCTTGCGCCTGGATCGCCGGGTTCCACCACGGGTCGTAGTGGATGACGACGTCTGCGCTGGTGAGCGTCAGGCCCGTGCCGCCCGCCTTGAGGCTGATGAGGAACACCTCGGCGCCGTGCTTCTCGAACTTGTCGACGGCGGCCGCGCGGTCTTCCGTCGCGCCGGTGAGGATCGAGTAGTTGACCTTCCGCTCCTCGAGCCCGCGCGCGAGGAGGGCGAGCATGCTCGTGAACTGCGAGAAGACGAGCACGCGGTGACCGCCTTCGAGCTGCTTCTCGAGGAGCTCGAAGAACATCTCGTACTTCGACGAGTCGCGGACGCGCCCCGCTTCGCCCATGCGGACGAGACGCGGATCGCAGCAGACCTGACGGAGCTTCGTCAGCGCGCCGAGGATCGGCACGGTCGAGGCGGCGAGGCCCTTCTTGCGGATGAGGCGGCGGACCTCGGCGTGCGCCGCCACGCGGATGCTCTCGTAGAGCTCGCGCTGTCCTCCGCGGAGCTCGATCGGCCGGAGGACCTCGGTCTTCGGCGGCAGCTCCTTGGCGACGTCGCGCTTGTTCCGCCGCAGGATGTACGGGGACACGATCTCGCGGAGGGCGAGCAGGCGGTCCTCGTTCTTCCCCTTCTCGATCGGCACCCGGTAGAAGCGCCCGAAGTGCAGCTCGTCGCCGAGCAGGCCCGGGTTCACGAAGTCGAGCAGCGCCCAGAGCTCGCCGAGGTGGTTCTCGACCGGCGTGCCCGACAGGCAGAGGCGGTGCTCGGCGTCGATCGAGCGCGCGGCGGCGTGCGCGCGCGAGCGGAGGTTCTTGATCGTCTGCGCCTCGTCGAGGATGACGAGATGGAACTTCGTCTGCGCGAACTTCTCCTCGTCGCGGCAGAGGATCGGGTAGCTCGTGATGACCACGTCCGCGCCGGCCACGCGCTCGAACGCCGAGGCGCGATCGCTCCCGTGGATGGTGCAGACGATGAGCCCGGGCGCGAACTTCGCGATCTCGCGCTCCCAGTTCGGGACGAGCGACGTCGGCGCGATGATCATCGCCGGCTTGTCGAGGCGCCCCGCCTCCTTCTCCGTCACCAGGTGCGCGATCGTCTGGAGCGTCTTGCCGAGCCCCATGTCGTCGGCGAGCACGCCGCCGACCCCGCGCGCGCGGAGGTTCTGGAGCCAGGAGAGGCCCTCGAGCTGGTACGGGCGGAGCGTCGCCTTGAGCGTCGCCGGGGCGACGACCTCGATCTTCTCCGCCCCGACCAGCCTCTCGGCCCAGTCGCGCGCGGAGCTGTCGCCGGACATCGCGAGCTCGGCGCCGTCCTTGGCGAAGGCCTCGTCGAGCGCGAGGAGCGCCGCGGCGCGCATCTGCGGGAACTCGACCTTCCCCTTCGCGGTCACGCCGTCGTAGAGCTCCGCGAGGACGCGGAGGATCGCGCGGGCCCGCTCGGCGGGGACGGGCAGGTAGGTGCCCTCGCCCACGGGGAGCGCGACGCACTTGCGCGCGGTCTGCGCGAGCTCGCCGAGCCCCTTGCCGTTGGCGCGCTCGAGCAGCTCGAGGAGCGCGGGGAGGAGGTTCACCCGGCGGCCGTCGAGATCGACGCCCAGCTCGAGGCCGAACCAGTCGGGGCGCGGGGCGCTCTCGCCGTCGCGGCCGACCCGCTCGACGTTCGCGTACCAGGCGGGCTCGCGCTCGACGACCTTGAACTCGTAGCCGGCGTCCACCTCGACGCGCCACCCGAGGGCGCGGAGCTGCGGCACCACGTACGCGCTGAACGCGCAGAAGTCGTGGACGTTGCCCTCGCAGCGGACCGCGTAGTCCGCGTCGACGGAGGGGGCCCAGTCGTCGAGGCAGTCGAGGGGCACCGCGCCGAAGCTCTCGAGGAGCCGGCGCGCACGCGTCTCCTCCATCGGGTCGGTCTCGTCGGGGAAGGAAAGGGAGATGAGCGGGACCTTCTGCGTCTCGTAGGTCGATCCCAGGCCTTCCGTGTGGTGGATGACGACCTCGTCGCTGAAGAGACGAA
This sequence comes from Labilithrix sp., assembly GCA_039809525.1. Classification (GTDB taxonomy): domain Bacteria; phylum Myxococcota_A; class Polyangia; order Polyangiales; family Polyangiaceae; genus Labilithrix. The sequence continues at coordinate 12,522 of JBDHVD010000169.1, read as the reverse complement.
CGCACGGCACACATGCCGTTGCCGCCCAGACCGGCCGCTTCTCGCTGAAAGGCGCGCTCGGGACGTCCACGATCCCCCGGACGTGGGGAGAAGGGGACGGACTATTCACATGCACGAAGTCCCTTAGATCATAACGGATCGAACTTGTCGATCATGTTGCAGCGCGTTTGTTCGCCGCACCTCGCCACGTCGCCATCTCGCCAGCTACCATCGAAGGATGGGCGGGAGGCTGGGCAGGGTCATGCTGGCGACGCTCGCGACGGCGGGCGTGGTCGTCGCCACCGCGTGCGGGCGCGACGGAGGCGAGGACGGATCGTCGAGCGGCAGCTCCGGCGCGAGCTCGTCGAGCGGGCAGCTCCCGAGCGGGTCCGACGCGGGGATCGATCCCCAGCTCCAGGGCTGCGCCACCGATCAGAAGAAGGCCGAGGCCCTGCCCCTCGACCTGTACGTGATGTTCGACAGCTCCGGATCGATGGTCCAGCAGGTCGCGCCGAACGTCTCGAAGTACCAGGTCGTCGCGTCGGCGATGAACGCGTTCTTCGGCTCGCCCCAGTCGGCGGGGATCGGCGCGGGTCTCCAGTTCTTCCCCCTGCCGCCGGCGGGAACGCCCGCGACGTGCGCCTCGGACGCGGACTGTCCGGGCACGAGCGGGCCCTGCGGAAAGGCCTTCTGCCTGCCGAACGTGGGCCTCGTGAAGTGGTGCAACACGAAGCAGGACTGCAGCGCCGGCGCGAGCTGCGTCCCCGCCGGTCGCTGCTCGATCGACCGCAACGTCTACTGCGCGAACATCGGCGGCACCTGCGACGACGATCCGAACGGGTTCTCGCGAGGCACGTGCGAGGACCAGACGGGCAAGTTCCAGTGCCAGAACGCGAACAGCTGCGAGTCCGCCGACTACGCGAAGGCCGCGGTCGCGATCGACGCGCTCCCCGGCGTCGCCCCTGCCCTCGCCGCCGCGCTGGCCGCCAAGCGCCCGGAGGGCAGCACCCCCACGTCCGCGGCGCTGACCGGCGCGGTCGATCACGCGAAGGCGTTCGCCGCCGCGAACGCGACGCACACCGTGGCCGTCGTCCTCGTCACCGACGGCCTTCCGAGCGTGTGCGACCAGGACATCGGCAACATCGCCGGCATCGCGGCGGGCGCGCTCGCCTCGGCGAAGGTCCGCACGTACGTGGTCGGCATCTTCGCCGCCGATCAGCAGAGCACGGCGAAGACGAACCTCGATCAGATCGCGAACGGCGGCGGCACCGGGCAGGCGTTCATCGTGAGCGTCGGCTCGAAGACGGAGCAAGAGCTGCTCGATGCGCTGAACAGCATCCGCAAGAGCGCCCTCCCCTGCGAGTACAACGTGCCGAAGCCCGCCTCGGGGATCCCCGACTACGGCAAGGTCAACGTGCAGCACACCACCCCGACGGGCAACCAGTCGGTCTTCGGCTACAGCAAGACGGCGGCGGCCTGCGATCCGCAGGGCGGCGGGTGGTACTACGACGTCGACCCGGAGGGCGGCGCGGCGCCCACCAAGATCGTGCTCTGCCCGGCCTCGTGCAGCGCGGTGAAGAGCGCCGGCGGACAGGTCGACGTCGTGCTCGGGTGCCAGACGGTCGTTCGCTGAGGCCGAACGGTCGCGGCCGGCCCGCGGCCGGAGCAATTCCAGGCCGTCCTCGCGCGTCTGAACGTCATGCAGAACGCGCCGCCGTCGCCGCCGCCCGCGTGGGTCGAGCCCTGGGGTCCTCCTCCTTATCGACAGCCGCCCGCCGCGGTCTGGATCCCCCCGACCCGCAGGCCCGCGCCCAGGCCGGCGCCGCTCCGCCCGAAGGAGCTCGGCGCGGTCCTCGCGATCGCGATCGCATTCGACCTCGCCCTGTACGGAGCCGGCGGGCTCGGCGCCGGAGGATACGGGCTCGCGCTCCTGTTCGCGACGCTGCCCGTCGCGCTGTTCGTCGCGGCACGGGCGCGGCGCCTGACGATCCGCACCGGGGCGGCCGCGGCGCTGCTCGCGATCGTCGCGCTCCGCTGCGCGTACGCGCCGACCGCCGGCACGGTGATCGCGGGCCTCGGGCTGCTCTTCGTGTTCGCCATGGCGCTCCGCGCGCGTCGCGTGTTCGTCCCCGACGCGCTCGTGTCCGCGCTCTCGGCGATCGGGAAGCTGCCGTCGCGGATCGGAGCGCTCGGCTCGGGCGCACGCGCGCTCGCCGCCCGGACGCGCATCGGCAAGGTCTCCGTCCTTCCGGTCGTCGTGCCCCTCGCCTTGTGCACCGCGTTCGCCGGCGTCTTCGCGCTCGCCAACCCGGTCGTCGCGCACGGGCTCGGCGTCGCGTGGGACGCGGTCGGACGCGTCGTCGGCTTCCCCTCGCCCGCGCGCGTCTTCGTGTGGACGATCGCGCTCGCGTCCGCGGTCGCGCTTCTCCGGCCGACCGTGCGCCTCGCGCGCGGAGGCGAGGCGGCCGAGGCGATCGGCGAGGCCACGCCGGTCGCGCTCGCCGTCTCCCGCAACGCGCTCGTCATGCTGAACCTGCTCTTCCTCGCGTACAACGCGCTCGACGCGGCCTATCTCTGGTCGGGATCGCCGCCGGCCGGCATGCGCACCCAGCAGTACGCGCACGCGGGCGCGTTCTGGCTCACCGTCGCGCTGGTGATGCTCACCGCGGTGGTCGGCGTGATGTTCCGCGCGGCGCTCGCCCACGACGCCCGCGCGCGATCGGCGCGGACGCTCGCCTACGTCTGGTGCGCGCAGGGCGCGGTGCTCGCCGCGGGGACCTACCGCCGGATCGCGATCCACATCGCGAAGAGCGGCCTCAGCGACCTCCGCATCGTCGGCATCCTGGGGACGACGCTGGTCGCGACCGGCGTCGTCCTCGTCGCGTGGAAGCTCCGCGAGCGCCGTACGTTCACGTGGCTCGTGCGGCGCCAGCTCGATGCCTTCGCGCTCACGGCCGCGCTCTACGCGGTCTTCCCCACGCATCTCGCGTCGGCCCACGTGAACGTCGCACGCATCGGCGCGGGCGAGTACCGACCGGCGATGCACATGTTCCGCCAGGCCGCGAGCGAGGAGAGCGTGGCCGCGGTGCTGCCGCTGCTCGATCACTCCGACGTGCGCATCCGCCAGGGCGTCGCCGCGATCCTCGAGGAGGAGCGCGAGCGGCTCCGTGCGGGCGAGCCGGCCCCCTGGCGGGAGCGCTCCTTCGCCGCCACGCGCGCGATCGCCGTCCTCGATGCCGCCGGTCCGAAGATCGCCGCGACGCTGGGCAACGTCGATCGCCGCGATGCGCGCCGCTCGCTCTACGAGGTCACGCGCGTCGCCAACGAGGACCGCTCGCTCGAGGAGATCCTCGCCGTGCCGCGCGCCGCCGATCGGGGAGTGAACCAGAGCCGCGACGTCGTCTACTGACCGTCGTCCAGGATCACAGCCCCTGGAAGAACGCCCACGCCGACTTCGCGCTGTCCGCCCACCACCCGTGTCCGATGTTCGGGATGGGACAGTAGAGGACGGGCTTGCCCGCCGGGCAGTTGGCGTGAGCGAGGCACGGCGCCGGGCTGGCCGCCGTGCGCGTCTCCTTCTGATCGTCGCAGCCGTTCACGTATGCCCAGTACTGCGCGGAGAAGTCGCCGCTCTCCGGCTCGACCACCGGATCGTTCGTCCCGTGCATGATCATCGCCGCGACACCTCCGCTCTGGTTCGCGCACCTCGTGTAGTACGGCTTCCAGAAGGAGGCGTTCGCGTCGTTCGGCTCGTTCGGCGCGCCACCCGCGTTGGGGACGATGCCGCGGAAGAGCGTGCTCTTCCGGCACGCGACCTGTTCGATGAAGAACGCGCCCGAGCTGTAGCCGATGCCGAACGCGCGCGAGGCGTCGACCGGGAAGCGCGCGGTCAGGTCCTGCACGATGGCCACGACGAACGCATCGTCCTCGTTCTCCGCCTCCGGCGTGTACAGGTCCCAGCCCGCGTTCTTGCCGTCGGGATAGGCGACGAACGCATCCGCGGCCGAGTGATCGTCGAAGCGGTACGCGGCGCGCATGCCCGCGCCGTTTCCGCCGTCGCCGTGGAACACGAGGACGAGCGGATAGGTCCTCGCCGGGTCGTAGCCCTTCGGCGTCGCGAGGACGAACGTGCGCGCGCTCGCTCCGACCTGCACGGTCTCGGTCGTCACGTCGACCTTCGGCGGCGGTGCCGGCTCCCCCGGCGCGCCCGCGTCCGCATCGCCGGACGAGCTCGCGCCGACGGGCGTCGCTCCTCCGCCGCCGGTCCCGTCGTTCGACGCCCCGGGCGCCCCCGCCCGCGCGTCGTGCGCCGCGTCGCTTCCGTTCGATCCACACCCGCCCGAGACGGCGACCATCGCCGCGAGCGCGACAGGCAACATCCTCATCGACGCTCCAGTGTAGTGTGTGCCCTGCGCGGCGCACTCCGGTCCGATGCCGCGTGGAGAACCGCCACGTGACGATGCGCTACGTCTTCGATTTCGTCTCACCCTATGCCTGGGTCGGCTGGCGGCCCGCACGTGCGCTCGCGGAGCGGCACGGGCTCGAGCTCACGCCCGAGCCGGTGCTCTTCGCCGGCCTGCTCGATGCGCACGGCAACGTCGGTCCCGCGGAGGTGCCGGCAAAGCGTGCGTACATCTTCAAGGACGCCTACCGGAAGGCACGCGCGCGCGGTCTTCCGCCGCTCGTCCTGCCGCCCGCGCATCCGTTCAATCCGCTCGTCGCGCTGCGCGCCGTCACGGCCGCGCCGTCGATCGCGTTGATCGATGCGCTCTTCGCCGCCGCGTGGATCGAGGGGCGCGCGATCGACACGGCCGAGGCGGTCGCGGCGGTCGCGACGTCGATCGGGCTCGACGGGGCGGCGATCGTGCGCGCGGCCGGCGAGACCGAGACGAAGGAGCGCCTGCGACGGACCACCGAGGCCGCCGTGAGCCGCGGCGTGTTCGGGGTGCCGACGATCGAGGTCCGCGGGGAGCTGTTCTGGGGATCGGACGCCCTCGAGCACGTCGACGCCTTCCTCCGCGGCGACGACGCGATGCCGGCGGATCCGGCCTATTTCGCCCGACCGTCGAGCGCCGGACGGAAGCCGAAGAAAGTGGACCCCGCCCCCGGGTCGTGATGGTAAAGGGCGAGGCGATGCGAAAAGGGGCGCTCGCATTCTTCGTCCTGGTGATCGCCGCGTGCGGAACGGCTCCTCGCAAGCCGGCCGTGCAGGGCGTCGCGCCGGCGTCGGCTCCGGACGTCGATCCGCCGGCACGCTCGAACGTCGCGCCCGGCGACGACACGAGCGACGACGCGAGCGACGACGGCGAGGACGACGACCTGCCCGCCGCCGGGGCGAGCGCCGATCCGTGCCCGCGCAACATGGTGCTCGTCGACACCGACGGCGAGCGTCGCTTCTGCATCGACAAGTACGAGGCGTCGCTCGTCGAGGTCATGCCCGACGGGACGGAGAAGGCCTATCCGCATTACCTCGCCGTCGACGGCCATGCGGTCCGCGCCGTGAGCGAGCCCGGGGTCTATCCGCAGGGCTACGTCAGCGAGGTGCAGGCGCAGGACGCGTGCGCGGCGTCGGGCAAGCGACTCTGCTCGTATCCCGAGTGGAAGACGGCGTGCATGGGCCCGGCGAAGACGACGTTCCCGTACGGCGACGCACGCCGCGCAGGCGTCTGCCACGACACGGGCAAGAGCGCGGTCGTCGCCGTCTTCGGCGCGAAGGCCGTCGCCGCGTCACCGGTGTCGCCGATCATCGCCGCGGCCAACGCGAGGAAGTCGTCGCGTCCCGCGCACGTCACGACGAAGGGCAAGGTCGCCTCGACGACGAAGCCGCGCGCGACGGCGAAGAAGAGCGGCTCGAAGGACAGGAAGACGAAGAAGAAGTCGACGGTGGCGCGCGCGACCACGAGCACGCGTCCGTCGGGCGTCGACTTCAACGTGTGGACGCAGCTGAACGACGCGCGGCTCGGTCAGGTCGAGGGCGCGCTCTCGCGGACCGGCGAGCATCCCGAATGCGCGAACGGCTTCGGGGTGGTGGACATGGTCGGGAACCTGCACGAGTGGGTGGCGACCGATCCGACCACCGCGCGCGGCACGTTCGCCGGCGGCTACTACCTCGACACGTCGCTCAACGGCGACGGCTGCAACTACAAGACCCAGGCCCACGCGCACGACTACCACGACTACTCGACCGGCTTCCGCTGCTGCGCCGACGCGAAATAGCGCGCAGATCCCGCGAAGATCCACGGCCGTGCGCGCGTGTTGCGCAGATCACCTTGCGAGCGCGCCTCCCTGAGGTACGGTGCGCGCCCCATGAAGTCCCTGGCAGCTTTCTTCGCCCTCGGCGCCCCCCTGCTCGCGTGCGCGGCGGTCGCGTGCACGCAGACCAAGATCGTCGAGCAGGTCGATCCGTCGCTCGCCGACGGAGGCGCGGGCGCGCAGGGCGATGCCGGCACGGACGACGGCACGACGCGCGTCGAGGGGACGTCGGGGAAGCTGTTCGGCGCGAAGGCGACGAGCTTCGCGAAGACGAACGCCGAAGGGAAGGTCGTCAGCGTCGGCGTGGTGTTCCCGATCGCGGCGTTCGACTCGGCGCCGTCGAGCCACGCGTTCCAGGACGACCTCGTGCTCGAGATGCCCGACGTCGCGAAGGAGCAGACGATGCTCCACCATCTGCGCGCGAACTGGCTCCCGCTGGGGCACGGCCCCGATCCGTACGGCGAGGCGCACTGGGACTTCCACTTCCTGCGCGGGAGCGTCGACGAGATCGACGCCATCGACTGCCGCGCCGACAAGACGATGCCGACCGCCGACAAGATCCCCGCGGGGTACGGCACGCCCGAGCTGTGCGTGACCGCCATGGGCTATCACTCGTGGCCGAAGGCGGACACCGGCGGCGGCGCGTTCGGCGCCTCGCTCATCATGGGCTACTGGAAGGGCAACATCGTCTTCCTCGAGCCGATGATCGCGAAGGCGAAGCTCGACAAGCACGAGACCTTCGAGGTGCCCATCGCGAAGCCCCAGTCGGCGGGCGGCGCCACGACCTCGTACCCGACGCGCATGCGCGCGACGTGGGACGAGGAGGCCGCCACGTACACGTTCGAGTTCGATCAGCTCGAGACGATCGACTGACGGTACGGCTCAGCCGTGGCGGCGCACGCTTCTTGCGTCGCTCCCGAGCAGCCGTGCCCAGCCGGATCGAGGACTATGCGCTGATCGGAGATTGCCAGAGCGCCGCGCTCGTCGGTCGCGACGGATCGATCGACTGGCTGAGCTTGCCGCGCTTCGATTCGGACGCCTGCTTCGCCGCGATGCTCGGCACGCAGGACAACGGCTTCTGGAAGATCGCGCCCATCGCGAAGGTCCGCCGCGTGACCCGGCGCTATCGCGAGCGCTCGATGACGCTCGAGACCGAGATGGAGACCGACGAGGGCACGATCGTCCTCATCGACTTCATGGCCGTCAGCGAGCCGGAGCCCGACGTCGTCCGTCTCGTCGTCGGCAAGAGCGGCTGTGTCCGCGTCCGCTCGGAGGTCGCGTTCCGCTTCGGCTACGGCCGGATCGTCCCGTGGGTGCAGCGCATCCCGGGCGGGGTGCAGGCGATCGCCGGCCCCGATCTGGTGCGGCTCACCTCGCCCGTCCCGATGCACGGCGAGAACTTCCGCACCGTGGGCGAGCTCATGGTCCGCCCCGGCGATCGGATCCCGTTCGTGCTCGGGTGGTCTCGCTCGCACGAGACCCCGCCCACGCCCGTCGATCCCGAGCGCGCGCTCGAGGCATGCGATGCGTTCTGGCAGAAGTGGGCGATGCGCTGTCAGGTCGAGGGGCCGTACGCCGAGATCGTCACGCGATCGCTGCTCACGCTGAAGGCGCTGACGTACGCGCCGACGGGCGGGATCGTCGCCGCGCCGACGACGTCGCTCCCCGAGCAGATCGGCGGCGTGCGCAACTGGGACTACCGCTTCTGCTGGCTCCGCGACGCGACGTTCACGCTCTACGCGCTGGTGTCCGCCGGCTACACCGACGAGGCGCGCGCGTGGCGCGACTGGCTGCTCCGCGCGGCCGCCGGATCGCCTTCGCAGCTGCAGATCCTCTACGGCATCGCCGGCGAACGGCGCCTCGTCGAGCTCGAGCTCGATTGGCTCGACGGCTACGAGGGCAGCCGGCCGGTCCGCATCGGCAACCTCGCCGCCGAGCAGCTGCAGCTCGACGTCTACGGCGAGATCATGGACACGCTCCACCTGTCGCACGCGTCGGGTCTCGCGGTCGACGACGCCGGCTGGAACCTGCAACGCGCTCTCGTGAAGCACCTCGAGACGATCTACGCCGAGCCCGACAGCGGCATCTGGGAGGTACGCGGTCCGAAGCGCCACTTCGTGCACTCGAAGGTCATGGCGTGGGTCGCGTTCGATCGCGCGGTGAAGTCGATCGAGAAGTGGCGCCTCGACGGACCGGTCGATCGCTGGCGCGCGATCCGCGACGCGCTCCACGCCGAGATCTGCGAGCGCGGCTACGACCCACGCCTCAAGACCTTCGTGCAGTACTACGGCGCCAAGGAGACGGACGCGAGCCTCCTCCTCTTGCCCCAGGTCGGCTTCCTCCCCGCCGACGACCCCCGCATCATCAACACCATCCGCGCGATCGAGCGCGACCTCGTCGTCGATCGCCTCGTCCGACGTTATCTCCCGACCCGCGGCCTCGACGGCCTCCCCGGCGGCGAAGGCGTGTTTCTCGCATGCTCGTTCTGGCACGTCGACACGCTCGTCCTCCTCGGCCGCCACGAGGAGGCCCGCGCCCACTTCGAGCGCCTCCTCGCGCTCGCGAACGACGTCGGCCTCCTCGCCGAGGAGTACGACCCCGAGACACGCCGCATGCTCGGCAATTTTCCCCAGGCGCTCTCGCACGTCGCCCTCGTCAACTCCGCCGTCAACCTCACCCGCGCCCGCGGCCCCGCCCGCCACCGCCAAGCCATGTAGCCCCCTCCCCCCCTCACCGGGGTTATTCGGCCGCTCACCGGGGTTGTTCGCGGCGCAACGTCGCCTTGTCGTTCGCACGCACGTCGCGCAACATACGTGCCCATGCCCGCGAAGCGCTCCGAGGTGCTCCGCCTCGCCGGCCGCGACGTCACCATCACGAACGTCGACAAGATCTTCTTCCCCAAGGCCGGCTACACGAAGCTCGACCTCGTCCGGTACTACGTCTCCGTCGCCGACGGTGCTCTCCGGGGTTGTTTCGGCCGCCCCATGCTTTTGAAGCGCTACGTCGACGGCGTCGAGGAGGAGCCGTTCTTCCAGAAGCGCGCGCCCGACAACCGGCCCAGCTGGCTCGAGACGGCGACCTTCACCTTCCCGTCCGGCCGTTCGGCAGACGAGATCGTGCTGCGCGACGTCGCCGGCCTCGCATGGGTGGTCAACCTCGGATGCGTGGACCTCAATCCACATCCTGTCCGCGCCGAGGACATGGATCACCCCGACGAGCTACGCATCGATCTCGACCCGGTCCCGGGCGTCGAGTGGAAGCAGATCGTCGCCGTGGCGGCACTGACGCGCGAGGTCCTGCACGAGATGGGCCTCACCGGCTGGCCGAAGACGAGCGGCTCGCGCGGGATTCACGTGTGGGTGCGCATCGAGCAGAAGTGGCCTTTCGATCAGGTCCGCCGCGCCGCGCTCGCCCTCGCGCGCGAGGTCGAGCGACGCGCACCGAACCTCGCGACCAGCAAGTGGTGGAAGGAGGAGCGGCATGGCGTCTTTCTCGACTACAACCAGAACGCTCGCGACCGCACGACTGCGAGCGCCTATTCGGTGCGCCCGACGCCCGACGCGCGCGTCTCGTTCCCACTGTCCTGGTACGACCTCGCCGGCTGCAACCCGGCCGATTTCACGCTCGCCACGGTACCGGGGTTGTTCGCGAAGCACGGCGACGCGCACGCGGACATCGACGACGTGAGCGGGTCGCTCGATCGTCTGCTCGAACTGGCGGACCGTCACGACAAAGAAGGGCTGAAGGACGCGCCATGGCCGCCGCACTTCGAGAAAAAGACGGGCGAGGCGAACCGCGCGCCGCCCTCGCGAACCAGAGGCACGCCCCAGACGACGCGCGCGCCCGTCATCATCATCGCCAAGGCGAAAAAGAAGAAGGACGCACTCGAAGGCCTCGACCGATGGAAGAAGCGGCATTCCGACGTCGCCTCGCAGCTCGCGCCCGAGGACGTCCTCATCGACGCGATGCGCGGGCGGCATTCCGCCTGGTATCGCGTGCGCATCAACCTGAAGAACGTCCCGCCCTCCGAACGACCAAGGAGCGAGCCGCCCGATCCCGACTACGATCCCGCGAGCGAATACGGCTGACGCGCTGCGAGCGCTCGTTTATCGCACCATTGCGCGCTTCGCCGGAACGACGACGCGCAATCCGCAACGTGGAATGCGAATCCTCGGATTGCGGCATTCGCGGTTCCTCGTTCTCGTCGCCCTCCCCTGCGCGGGATGTGCCCGGACGCATGACGACAAGGCCACTTTGCCGGCGTCTGCTCGGACGGCGCTCACCGGGGTTATTGTCGGGGGCGAAAGCGCGCAACCGGTGCGAGTGGGTGGACGATGGGCGGGCATGACGGCGCCGCGCGAGATCCTCCCCGACCGCATCTGGTTTCTCACGCGACGTACCACGCAGCGGCAGTTTTTGCTCCGGCCGGACGAAGAGACGACGCGAATCTTCGACTACTGCCTCGCGCAGGCGGCGGAGCGCTTCAACATCGACCTCATCGCATGGCTGGTGATGAGCAACCACTACCACGCCGTCGTGCGCGACCGAGATGGCAACCTCCCGCAGTTCATGGAGCATCTGCACAAGATGGTCGCGAAGGCCGTCAACGCACACCGCGAGCGCCGTGAGAACCTCTGGTCGAGCGAAGAGGCTTCGGCCATCTACCTGCCGACGCCGGAGGACGTTTTCGAGAAGGTCGTCTACACGCTGACGAACCCGATCGCCGATGACCTCGTCGATCGCGTCGCGGACTGGCCGGGCAGCAACTCGTACGCCCAGCTTCAAGACGCCACGAACGTCGAGCGTGCGCGTCCAGAAAAGTACTTCGCGGCAAGCGGCAGGATGCCTGTGAAGGCCTCGCTCCGCGCAACGTTCCCTGCGCTCGCGCGTGGTCGCGAATCGATCGGCGAATGGACCGCACGCGTGCGAGCAGCGATCTCCAATCGCGAGGCGACGCTCCGTGCCGGGCGTCGTCATGAGAAGCGCGTCGTCCTTGGCGCGGAGGCGGTTCGCGATGTGTCGCCCTTCGCGGCCCCGAAGGCCGCCGAGCCACCTCGGCGTGGCAAGCTGCCGTGCGTGGCGTGCAGCAATCCCGAGCGGCGGCGCGTCGAGCTCGAATGTCTCGTCCGCTTTCTCGCCGCTTATCGCGAGGCGCGCCAGCAGTTCGTGGCCGGTCGACGCAACACCACGTTCCCAGCGGGCACCTACCGCTTCCGTGCGCTGGGAGCGCGGTGCGCGCCCTACCCGAACGCGCGCGGCGCTATCCGAAGATCTGAGCCAGCTCGTAGGCTGGCGTCACCTCGAGCTGGTCGTAGCGACACTCGCTCGGTGACTTGTCGGGCCGCCAGCGCTTGAACTGCGTCGCGTGCCGGAAGCGATCGCCCTGCAGGTGATCGTAGGCGACCTCGCAGGCTCGCTCGATACGCAGCGGCTCCCACGACAGGTCCTTGCCACGGTTCCAGCGGCTCGTCGCACCCGGCATGCGCTGACCGTCGCCTTCCCACTCGGCCCACTCTTTCCACGGGTGAGCGTCACGTGCGCCTTCGCGAAGAGGCTCGAGCTCCTTCGCCAGCTGCGCCCGCTTCTCCCGCGTGAATGACGCGGTGATGCCGACGTGATGCAGCTTGCCGGCGCTGTCGTAGAGCCCGAGCAGGAGTGAGCCCACGAGCTCGCCCGGCGCGTCCTTGTACCAGCGGAACCCGGCGACGACGCAATCAGCTGTGCGCGCGTGCTTGATTTTCAGCATCACGCGCTTACCGGGGTTGTACGTGAGCGAGTCGGGCTTCGCGATGACGCCGTCGAGGCCGGCGCCCTCGAAGCGCTCGAACCAATCCTGCGCCAGGGCGGGGTCGCGGGTTACCGGGGTTATGTGCACCGGCGGTTTGGCGGCGGCGAGCGCGGATTCGAGGGCGGCGCGACGGGCGGATTGCGGCGCGGAGCGCAGGTCGTCGTCGCCGAGCGCGAGGCAGTCGAAGGCGACGAACGATGCCGGGGTTGTCTTCGCGAGCATGGCCGCGCGCGATTTCGCGGGGTGGATGCGGAGGAGGAGCGCGTCGAAGTCGAGGCGGCCGTCGGTAGCGATGACGATCTCGCCGTCGAGGACCACCCTCTCGGGCAAGTTCGCGCGGAGCGGCTCCTCGAGCTCGGGAAAGTAGCGGTTGAGCGGCTTCAGCTCGCGGGACTGGATGAAGATCTCGTCGCCGTCGCGGAAGACGAGCGCGCGAAAACCATCCCACTTTGGCTCGTAAAACCAGCCGCTTCCGTCTCCCGGGGTTGTTTCCGGAGGGGGCG
>JBDHVD010000168.1:0-15622 GCA_039809525.1 Labilithrix sp. | reverse complement strand
GGTCACCTCGCGATGGCGCGCGGCGATGCGCGGACCGCACGCGCCGCCTACGAGGCGTCCCTCGCCGCGAGCACCGACGTCGAGGTCGGGTTCGAGGCGCTGACGCCCGCGTACCTCGCGCTCGCGTGCGCGCGGCTCGGCATCGACGGCGCGGACGCGCTCGCGGAGGCGCGCCTTCGCGTGGCCGCGTTCGAGAACCCGAACCTCGGCGTCGCGCTCGCGATCCTCGCCGGCGCGATCGGCGCGCCGGGCGCCGCCGCCCTCCCCTCGAGCGAGGTCCGGCGCGCGCTCGCGCTCGCCGGCGAGCGCCTCGCGCTGCGCGTGACGGAGGACGCCGGCCACGTCGTGCTCCCCGACGGACGCGTGGTCGATCTGTCGCGGCGCAAGAACGTGCGGCTCGTGCTCCGGGCGCTCGTCGACGCCCGCCGCGCCCGTCCGGGCGAGCCGCTCGCCGCCGAGGCGCTCGTGGCCGCGGGGTGGCCGGGCGAGCGGATGCGATCGGATGCGGCAACCAAGCGGCTTCACACCGCGATCTGGACGCTGCGCTCGCTCGGCCTCGGCGCGATCCTGCTCACGGAAGGCGACGGTTACCGCCTCGATCCGGCGCTCCCGGTCGAGCTCGTGACCAGGGGCTGATCCGCGGGCGTTACCCCTCCCGTCACCCTCGCGGCATGGCCGGGTGACCCTCCCGGGGGGCAACGTTGAAGGCATGGATGACCGTCCGCATCTCGTCGCGGAGCTCGGTAGTGGCGGCATGGCCACGGTCTTCCTGGCGATGCGCCACGGGTTCGGCGGCTTCTCGAAGCTCGTCGTCGTGAAGCGCCTGCGCCCCGACGCGCTCGAGGGCGACGGGCTCGCGATGTTCCACGACGAGGCGCGCATCAGCGCGCGGCTCAATCACCCGAACATCGTCCAGACGCACGAGGTCGGCTTCGACGGAGAGCACTATCGCCTCGAGATGGAGTACCTCGACGGCCAGCCGCTCCATCGCATCGTCACGCGAGCGAGGAAGGCGAACCGCGCGATCCCCTTCCGGCTGTCGGCGACGATCGTGCGCGACGTGCTCGCCGGCCTGCACTACGCGCACGAGCTCCGCGACTTCGACGGCACGCCGCTCAACGTCGTTCATCGCGACGTCAGCCCGCACAACATCTTCATCACGTACAACGGCCAGGTGAAGGTCGTCGACTTCGGCATCGCGAAGGCGGCCGGTCGCGCCGCCATGACCCAGCTCGGGACGGTGAAGGGCAAGCTCCGGTACATGGCGCCCGAGCAGGCGACGGGAAAGGGCAACGTCGATCGGCGCGCCGACGTCTTCGCCGCCGGGGTCGTCCTCTGGCAGCTGCTCACCGGCCGTGCCTACTGGGACGACGTCGATCAGATGACCATCATCACGCGGCTCGCGGACGGAGACCTGCCGCCGTCGCCGCGTGCGATCCGTCCCGACGTGCCCCGCGAGCTCGACGCCATCTGCGCGAGGGCACTGTCGCTCTATCCGGACGATCGCTACGCGACGGCCCGGGAGATGAGCGACGCGCTCGAGCCCCACGCGGCGAAGGGCGGGAGCCGCGCGATCGGCCAGCTCGCGGAGGAGCTCTTCCCGGACACGCGCCGCGCGGTGCGCGAGGCGATCGAGGCGGCCGCCGCCCGGCCGCGGACGACGTCGAGCGCGCCGCCCGAGAACCTCACGAAGATCCTCCAGAGCGCGACCTCGCTGTCGCTGCCGGCCATTCAGCTGCCGCAGCAGCCGCCGCCCTCGCCGCCTCCCCCCGCCCCGCCGGAGGCGCGGCAGCTGCCCGCGCAGCAGCCGAGCGCGCCGCTCGATCTCGGGCTGCTCCTGACGATCACCGCCATCGTCGCGATCATGTGCATCGGCTTTGCCGTCTACGTCACCCTCGCGCGGTCCCAGCAGGCGACGAGCACGACCGTGACGAGCCCGGCGAAGGGGCGAATGAAGATAGTCCACACTCCGGATGCAGGCGCGCGCCGCTGAGCGCTAACCTTGGGGATCGATGGCTCCGTGTGCAGGGTGCGGGCACGCCGCCGCCGTGAGTGGATGGCTCTGTGAGGATTGTGCAGCGACGATCCATGGAGTCGGTCGCCTTTCGCCCGAGCAGATCCACTCGGCGGTGACCACCGCGCACGCGGCGCTGATCGATCGGTGGGGACGTCCGCACGCGCTCGGCACGCGCACGACGATCGGCCGGCAGCTCGAAGGACGGCAGCTCGCGGTGGCGGACGTGAGCGTCTCGCGCCGTCACGCCGAGATCCTGAAGAAGCGCGACGGCACGTGGTGGGTCATCGATCTGATGAGCAGCAACGGCACCACCGTCGCGGACGAGGTCGTCGAGGCGCCGAGGCAGCTCGCGTGCCCGTCGCCCATCTTCTTCGGCGACATCGGCTTCTTCTTCGTGGCGCCCGCCCCGGGCGAGCCGCCGGTCGCCCCGAGCCTCCAGACCACCCAGCGCCCCGCTGCTGCGCCGCCCTCGTCGCGGAGGCCGAGCGAGGTCGAGATCGTACGGGTCTACGACGACGACGACGACGGCGACGGCGACGCGGACTCCGGCGGCTACACGTTCTCCGGTCTTCGCTCGGTCGATCTCGTGCTCGCGGCGCCGACCGGCGGCGGCGGCGGCGTGATCGAGCTGAACGGACGGACCGCGCAGCTCACCGAGGTGCAGTACGCCCTCGTGCGCCTCCTCGCCGAGAGGATGCAGGCCGAGGAGGGCCACGACGAGCGCGTGCGCGGGTTCGTGCGCTCGACCGAGCTGCTCGCCTCCTTGCCGTGGGACACGCCGCGCCCGGAGGACAACCACATCAAGCAGCTCGTACGCCGGGTGCGCCGGACGCTCGTGCGCGCGACGCTCGGCGATCTCATCGAGTCGCGCCAGGGCTTCGGCTACCGCCTCCGCGTGCGCTTGAACCGGCCGATCCTCCCCGGCTGAGCGAGCTTTGAGCGGCTTTGAGTGGAGCGGCCACCGCCTGCGTGGCACCACCAGCCGCGCATGAAGACGCTCCTCGCCACCGCGCTCGCCCTCGTGCTCGTCGCCTGCGGCGATGCACCGCCGACCATCGACGGGCCCGTCGCGACCGACGCCCCGCCGGTTACCGCGGACGAACCGGGCGCTGCACCTCCCGCCGCTCCCGGACCTTCGACGCCGGAGCCCGCGCCCGCGTGCGAGCCGCTCTCGCCGCGCACCGTGCCGCTCGCCGTCGCGGTGCAGCCCGACGCCGGCGCCGCTCCGTTCGTGGCGACGATCGACAAGGCGAAGACGTCGCTCCGCGTGATGGTCTACCAGATGGGCTTCGGGCCGGTCCTCGATGCGATCGAGGCGAAGGCGAAGGCCGGGGTGAAGGTCCGCGTCATCCTCGACGTGGCGCAGAAGGACGTGAACCAGAAGTACATGGACCGCCTGCAGGCCGACGGCGCCGAGGTGATCTGGAGCGACACCGCGTTCACGTACATGCACGCGAAGGTGATCATCGCCGACGGCGCCGAGGCGGTGGTGTCGACCGGCAACTATTACATCGGCAACATGCAGAAGGAGCGGAACTACGCGGTGACCGACGGCGATCCCGCCGACCTGAAGGTGCTCGCCGCGATCTTCGACGCCGACTTCGAGCGCAAGTCGCCCGACGTCTCGTGCACGCGCCTGCTCGTCTCGCCGGTGAACGCGAAGCAGCGCCTGCTCGACTTCATCGGCAGCGCGAAGAAGGAGGTGCTCGTGCACTCGATGCAGCTCGGCGACCGCGACGTCCGCGACGCGCTCGTCGCGCGCAAGAAGGCCGGCGCCGAGGTGCGGGCGATCCTCGCCGATCCGGGCTGGATCGACGCGAACGCGGACGCGGCCGCCTTCCTCGCGCAGAACGGGATCGAGGCGCGCTACGCGCCGCACGTCCACGTGAAGGCCATCACCGTCGACGGGACCGCCGCCTACGTCGGATCGATCAACCTGTCGTGGACGTCGCTCACGAAGAACCGCGAGGTCGGCCTCGTGGTGACGGAGAAGACGAACCTCGACGCGATCCGCGGCACGTTCGAGAAGGACTGGGCGACGGCGACGCCGTTCTGACCGGCCGTCCCTCGGGGGGCGGTGGCCCCCGGCCGGCGCTGTTTACCTAGTTCAATTGAACGGGTGAAACAGGTCGGCGGGCGGGCGCCCCCGGCCGGCGCTGTTTACCTGGTTCAATTGAACTGGTGAAACAGGTC
Organism: Labilithrix sp.; assembly: GCA_039809525.1. Lineage (GTDB taxonomy): Bacteria > Myxococcota_A > Polyangia > Polyangiales > Polyangiaceae > Labilithrix. The sequence goes on along the minus strand of JBDHVD010000168.1, from coordinate 11,412 downwards.
GGCGGGCGGGCGCCCCCGGCCGGCGCTTCAGCCGTCGCGGCCGTCGTCCTTGCGGACGCGGCGCCGCTGCGTGCGCGGCACCTTCCCCTCGAGCGGGGAGCGCTGCGCGAGCGGCGCCATGTGGAAGCGGCTCGGCGCGCGCGCGGCCTGGTCGGCGACCTTCACCTTGTCGCGGGTGAGCTCGATGAAGCGCTGCTGCGAGCGGATCAGGGGCGCCCCCGGACGCGGCTGGATGCGCACGTACGCGCCGCTCGAGTCGAGCGTCCAGCCCTTCACGTTGTCCGACCACGTGATGCCGAGGATGTCGATGAGCCGCGAGCGGAGGAGCGGGTCCTCGATCGGCACCATCACCTCGACGCGGCGGTGGAAGTTGCGCGGCATCCAGTCCGCGCTCGAGATGTAGACCTCGTCCTTGCCCGCGTTCGCGAAGTGGAAGATGCGGCCGTGCTCGAGGTAGCGGTCGATGAGCGCGCGCACCTCGATGTTCTCGCTCACCCCCGCGATGCCGGGGCGGAGACAGCAGATGCCGCGCACCATGAGCGAGATGGGCACGCCGGCCTGCGACGCGCGATAGAGCGCCTCGATGACGTCCTCGTCGACGAGCGAGTTCATCTTCGCGACGATGCGCGCGGGTCGGCCCTGGCGCGCGTGCTCGGTCTCGCGCGCGATGAGGCCGAGGATGGCCTCGTGCAGGCCGAGCGGCGCGACGACGAGCGAGTTCCACTTCGCCGGTGCGCTGTAGCCGGTGAGGAGGTTGAACAGCGACGAGGCGTCGGCACCGATCGCGGGACGCGCGGTGAGGAGCGCGACGTCGGTGTAGTGGCGCGCGGTCGTCGTGTTGTAGTTGCCGGTCGCGAGGTGCACGTACCGGCGCAGGCCGCCGCGCTCGCGCCGGATGATGAGCAGGCACTTCGCGTGCGTCTTCAGGCCGAGCAGGCCGTAGACGACGTGGACGCCCGACTGCTCGAGCGTCCGCGCCCAGACGATGTTCGACTCCTCGTCGAAGCGCGCCTTGAGCTCGACGATCGCGGTGACCTGCTTGCCGCTCTCGGCGGCACGCGCGAGCGCCTTCACGATCGGCGAGTCGCCGCCCGCGCGGTAGAGCGTCTGCTTGATCGCGAGCACGTCGGGATCGTCCGCCGCGCGGGTGATCAGCTCGACGACCGGATCGAACGACTCGTACGGGTGATGGAGGAGGATGTCCCCTTCGCGCACGACGGCGAAGATGTCGTCGGCGTCGCGCAGCGGCGGGACGACGAGCGCGTTGTACGGCTCGTCGCGGAGATCGCGGCGCTCCTCGCGGGGCACCCAGCCCATGAGGTCGGAGACGTTGAGGAAGGCGGTGCGGTAGACGTCGCGCTCGAGATCGAGCTTGAGCGCGCGGACGAGCTTCGCCAGCGAGTCCGGCGTCGGCTCGCCGGCGACCTCGAGGCGGACCGCGGCGCCGCGCTCGCGGCGGCGGAGCTCCTGCTGGATGACCTGGAGGAGGTCCTGCGCCTCTTCCTCGTCGATCTCGAGGTCGAAGTTGCGCGTCACGCGGAACGCGTAGACGCCCTTCAGGCGCACGCCCGGGAAGATGAACCCGACGTGCCGCGCGATGAGGTCCTCGAGGAGCACGAACGCGTGCTTGGCCGGCTGGCCGCTCGGGCCCTTCACGCCCGACACCTCGAGCAGGCGCGGCAGCATCATCGGCACCTGCACGACGCCGAAGCCCGGCTCGCTCTCGCCCTCGCGCGAGAACATCACGCCGAGGTTGAGGCTCTTGTTGCGGACGTGCGGGAACGGATGGCCCGGGTCGATCGCGATCGGGGTGAGGATCGGGAAGACCTCGTTGTGGAAGCGCTCGTCGAGCGCCGCGAGCGCATCCGCCGCCAGCGACTCCGGCTTCACGAGCATGAACGTGCCGTCGGACGCGAGCCTCGGGAGGAGGTTGCCGACGAGCGCCGCCATCTGCTGCGAGATGAGCTCGTGGACGCGGGCCGAGATCTTCACGAGCTGCTCGTGCGCGGTGAGCCCGTCCGCGGGAAGCTCGCCGACCTCGCCGGTCTGCTGCTGCTTGAGGCCCGCGACGCGGACCATGAAGAACTCGTCGAGGTTCGACGCGACGATCGCGTGGAACTTGAGCCGCTCGAGCAGCGGCGCGCTCTCGTTCTCCGCCTCGGCGAGGACGCGCGCGTTGAACTCGATCCACGACAGCTCGCGGTTCAGGTAGAGCGTCGTCGAGCGGAGGTCCGGCGACTCGGGCGCGGCCGGGACCATCGACGCCGACGGCGGCAGGGCCGCGGGGATGCTCGACGGCACCATGGAGACGGTCGCGATCGGAGCGACCGCCGGCACCGCGGGCGTCGACGAGCTCTGCGGGCTCGATTGCGGCGCGGCGCCCATGTCCGGCGGTGAAGGCATTGGCTCGAGTCTACCTCAGATCGGCGCGCGACCACACGCGCATCCCCTCGAAATTGGCCGCTTCTACGTACTTTTCGAGGACGAATGTGACAGCCGTGGGGCAATGCGATTCGAAATCCGAGAGCGCATCCGTCGAGCTCATGAGCGGGGAACGATCGATGAACACGAAGGCGGCGGGAGGATCGCGCTCGAGCCGTGCGACGAGGTCGCGCTCGTGCGCGTCGCGGATGCCCTGGATGCGGGCGGCCTCCTCGGGCGTGGGCCGCGGTCCGTCCTCGTCGAAGCTCCCGTGCAGGGCGACGTCGGCGTCGAGGTCGTACGCATAGATGTACGGGGTGGCACTCTTCCGCCGCGCGAGGAACAGCACGTACGGGTCCATCGCGTACGTCTGGACGCGGTCGTCGATGCGCGTGGTCGCCCGGAGGTAGGCGGCCGTCCTCGCGAGCGCCTGGGGGAAGTAGTCGACGCGGACGTACGCCGCGTCGTGCTCGGTGCGCGCGTGGATGCCGGCGTCGCGGGCCGTCGCGGCCGCACGCACGCCGAGCAGCGCGCCGAGGGCGAAGGCGGCCGCGCGCGGCGCGCGCTCCGTCGCGAGGAAGACGAGCGCGACGCCGGCCAGACCGATGCCGAACGTCACCGGGTGGAAGTGGTACGGAAAGCCCTTCGCCTGCACGAGCACCGACACGAGCCCCAGCGCGGGGATGCCGGCGATCGCCAGCGCGCGTCGCGGCAGCTTGCCGCTCGCCACGAGCACGACGCCCGCGAGCGTCGCGATCGCGGCGAGCGCGCAGCTCGTCGCGTAGCCGGGCATCGTCACGATCGCCCACGGCGTGCGCGGCCAGATGAAGCGGTACATCGCGGGCACGTCGGAGAACGTGATGCGGAGGTACGCGCCCACGTCCCCGTGCGTCGCGAGGAACGCCCCGACCACGAGCGTCGCGAAGGCCGCGCCCGCGGCGAAGGCGACGAGGCGCCGGCCGCGCGCGGCGGCTCCGCGATCGACCGCGAGGGTGACGACGTGCAGCGCGGTGAAGAGCGCGTACGTCGGCTTGCCGAAGAGCGGCGCGATCGAGCACGCGCCCGCGAGCCCGAGCCAGGCGAGCGTTCGCCGGTCCGCCCGCTCCCGCGCCTGCGCGACGAGGAGCGCGCCCGTCGCGACGGCGAGGAACCAGTCGAAGAAGCTTTCGCGCTGCGCGGTGTCCCAGAACCCGTACGCGAGGTACTGCGCGAGGAGCGCGACGAGCGCCGCCGCGCTCCACGCCGCGCGCTCGATCGGCGCGACCGCGCGCTTGCCGAGCGACGGGACGCATGCGCCCGCGAACGCGAAGGTCGCCGACGTGACGAGCAGATCGAGGCAGCGGAAGCGATGCGCGTCCTCTCCTCCGAGCGCCTGGAGCACGACGTGGATGAGCGGGACGAGCGGCCCGTTCACGTCGCGCACGTCGCGGTACAGCTTCTCCCCTTCCCGTGCAGCCCACGCGATGTACTGGAAGATGCCCTGGTCGCGACCAAGCGCGCTCGTCGACGCGCGCAGGGCCGCATCGATCAGCCAGGGAAAACCGGGGATCGCGACCGCGAGCGCGACGCCGATCCCCGCTCTCGCCGCACGATCGGGCCGGCGCATCGCGTCGGCACGCTAGCACGACCTTGCACCGACCATGCCATGGCCGCGTGCCGTTGGGCTTGACTCTGTCCGCACACGAGCGAGGCTAGGAGCGACCCAAATGAACGAGCCGGTTCGTCGTTTGCCCTTGCCGCATACCGACCGTGCGCGCGGTTTCGCAGAAGCGCTCCAGCAGGCGAAGGGCAAGCACTTGCTCATCGCCCTGCGTGGTCATCCGGATCCGGATGGGATCGCGTCCGCCCTCGCGCAGGCCCACATCGCGCAGCGGCTCGGCGTCGGCAAGACGACGATCGCCTACTGCCACGAGCTCTCGCACCGCGAGAACCGCGCGCTGGTGAAGCTCCTCAACGTGGAGATGAAGAAGCTCCGCAACCTCGCGGATGCGGAGAAGGTCGACTTCCTCGGCCTGGTCGATGCGCACGACATCGATCCCGATCTCGGCGGCCCCGTCGACCAGATCGAGGTCCTCACCATCGTCGATCACCACCGCGCCCATGCCCCGCCGCGGGCGCGCTTCGTCGATCTCCGGCACGACGTCGGCGCGACGGCCACGATCTTCGTCGAGTACCTCCAGGAGCTCTGCCCGCTCTCGCCCGACCAGGACGACGATCGCCGCGTCGCGACCGCGCTCATGCACGGTCTCGCCACCGACACCGACGACTTCACGCTCGCGCGCTCCACCGACTTCCGGGCCGCCGCGCAGCTCGCGGACATCTGCGATCGCGATCTGCTCCAGGACCTCTCGCGCCGCCTCATCGCGCCGAGCGCGATGGACGTCATCGCCCGGTCGCTCGCGGCGCTCGTGGTGCGCCGCAACTTCGCGATGGCCGGCGTCGGGTTCGTCGCCGAGTCCGAGCGCGACACCATCGCCCAGGCCGCCGACTTCCTCATCCGCCGCGAGGACATCGACACCGTCGTCGTCTTCGGCATCGTCGGCGATCGCTTCATCGAGGGATCGCTCCGCACGCACTCGCCGTCGGTCGATCCGGCGGTGTGGCTCGAGCAGGCGTTCGGCCACGACGAGCGCGGCAAGGCCTACGGCGGCGGGCGCCGCGACAAGGGCGGCTTCCGCATCCCGATCGGCTTCCTCGGCCGCGCCACCGATCGCGCGCAGCTCTGGTCGCTCGTCGAGCATGCCGCGCGCCAGGCCCTCCTCAAGCAGCTCGGCGAGGAGCCCGCGTCGCTCGTCTCGCACACGCCGCTGACGACGCACGCCGCCTCGACGACGCCGAACGCCAACTCCTGACGGTCGCGCCATGTCGCGCGCCCGCATCGCGTTCGTCGGGCTCCCGCTCGCGGCGCTCCTCCTCGCGCGCGACGGCCACGAGATCGTGTGGGCGGGCATCTGCCGCCGCGGCGCGATCGGCACGCGGCGTCTCGTCCGCCGGATCGGGCGCGAGAACGTCGCGATCGTCCCCGACCTCGCGCGCTCGGCGGACGTCATCCGCGCGAAGAAGCCCGACCTCGTGGTGAGCTGGTTCTGGACGAAGAACGTCCCGCGATCGGTCCGCTCCGCCGCGCCGCTCGGCGCGATCGGCGTCCATCCGTCGCTCCTGCCGCGGCATCGCGGCCCCGATCCGTACTTCTGGGCGATCGACGCCGGCGACGCGATCACCGGCGTCACCGCGCACGTCCTCGAGGACGACTACGACACCGGCGCGATCCTCGCGCAGAAGGCCCTCCGCATCGATCCCGCCTGGAACGCGTGGACACTCGCGAAGAAGCTCGATCGGCCGTCGCTCGCGCTCCTCCGCGAGGTCGTGCGTGCCCTTCCGCCCCCGAAGCCGCAGGACGAGTCCCTCGCCACACCCGCGCCTCAACCGAGCGACGAGGAGCTCGAGCTCCGCTGGTCGCTCCCCGCCGAGCGCATCGCGCGCCGCGTCCGCGCCGCCTCTCCGTGGCCGGGCGCGTTCACCTCGATCGGCGAGGAGACCGTGGTGCTCACGCGGGTGCGCCCGACGACGTCGTTCCCGCGGGCGCTCGCCCCGGGCGAGGCCGCCGTGCGCGACGACGGCATCGCGGTGGTCCGGTGCGCCGACGGCGCCGTCGAGCTGCTCCACGGCCGGCTCGAAAACGACGACGACGAGCAAGAGCTCGACGCCGCCGCGCTCGCCTCGCGCGTGCGGTCGGCGAGCGGCTGATCGCCGCGCCGAGCCGCGCCGAGCCGCGCCGAGCCGAGCCGCGCCGGGGGGGTGCGTCGCCGCGTGCCCCTCGTTTCAGCGGTCAAGCGTGCGTGCGCAAGGTGCTGAAATCACGCGGCGGGCGGGTCCTGGATTGACCGCGCAAACCAAGGACGCTTTTGCACGAAAGCGTGCCCGCAGCCCTCAGCAGAGAAGCCGAAGCTCGCTTCTGCAGAGAAGCAGCTGGACGCTCGCTTTTCGCAGAGAGGCCGACGCTGGCTTCTGCAGAGAGGCCGACGACGCTCGCTTCTGCAGAGAAGCCCACGCTGGAAGCCCTCGCTCGCTTCTGCAGAGAAGCAGCTGGACGCTCGCTTCTCGCAGAAGGCCAACGCTGGCTTCTGCGGAGAGGCCGACGACGCTGGCTTCTGCAGAGAAGCCGACGAGACAAGCCGACGCTCGCTTCTGCAGAGAAGCCGACGAGAGAAGCCCTCGCTCGCTTCTGCAGAGAAGCCGACGAGAGAAGCCCTCGCTCGCTTCTGCAGAGAAGCCGACGAGACAAGCCGACGCTCGCTTCTGCAGAGAAGCCGACGAGACAAGCCCTCGCTCGCTTCTGCAGAGAAGCCGACGAGACAAGCCCTCGCTCGCTTCTGCAGAGAAGCAGCTGTGCTTCGGCCGTTCGGAAACTGATCCACGTCGCCGGCCGGAAACGGATCCACCCGGCACTTGCTCCTCCGCTCGCTTCTGCAGAGAACCCCACGCTGGAAGCCGACGCTCGCTTCTGCAGAGAAGCCGACGAGAGAAGCCCTCGCTCGCTTCTGCAGAGAAGCGAGGTTGGATTCTGCAGAGAAGCGAGGGCGAGCAAGTGCGCGACTTCTCGACGATCGCGTGTCCTCGCTTCTGCGCGCAAGCGAGGGGGTCGGATCGAACCGCCGCCCCGCCCGCTCCGGGGCGGCCCATCGCCGCGCCCGTAGCGACCGCGGCGCCCGCGGCGACCGTAGCGACCGCGGCGACCGCGGCGACCGCGGCGACCGCGGCGCGCGCACGCGACTGCGCAAGTTGCGCAACCGTCCTCCCGAACGTGATCGGCTCGTGACGGACCGCGATCGCGATCGTATAGGCCCCGCCATGCTCGAAGACGCGAAGGCGCTGCTGGAGAAGGCGTTCCGGCGATCGGCGATGTGGGCGTACGCGATGAACCAGTCGCGCGCGAAGGTCGTGATGGACCCGATCTACCTCGCGGTCGCGAAGACGCTGCTCCGCGGCACGTACGCGCCGAGCCAGAAGCTGCTCGGCGAGACCTTCCCGACGAACCTCTACTTCCCCTATCGCGCGCTCTCGCGAAAGCTCCAGTACTTCATCGAGGACTGGGACTTCGATCAGGCGCGCCCCGATCTGCTGAACGCGCGCCAGCGCCAGATGATGCACACCGTCGCGCTCGGCGAGACGAGCGGCTCGGCGGTCGCCGACGGATTCCTCCGCTCGTTCCGCACGAACCCCGAGCTCGCGGCGTTCTTCGGGACGTGGTTCGTCGAGGAGCTGAATCACTTCCTCGGCTATCACATGTACCTGCGCCAGATGGGTGAGCCGTGGCCCGCCGAGCGCGGGCTCGAGGTCGCCGAGACCGAGGTGCTCGCCTACGCCGACGATCCGATGGAGGTCGCCGCGTGCAACATGTACCAGGAGCTGCTCGGCTTCCTCGTCTACCGCTCGTTCGCGAAGCAGGTGAAGGATCCGTTCCTCGGGAAGATGCTCGCGCAGTTCGCCAAGGACGAGTGCCGCCACTTCCGCTTCTACCAGGACGTCGTCGCGCGGCACCTGCAGCAGAACCCGTCGTTCCGCCCGGTGATCCTGAAGGTCTTCCTCAAGGCAACGTCGCCGTACAACCAGGTCTCCGGCGGCCCGGCGAACGTGCTCGACCACCTCACGATGGGCGCCTTCTACTTTCGCAAGGCGGAGTACGAGTACTTCCTCCGCGAGAACGCGTACCTGCTCGGCACCGATCTCCGAGCCTTCTGGGACTGGTACTTCAAGGGCGTCATCCCCCCGTGCACCTTCTGCGGGGAGGAGACGTACCAGTGCTCGTGCGAGCACTTCGAGGACGGCGAGCCGCCGCCGGTGCGGAACCCGGACTGGTGGAAGAAGGTCACCACCGCGCGCAAGGACGCACCGCAGATCGATCTCGACGACTGGGCGAAGTCGCTGCTCGGTCCGTCAGGACGGCTCGTTCGCGAGCGTCGACTCGATGCGCACGGGATTGGCTAGCGTGTCCCAGATCGGCGAGTGGGCGTTCACGTAGTCGTGGAGCTCGCGGATCTTCTCCGGCGGCGCGTTCGCTCGCACCTGAGCGCGGACGGAGATGCGGCTGAGGCCCGGCCGCACGGTGCCGATGTTCATGAAGCCCTGGAGGTCGCCGTCCGCCGTCAGATCGAGGGTGACGGACTGGAGATCGATCCCCATCGCCGCCGCGTTCGCCGCGTAGCCGACCATCAGGCACGAGGCGAGCGCCGCGAGCGCCATCTCCGATGGGCTCACGCCGGAGTCGGTGCCGAGGATCTCGGTCGGCTCGTCGGTCATGATCGCGCGCGCCTGCTTGTGACGCGTGGTGGTCGTGCCGACGGTGTACTGCCCGCCCGCGTGCTGGGCGCGGAGCCCGCCCTTCCACTCGGAGTGCACGCTGAACTTCAGCGCGGCGAGCTTCGGGTCGCTCTTCACCGACTCGACCATGGACTCGAGCCTGCCGACGTCGACGCCGTTCCTCATCATGGCCCCACCCTCCGGGATCGCTCAGCAGGTTGGGACGCGCCCGGCCGACGTCAACGCGTCGACGGATCACGGAGGCGGCGGGATCGACGACGCGGCGGTGAAGCCGTACACCTCCGCGTTCTCGAGCGGCGGCAGGAGCACCTGCCGCACGAGGATCGTCCGGACGCTCCAGATGTCCGTGAAGATGCGGTAGCGGAGCGCGGTCTGATCGAGATAGTCGACGCCGGACGATCCGCCGGTGCCGGTCCGGCGGCCGATCACGCGCTCGACCATGCGCGCGTGGCGCTGGCGGAAGATCACGAACGCCTGCTCGAACGCGACGAGCTCGTCGAGGATGACGCGCGGCCAGGCGAGCAGGGGGAGCTCGCGGTAGCTCTCGATGAAGACCGTCGCCGCGCGGATGCGCGAGACGTGCGGGCGCAGCTCCTCCGCCACGTCGCGTCCCTCGAGGAACGCGCGCGCCGACTCCTTCTCCGACGCGTAGCGCTTCTCGATCCGCGCGAGGTCCGTCTCGGTGAGCCCCTCGTGCCGCGCGAGCGCGAGCGCCTCGTCCGAAGCGCGGGAGTGCGCCGCGCAGTACGCGTCGATGAACGCCTTCACGCGCGCCGGGTCGTCGTGCTTCGCGGGCGTCGAGCCCTGGATCGGCGTGCGGTAGAGCCAGTCCTCGATCGCCTCGAGCACCGTCGGACGATCCGTGAGCCGCCGCTCGACCCGCTTGTACGCGCTCGAGGGGGAGCCGTCGGCCGCGAGCAGCGCCTTCATGTAGCTGTGCTCGTGGCCGAGCGGGATGCGGTGCTCGTCGCGGAGGCCGAGCAGGATCTCGATCTCGCGCAGCTGCCCGGACTGGAAGCCGCTCGCGGGGCTCAGCTTGTCGCGGAACGCGAGGTAGTCGCGCGTGGTCATCGTCTCCATGACCTCGAAGTGCGCGGCGACGTGCTTCACCAGGGTGGTCATCCGGCGGATGCCGCGCGCCGCGGAGGCGAGCGCCTGCTCCGGCACCGGCGCGTTCGCGAACAGGTCGCGCACCGAGATGAGCTCGCGCAGGATCAGCTTGAACCAGAGCTCGTCGATCTGGTGCACGGTGATGAAGAGGACCTCGTCGTTCGACAGGCCTGCATCCGTCGGCTCGAGGCCGCCCTGCAGGGAGAGGAGATCCTCGACCTTGATGTAATCCCAGTAGGCGGTCGGCTTGCGGTTCGTCACGGCGACGACGTTAGCGCACGTCGCGCTTGGCCGCCGCGCGCTTCGACACCGCGGCCACCGCGCGGAGCACGTCCTCCATCGGTGAGCCGCGCCGCCACACGAGGGCCAGCGACCGGGAGGGCGCCTGCCCGGCGACGGGGCGGATCTCGAGCTGCGCGCGCCGGTTCTCGACGTCCACCGCGAGCTTCGGCAAGAGCGTCACCCCGCTGCCGAGCGAGACCATCTGCACGAGCGTCGCGAGCGACGTCGCGCGCAGATCGGCCTCGCGCGCGCCGACCTTCGAGCACAGCTCGAGGGCCTGGCTGCGCAGGCAGTGCCCGTCGTCGAGGAGGAGCACGGGCTCGCTCGCGAGATCGTCGAGCTTCACCGCCTTCTTCTTCGCCAGCGGATGGTCCTTCGGCAGCGCGACGACGAACGGATCGGCCGCAACCTCTTCCATGGCGACGTCGCCGAGCTCGGGGATCACCGCGACGAGGCCGGCGTCGAGCTTGCCTTCACGCAGTTCGTGCATGACGTCGTCGGTCTTCTCCTCGCGGAAGACGAGCTTGAGCTTCGGGTACTTCGCGGTCACCACGGGCGTGATCTCGGGCAACAAGTAGGGGGCGATCGTGGGGATGACCCCGATGCGGAGCGTCGCCGCGAAGCGGTCCTTGCTCTGATCGGCCGTCGCGATGAGCTCGTCCACGGCGAGCAGGACCTTGCGCGCGCGCGCGACGATCGCGGCGCCCACGTCGGTGACGAGGACGCGCCTGCGGTCGCGCTCGAAGAGGGTGACGCCGAGCACCTGCTCGATCTGCTGGATCTGCGCGCTCAGGGTCGGCTGCGAGACGTGCACCCGCGCGGCCGCGCGGTGGAAGCCGAGCTCGTCCGCGACGGCGACGACGTACTGGAGCTGCCGGATCGAGAGGTCCTGCGGGGCGACGGCCATGATTGTCCGTGTCTATCACAGTCATCGATTCTTCGTCTTTTACCAATCACGGTCGCGGCCCTAGGTTCAGGTGCATGACGAAGACGGCAGACGTCGTGGTGATCGGGGCGGGGACGGCGGGTCTCGCGGCCTACCGTGCGGCCTCGACCCGAGGCGCGCGCACGCTCCTGGTCGAGGCGGGCCCGGGCGGCACCACCTGTGCCCGCGTCGGCTGCATGCCCTCGAAGCTGCTCATCGCGGCGGCGGAGGCCGCCCATCACGCGCGCACCGCGGGACCGTTCGGCGTCCACGCCGAGATCCGCGTCGACGGCGCCGCGGTGATGGACCGCGTCCGCCGCGAGCGCGACCGCTTCGTCGGGTTCGTCGTCGAC
>JBDHVD010000167.1:0-15782 GCA_039809525.1 Labilithrix sp. | reverse complement strand
CCCGCCGATCGACGCGGCGGCGTGCTCCCGATGCGTGCGAGGAACGGCGCCACGTACCTGAGCGATCCCATCAGCGCAGGGAGCCAGATCGCGAGCGCGGCCGACAGCGCCGTGAGGCCGATCGGCACCGCAGCGTCCGGGAACCTCTTCGCCAGGACGCCGCCCGCGACGGCGACGAGCGCCATCGCCGCGAAGGACATCGCGAGCGCGATCGCCACCTGACGCCCCATGCGCCGATCGGAGACCTCGCGCGAGCGGATCCGGATCGCCATCTGCGTGCGCACGTCGTGCGGGAGGACGGGCGCGACGCTGCACGCGCCGAGGCGCGCTTCGTGATGCGCGACGACGTCGGCGATGCGCGTGCTCTCGACGAGCTCGTGATGCACCCCGCTCCTTTCGGGAAAGTGCACGCCCCAGCGCGCCCAGCGATACGCGGGCGGCGGGGCCATCTCCGTGATGAGGATCGTCCCGTCGCCGAGCATCGTGTAGGCGGCGCAGCCGAGGAACTCGGCCCACGAGAGCGCGAGGACCATGCGCGGATCGCCGGCGCCCAGCACCATGTCGACGAACGTGGACTCGCGCGCGCCCGGGAGACCGAGCGCGGTGACCGACGCCGTGTAGCCGAGGATCGAGAAGCCCAGCGCGCCGGCCTCGGCGAGCGCCGCATCGGGGACTCCGGCGCGCGTACGGACCGAGGGATCGTGCGAGACGTCGAGGATGCGGCTCTTCATGCCCCGTTGCCGAGCAAGCCACGTGCACGCAGGCTCACGCGCGGATTTCCGCGATTTCTTCGGGGTCGAGCGCGCGCCGGGCGCCCCGTCGGGTGGCGCCTTCCCGGCTCACGGATCGCCGGCGGATCGGCTCACCAGCCCCACATGTACTCACCGCGCAAGAGCACGGTCGTGTACGAGGGATACGTCCCGAGCTTGCTCAGCATGAAGTGCTCGCGCCCGGCGACGCCGATCGCGAAGCTGCGCGACAGCTGGTAGTCGAGGCCGGCGCCGACGGAGACGCCGGGCAGGAAGAGATCGTGATCGAGCGTGCCGCCATGCAGCCGGTAGACGCCGCCGAGCGCGCAGACGTAGGGGATCCACTGAAGGACGTCGATCACGTAGCCGACGCCGAACGCGCCGTGGTCGACGCCTCCCGGACGCGTGCGCGGCGTATCGGGCGTGTCCTGGTCCTGGTTCGCCGCGACGATCGACGAGCTGCCCTCGACCATGAGGTTGAAGGTGTCGTTGAGCCCGTAGGCGTAGTGGAGCGCGAGCCCGCCGCCGATCGACACCGTCGACTTGTCGTCGATCACCAGGAACGACGGCCCGCCGCCGAGCCCGAGATGATGCTGCTTCTCGACGGCGGACGCCGTCGAAGGCGCGAGCAGGACGACGGCAGCGAATCCGAGGGACGCGGCGAGGTGGTTCGGCTTCATGGCTGGTTGATCGAGAGGAGCTCGATGTCGAAGTGGAGCGTGGACTTCGGCGGGACGGCCGGGGGCGCGCCGCGATCGCCGTAGGCGAGATCGGCCGGGATGGTCAGCTTGCGCGTGCCGCCGACCTTCATGCCGAGGAGCCCCTGCTCCCAGCCCTTGATCACCATGCCCTTGCCGATGGTGAAGACGAAGGGCGTGCCCCGCTTGCGCGAGCTGTCGAACTCCTGGCCGTTGTCGAGCGTGCCCACGTAGTGGACGGTGATCTTGTCGCCGGCCTTCACCTCCGGCCCGCCGCCGACGGTGACGTCCTTCACCACGAGGCCGCCGGCGAGCGTCTTCGCCGGGCCGCCCGCCACCGGAGCCGGCTCGGCGAGCGCACGATCGACGAGGCGCCGGAACTTCGCGACCGGCTGCGCGCCCGAGAGGAAGAACGGCCCGATGAAGAACGCCGGCGTCCCCGAGGCGCCCGCGTCGGTCACCGCCTTGTCGTCCGCGTCGATCGCCGCCTTGTGCGTGTGGTTGTCGAGCGCGCGCGCGAACATCCCGCCGTCGAGGCCGATCTTCGCCGCGTAGCCGTCGAGGTCCGAGCGCTTGAGCGCCTGCGGGTTGGCGAAGAGCAGGTCGTGCATCTTCACCCAGCCCGCGTTGCCCTTCTGCGCGTACGCCTCGCGCGCGGCCTCGGCGGCGAGCTGCGCGTCGGCGTGCATCGGCAGCGGCTTGTCGCGCCACACGATCTTGATCTTGCCGGGGTACGCCTTGAGCAGCTCGGCGAGCGTGGGCTCGACGCGCGCGCAGAAGGGACACTGGAAGTCGCCCACCTGCTGGATGACGACCTTCGCGTTCGCGGCGCCACGGAACGGGGCGCTCGCCGGCGGGGCGCCGATCGAGCGGCGCTCGGGCTCGGGCGCGCCCTTGCCGTCCTTGATCAGCGCCTCGTAGAGCGCGGTCTTCGCCGTGCCGCTCTTCACCAGCGCCTCGGCGCGCGCGAGCTCCTCGTCGATCAACGTCTTGAACTTGTCGACCGGCTGCGCGCCGCTCAGCCTGCGGCCGTTGACGAACGCGGTGGGCGTCCCGCTCGCGCCCACGTCGTCGGCGAGCGCCTGATCGATCTCGATCGCGTGCTGGTACGTCTTCGCCTTGACCTGCGCCATCGCCTTCTGCACGTCGAGGCCGACCTTCTTCGCCAGGCGCTCGAGATCCGCGTCCTCGAGCGCGGGCTGCGCGTCGAACAGCGCGTCGTGCATCGCCCAGAACCCGGCGTCGCCCTTCTGGGCGCGCGCCGCGCGGGCGCGCTCGGCCGCGGGCTCGGCGCGCGGGTGGAACGGGAGCGGCTGGTCCTTCCACACCACGCGCAGCTTGTCGCCGTAGGTGCTGCGCAGCTGCTCGATCGTCGGCTCCACGCGCTTGCAGAACGGGCACTGGAAGTCGGAGAAGAGGACGAGCGTGACGAGCGCGTTCGCGTTGCCCCGCACCGGGGCGCCGGCGACCGGCACCTTCCACACGATCTTCGCGTCCGCCTGCGCCTTCGCGGCGGCCGCCGCGGACGCGCCGTCGTCGTCGTCGTCCTCGCCCTTCTCGTTGAAGTTCACCGTGAGGAGGCGCGCGTACAGCTTGTCCTTCGTGACGCCGCGCTCGGCGAGCGACTTCGCCTTCTCGAGCTCGACGTTCACCACCTCCGCGAACTTCTCGTAGGGCTGCGCGCCGCTCAGGAGCCGCCCGTTGACGTACGACATCGGCGTGGCGTTCGCGCCGATGGTCTTCGCGAGCGCGACGTCCTGATCGATCTTCGCCGCCCAGCGCTTCTGATCGAGGCCCGTCGCGATCTCGCGCTCGTCCGCGCCCGCCTGCCCCGCCCAGTGGAGGATCTCCTCGCGGCTCATCGTGCGCTGGCTGCGGAACGCGATGTCGTGGAACCGCCAGAACGCCTCCTGCCCCGCCGTCGCGAGGACGCCCTGCCCGACCTCGGCCGCGACGCGCGCGTGCTGATGGAACGACAGCGGGTTGTTCTTGAAGACGATCCGCACCCCGGACGGGCCGTGCTCCTCGGCCAGGCGATCGAGCGTCCCGACGAGGCGTCCGCAGAACGGGCACTGGAAGTCGGAGAACACGACGATCGTGACGTAGGCCTCGCGACTGCCACGGATCGCATCGCCCGCGACGATCGGGATCGGCAGATCGTCCTCCGGCGCGGCCGCGGGCGCGGCGGCGACGGGCGGAGGGGCGTTGCCCTTGCCGACGACGAGCGGGTCGGGCCCGTGCGGCGCGGCCGGGGGAGGAGCCTTCCCGCAAGCGACGGACGCGACGAGCGCGAGGAGGACGACGAGGAGGACCGGAAGACGTCGGTGCACGCATCCGTCCTACCGCGCCTCCGTGAGCGCGTCACGCGGTCCGGGCGTGTACGATGAGGGGGAGATGTCCCTCGCTCGCCTCGCTGCCGCCGCCGCCCCGATGATCGCGCTGCTGCTCGCCGCATGCACCGGAGGCCCAGGCAACTTGCCCGGCACCGGCGACGCAGGCGCGGATGCCTCGAGCTCCTCGAGCTCCTCGGGATCGGGCGGGACGAACGCGCAGATCCGCGCGAGCGACTTCGACCAGTCGTGCACGACGGCCGCCGACTGCGCGGCGGTGTTCGAAGGCCCGATCTGCAAGCCGTGCCCCTGCGAGAACGCCGCGATCGCGAAGAAGGACGCCGAGAAGTACGCGAGCACGAAAGCCGGAGCAGACTGCCCCCCGCAGGGCGACGTGGCGTGCGCGCCGTGCGTGCCGCCGATCCTCGAATGCACCGCCGGCAAGTGCGCGCTCCGCTGAGCCCGCGCCGCGGTCCTGGCATCGCGGGTGCACGGGCTCTCGCAGCGATCGCTCGATCGATCGACGGAGCAGAGCCATGCAGAAGCCCAAGGTTGCGATCATCGGACATGGAAACGTCGGCAGCGCGCTCGAGCGCGGGCTGAAGCGCGCGGGCTACGAGGTCCGCGCCACCGGCAAGGACGCGAAGCAGGTCCATGACACGGCGAACTGGGCCGAGGCGGTCATCCTCGCCGTGCCGTTCGGCGCGATCGACGCGACGGTGAAGGAGCTCGGCGATGCGGCCGACGGCAAGCCGGTGATCGACGTGACGAACGCGCTCGGTCCGAACGGCGAGCTCGCGCTCGGCTTCACCAGCAGCGGCGCCGAAGAGCTCCAGCGGAAGCTGCCGAACGCGCGCGTGGTCAAGTCGTTCAACACCGTGTTCGCGCAGCACATGGACAGCGGTCGGGTGAAGGACCAGCGCCTCACCGCGTTCGTGGCCGGCAACGACGACGAGGCCAAGCGCGTCGTCTCCGAGCTGGCGAACGACATCGGCTTCGATCCGGTCGACGCCGGTCCGCTCGAGAACGCGCGGTGGATCGAGTCGCTCGGCTACCTGAACATCCAGCTCGGCTACAAGCTGAAGATGGGTCACGAGATCGGCTTCGAGCTCGTTCACTGACGGAACGGGCCCGCCGGCGGCACGCGCGCTCCGTCCGGTTCGGCGGCGTCGACCCGCGCGATGAAGGCGAGTGCTTCCCGCTGCACGCGGAGACGGCGCCATGCCAGGTAGCGTTCGGACTGCAGGAAGCCGAACAGAGCGACGAGCGGCGTGAGCACGAGCGCGATCGGAAGGCCGAAGACGAAGTACAGTGCGAGCCAGACTCCGGCAGCGACCGCGAGGAGGGTCTGGCGGGTCATGATCAGGCCTTCACGATGGCGTGCTGGTCATGGCGTGCGGAGTCGTCGTGCTGGAAGTCCCGCGTTCGGATCGATGAGACGGTCATGGCGTGCTCGTCGGCGCGCCCGAGCAGAAGTTGTTCGAAATCGCCGCCCGCACCGATCAGCGGAGCGCCGCGAGGCCGGCGGCCTCGTACAGCGCATCGACGGCGAAGCTCACCTCCGGCGTCGCGAGCGCGACGACGTCACCGGCTGCATGCGTGCGGTGCTCCCACTGGCCGTCCGCCGCTCGAGAGAAGACGTCGACACGCCGACGGTCCTGCGCGACCAGCACGTAGTGCTGCAGCGACGCGATCCGCTGGTAGTGCTCGCGCTTCTCGCCCCGGTCGTAGTCTTCGGTGCTCGGGCTCAGCACCTCCACGATGACCGTCGGGTTCGTCACATGCGTCGGCGACGCTGGATCGCGCGTGGGCTCACCGCAGATCACCGAAGCGTCGGCGTACGTGGCGAGCCCCGTCTCGAGGACGCGGATGCGGAGGTCCGCGCTGTACGGCCGGCACGGAGGCCCCTCCAGCTTCCGACCCAAGAGCACGAGGACGGCCGCCGCGAGCGCGGCGTGCTCCGGCGTCCCGCCGGCCATCGCGAAGATCTCGCCGTTCAGGTACTCGTGCCTGACCGCGCTCATCTCCTCCACGCCGAGGTAGTCCTCGAGCGTGTAGCGATGCCTGGGCACCGGCGCGACCATCACCTGACCTTAGCACCTCGAAAACACGAAGGCCCCCTCGCCTGCGCGGCGAGAGGGCCCTCGATCGGTTCAGGATGCGATCAGATCACTTCGCTTCGGAGAGCGCGCGATCGATCAGCTTCTTGAACTTCTGGTACGGCTGCGCGCCGCTGACGTAGTAGCCGTTGATCAGGAAGGCGGGCGTGCCGCTGATCCCGATGTCCGTGCCGGCCTTGTCGTCCGCGTCGACCGCCGCCTTGTGCGTGCGGTTGTCGAGAGCGGCCTTGAACTTGTCCATGTCGAGGCCGATCTCCTTCGCGTACTCCTCGAGGTTCTCGCGCTTCAGCTTCTGCTGATTCGCGAACATCTTCTCGTGCATCTTCCAGAAGCCCTGCGGGCCCTTCTGCTTGAGGGCCTCGCGACCGGCCTCCGCCGCGAGCGGCGCATCGGGGTGCATCGGGAGGGGCTTGTCGCGCCACACGATCTTCACCTTGTCGCCGTAGTTCTTGCTGATCTCGCTGACCGTTCCCTCGACGCGCGAGCAGAACGGGCACTGGAAGTCGCTCCACTGCTGGATGACGACCTTCGCGTTCGCGCCGCCCTTGAAGGCGTTGCCCGCGGGGACCGCAGGAGCCTGCTTCTTCTCCGGCTCCGGCGCGCCCTTGGCGTCCTTCATCAGGCTGTCGTACCAATCCTTGGCCGCGACCTTGCCCTTCTGGTCCTCGAACTTCTTGATCTCCTCGTCGATGATCTTCTTGAACTTGTCGGCGGGCTGAGCGCCGACGAGACGACGACCGTTGATGAAGAAGTGCGGGGTGCCGCTCGCCTGGACGTCGTCACCGAGCTCCATGTCGGCGTCGATGTCCTTCTTGTACTTGTGGTCCTTGATCGCGGCCTTGACCTTGTTCACGTCGAGGCCGAGCTCGCCGGCGGCCTTCTCGAGATCCGCGTCCTCGAGCTTCGGCTGCATCTCGAACAGCTTGTCGTGCGCGTCCCAGAAGCCCTTGTCACCCTTCTGCGCGCGCGCCTCGAGCGAGAGCTCCGCGGCCGGCTCGGCACGCGGGTGGAACGGAAGCGGCTCGTGCTTCCACACGATGCGGACCTTGTCCTTGTAGGTGTCCTGCACTTCCTTGAGCGTCGGCTCGACGCGCTTGCAGTACGGGCACTGGAAGTCCGAGAAGACGGCGATCGTGACGATCGCGTCCTTCGGGCCCTTCACCGGCGAGTTGCCGACCGGCACCTTCCAGACGGTCTTCGTGTCTTCCTTCTCGCCCTCTTCCTCTTCGTCGTGCTTCGCCGGAGCCTTGAAGTTCTCCTGCGACATCGTCACGTAGATCTTTTCCTTCGGCGTACCCGCGGCGATCTTCGCCTGGGCCTTGCCGAGCTCCTTGTCGATCAGCTCCTTGAACTTGTCGAAGGGCTGCGCGCCGGAGAGCTCCGCGCCGTTGATGCGGAACGCGGGCGTGCCGTTGGCGCCGACCTTGTTCGCGAGCTGCTGATCCTCGTCGACCTTCTTGAGGCCCTTCTTCGAGGCGAGCTCCTTCTTGAAGGCAGCCGCATCGACGCCCGCCGCCACTGCCCACTTCTCGTAGGACTCGGGGCCGAGGTCCTTCTGGTTCTGGAAGGCCATCTTGTGGAACTTCCAGAACGCCTCGCTGCCCTTGAGCGTGAACACCGCCTGCGCGGCCTCCGCGGCGCCCTTCGCCTTGTCGTGGAACGGCAGCGGCTGGTTCTTCCAGATGATGCGGACCTTGTCCGGTCCGTAGGTGCTCCTCACCTGGTCCATCGTCGGCTCGACGCGCGAGCAGAACGGGCACTGGAAGTCGGAGAACTCGACGATGGTGACCGGCGCGTTGCGGTTGCCCCACATCGGGTCTTCGCTCGTCACCGGGATCGGCGAGTCCTTGTCCGACCACGCGGGGCCGCCCCCGCTGCTCGAGTCCGCGGTGATGCCCGCGGTCTTCATGCGGTGGCTGTCGTAGCCCCACATCACCGCGCCTCCGGCGAGGAAGCACAGGATGAATCCGATGATCGCGACGCCCGTGCTCATCCCGCCGTCGTGCGGGGGACGCACGTCTGCGACGTGACCCTTGTCTTTGTCCTTGGCCATGGTTTCTTCCTAACGAATGTAAAGTACATCTATCGCCACGCGCGCAGGAGCATGCTCCATGCGCACGCGCGAGCCCTTCGAGACGGCGAACGCGCGGGCGAGCCGCGCTTCAGGAGCGAGGCGGGCGTTCGACGTCGGAGCGCACGCCGGACGGCGCACGCGCAAGGGCGGCCTCGGGCGCGCGGACGCGCGCGAGCGGAGCGGCGAGGGGCACGACGACGGCGTCGGCGGTCGCGGGCTCCTGAGACGAAGAGAGCTCGATCTGCGCGCGGTGACCGCGCGTCACCTGCGTGGCCTCGCGCGGATCGGCGGCGCGACCGTCGCACGGCGCGACGACGTCGAGCGACTGCTCGAGGTCCTGGATCTGCGGCGGCGGCGCGAACATGATCGCGCCGCGCGGATCGCACACCGGAGCCGGCGACGCCGCCCACGCCGCCTGGGGCGCGACGAGCCAGGCCACGACGAACGTGGCGAGGGCGCTCAGCAAGCGGAGCGCACGGAGCTGGCGGGACCGGGGCCGCATCGGCGAGGCGTAGTCTGGACCGCCTCCGCCCGGAAAGGCAAGCAGAGCCTTTTCCCGGGCTTTGGCCATGCGGCTGGGATGCCGGCACGGGGAATGCGTTCCGCCGTTCGATGGTTCTCTCCCCTGCTCCGTTCTGGGTCGTCGGACACCGAGGGTCTCCCTGCGACGAGGTCGAGAACACGCTGCCCTCCTTCGAGCGCGCCGTCGCGCGCGAGGGGGCGAACGCGCTCGAGATGGACGTCTGCGTCACGCGCGACGGCGATCTCCTGGTGTGGCACGACTTCGATCCCGGCGCGGTCGAGGCGCGCCTCCGCCAGTGGAAGCTCGAGCCCCAGACGCGCTACTCGCCCCGCAGCTTCTCGCGCTGCGTCTGCGAGATGACCGTCGGCGAGGCGCGCTCGGAGCTCGCGTACGACGGCGCGCCCGGCGCGTTCATCCCCACGCTCGGAGACGTCTTCACGTGGTCGCGCGCGCATCCGCGCCTCGGACTCGTGTTCCTCGACCTCAAGCTTCCGGCCGAGCGCACCGATCTCGTCGCGCCGTTCCTCGCGCGGCTCGATCGGCTCGTCGCCGAGGGCAAGCCGCGGTTCTCGTTCGTCATCGAGTGCGCGCAGGTGGAGATCGCCTCGGAGCTCCGCCGGCAGGGCACGCGCTGGCCGGTCGCGCTCGACATCTACAAGACGAGCGGCCTCGACGCGGTGTGGAGGCTCGGCGTCGAGTGGGGCTGCGCGCAGAAGCCGCGGCCGGGACAGGCGCTCCTGCCGTTCGCCCGGCAGAAGCGCATCCTCGATCGGCTCGAGGACGTGCTCCGCTGCGCGTTCACCATCAACGACGCCGACGAGATGAACGAGCTGCTCGACCGCGGCGTCAGCGCGATCCAGACGGATCGGCCGGCGCGTCTCCGGGAGCTGGCCGATCGGCGAGGCGTGCCCGTCGCCGCCTGACGAAGACCTCGGCGCCGAGCGTGCCCATGGTGGCGCCGATGATCGCGCCCGCGGCGACGTCGCCGGGGAAGTGCACGCCAAGCGCGATGCGCGAGAGCGCGACCCCGGTGGCGAGGGCGAGGAGGATGCTCGACACGATCCACCGCGCCGCGCCCGACCGGGTGCGCAGGAGCACGACGCTCACGAACGTCGCGTAGCAGAAGCTCCCCGCCGCGTGCCCGCTCGGGAACGAGAAGTCGGTCGGCCCGGGGAACACGAGCGGGTGCACGTCGGGCATCACCATCCACGGCCGCGGCCGCGCGATGATCGCCTTGAGCGCATAGACGACGACGGTGTTGACGCCGATCGTCGCGACGAACGCGAGCGCGAAGCGGCGCGTGCGCGAGGGCGCGAAGAACGGGAGGATCGAGAGCGCGCCCCATCCGCCGCCCACCACGGTGAGCGCGGCCATCAGCGCGATCCATCCACCGCCCAGGGCCTCGTGGATGGTGCGGAAGAGCCGGATGTCGAGCGCGGTCACGCGCTACTCGTCGAAGCCGCCGAAGTCGAAGCCGTCCGACGCGTCGGAGAAGTCGAAATCGTCGGACGAAGAGGACTCGTGCGAGTGCGAGATCGCCGAGCCGATCGCGGCTCCGGCGAACGCCGCGGCGACGTTGCCCCAGACGGAGGCGGCCTGCATCTGCTGCTGGTGCATGCGCTGCTGCTCGATCGCGGCCTTGCGCTGCGCGGCGCCGGCGAACGCCTCGTTGCAGGCCATGCAGCTCGAGATGCTGTGCGGAGAGAGCGCGCCGCAGAACACGCAGCTCACGACCAGCCACGCCTGACACGCGCCACACTTCTGCTTCCCCCAGCGGCAGAGCATGCGGCAGCTCGGGTTGGGGCACGGGACGGCCGCGCGCTGGGCCTCCGCCGAGACGGCATGCCGGCAGTAGCGGCAGGTGACGAGCTCGCCGTCGTCCGGAGCGCCGCAGTTCATGCAGACCGCGGCCGTGTTCGGAGGTCCACCCTGGGCCATGACGGCAAGCATAGGTCACGCGCGCCGGCCGTGAAATGCGCGGCGCTTCGCGTACAGTAGGGCGCGATGTCCGCTTCGTCTTTCCCGCCCGATCCGGTGCTCGCCACGCTGCGCGACGACCTCGCGCGCACCGACCAGGAGATCGTCGCGAAGCTCGCCGAGCGCATGCGGCTCATCCGCGAGGTCGCGAAGGTGAAGGCGAGCAAGAGCCTGCCGTCGTTCGATCGTCTCCGCGAGGGCGCCCATCTCGACGACCTCGTCGCGAAGGGCCGTGACGCGGGGCTCACCGACGACATCGTGCGCGACATCTACGGCGTCCTCTTCGCCGCGTCGCGCCTCGAGCAGCGGCGCTTCCTCCAGCAGAAGGTGGAGCACTTCACCATCGGCGTCATCGGCGGCACGCAGGGCATGGGCGCGTTCCTCGCGCGCGTCTTCGCGAGCGGCGGCTACCAGGTCGAGACGATGGGCCTCGAGGGCGGCGCCACCGCGGAGGAGGTCGCGTCACGCAACGACGTCGTCGTCGTCGCGGTGCCGATCGCCGCGACCGTCGACGTGATCCGGAAGATCGCCCCGCACGTGAAGCCCGGCGCGTGCCTCATCGACATCACGTCGATCAAGAAGCAGCCGCTCGACGCGATGCTCGAGCACGCGCCCGAGGGCGTCGACGTCGTCGGCACCCACCCGATGTTCGGCCCGCACGGCGTCGACTTCGACCGGCAGAAGGTGGTGCTGTGCAAGGGGCGCGGCGACGCGTCGTTCGCGCGCGTGAAGAAGCTGTTCGAGACGTTCGGCGCCGAGACGATCGAGGCCACCGCCGAGGAGCACGACGCGCAGATGGCGCTCATCCAGGTGCTGGTGCACGAGAAGACGATGGTGCTCGGCTCGGTCCTCGAGCGCCTCAAGGCGGACCTCGGACGGAGCCTCGCCTTCGCGAGCCCGATCTACCGGACCGAGCTCGCGATGATCGGCCGCATGTTCTCGCAGCGCGCCGAGCTGTACGCCGACATCCTCACGGTGAACCCGGACGCGCCGCGCCTCTCGCACGTCTTCGAGCAGGAGGCCGCGCACTTCGCACGCGCGGTGGCGATGAGCGATCGCGAGACCGTCGTCCGCCGCTTCCAGCAGGTCGCCGAGTTCATGAAGGACTTCGCCGCCTGGGCGAAGAAGCAGTCCGACGCGATCCTCGACGACCTCGTCCGTCACGGCTGAGCGGCGAGCTCGGCGCGGATCGCCTCGCAGACGCGCGCGAGCTCGGCGTCGGCGATCGTGCTCGCGTCGGCGCGGATCGCCTCGAGGGCGCACACGGCGGCGAGCGGCGCCTCCTCTGCCGGCGTGCTCTCTTCGAGCGCGTACGCCGCGCAGCGCGCGGCCTCGAGCGCATGGACCCAGCGCATCGCGGAGAGATCGCCGAGGTCCTCGTCCGAGTAACGGAGCTGGGCGGTCGGATCGAGCGTCGCGATCGCGGCCTTCCGCTTCTTCGTGCTCGGCTCCCGCAGCCACGCCTCCACCGCCGCGAGGATCTCGGCAGGCGGAGCGCCGCCCTCTCGTTCGAAGCCGGCGACGACGTCCTCGAAGAGCTCCGGCCGCTCCTTCTCCGCGGCGCTCCAGACCGGGAGCCCGACGCGCGCCGCTGCGACGCACGCGCGGACGAGCATGGCATCGCCGAACGGGGCGAGCCCGCGCACCCACGCCTCGAGTCCCTTCTGCTCCTCGGAGCGGCTGTTCCACCACCCGCGCTCGTCGTCGCGTGCGGCGAGCGCGGCGAGCGCGACGAGACGCGAACGCCACTCGGCGCCCGAGCGCGACGCCCCGAGCCACGCGTCGAGCTCCTTCGCCTGCGCGCCGGACGGACGCGGCACGGCGACGGCCGGCGGCTCGTCCCGGGAGGCGAAGTGCGTGCGGAAAGCGCCGAGGACCTTCTGCGACCAGAACATCATCGTCTCGTAGTCGAGCGGGCGTCCCTTCGGCTTCGCGTAGGCCCACTGCTTGACGTGCACCATCGTGCCTCCCTCGTGGGCCTCGAAGAACGCCTGGAGGACCGAGTCGGGCGCGTCGTCGGGGAAGTCCTTCGAGCGCCACAGCTCGAGGACGCGGCGCGGCGGCTCGAGCTCGACGATCGCTCCGCGCGCGAACGCGCCGAACATCGACCTCTCCGCGCCGACCTCGGCCCGACCCTTCGCCGGCTTGCCGGTGATCTCGGCGAAGCGCTCGCCGTCCACCCAGGCGGCGAACACCTCGTCCGGCCCCGCCGGGACGGGCCCGGCGAGGTCGACGGTCCACTTCACCTTCTTCTTCTTCACGATCGCCGGCACCACCGCGTGGTCGGCGGGGTACTCGTGGCGGCTCATCCGAGGCCGCGCAGATCGGTCGCCGCCTTCACGCGCTCGATCGCGAGCGCGAACGTGGCGGTGCGCATCGAGCAGCCGAGACGCGCCATCGTCGCGCGGATCTCCTCGTGCGCGGCGACCATCACGCGTTCGAGCTCCTCGTTCACCTTCTCCTCCGACCAGCGATGCTGCTGGAGGTTCTGGACCCATTCGAAGTAGCTGACGGTGACGCCGCCGGCGTTCGCCCAGATGTCCGGCAGGCAGACCACGCCGCGCTGATCGAGAACGTCGTTGCCCTCGAGCGTGCACGGGCCGTTCGCCGCTTCGAGCACGTAGGCCGCCTTGATGTCCTTCGCCACCTTCTCGTCGATCACGTGGCCGAGCGCCGCCGGGACGAGCACATCGCACTCGGTGCGGAGCAGCTCGTCGTTGGAGATCGGCTTGCTCCCGGGGAAGCCGACCACGCTGCCGGTCGCCTTCACGTGCTCGACGAGCTTCACGACGTCGAGGCCGTCGCCCGCCTGGATGCCGCCCTTCACGTCGCTCACCGCGACGATCTTCGCGCCCTGCGCGTGGGCGAGCCGCGCGAACCAGCTCCCCACGTTGCCGAAGCCCTGCACCGCGAAGCGTGTACCTTGCAGCTTCTTGCCGTCGGCCGCGAGCGCCTCGCGCACCGCGAACAGGCAGCCTCGACCGGTCGCCGACTCGCGCCCGAGCGATCCGTGGAGCGAGACCGGCTTGCCGGTGACGACGCCCGGAGAGAAGCCGTGGTGGAGCGTGTACTGGTCGAAGAACCAGCCCATCACCTTCGCGTTCGTGTTCACGTCGGGGGCCGGGATGTCGGTATGCGGACCGATGAAGTCGTGGATCTGATCGACGAAGCGCCGCGTGAGCCGCTCGAGCTCGCGCTCCGAGAGCTTCGTCGGATCGACGTGGATGCCGCCCTTCGCGCCGCCGAACGGGATGTCGACGACCGCGGTCTTCCACGTCATGAGGCTGGCGAGCGATCGCACCTCGTCGATGTCGACCTCGTGGTGGTACCGGAGGCCGCCCTTGTACGGCCCGCGCGAGTCGTCGTGCTGAACGCGATAGCCGATGAAGTTGCCGAGCGAGCCGTCGTCGAGACGGATGGCGAGCTCGACGCGCAGCTCGCGTCGCGGCGTGAGCAGCAGCACCTCGTACGCGCCATCGAGCCTCAGTGCGGCAAACGCGCGCTTCAAGAAGGTGTTCGTCGTTTCGTAGGCGTTCATCCCCATGGATGGAGGATAGAGTCTGCCCACCATGGAGATCCACCGAGGCAGGCTCATCGATCATCTCCACCTCGTCACCGGCGACCTCGGCGCGAGCAAGAAGTTCTATCGCGCCGTCATCGACGTCCTCGGCGTCCCGCTCGGAGGTGAGAGCGAGAAGCATTTCTGGGCCGACGAGCTGTTCGTCTCGGCGCCCGACTCGCCGGCGGCCGCGGGCGTGACCACCGGGCGCATCCACGTCGCGTTCCAGGCGAAGGACCGCGCCACCGTCGATCGCTTCCACGCCGCCGCGATCGCCGCGGGCGGGAAGGACAACGGCGCGCCGGGCGAGCGGCCGTATCACCCCGGCTACTACGCGGCGTTCGTCCTCGACCCCGACGGCAACAACGTCGAGGTCGTCCACCACGGCACGTCGAAGCGCTCCGCGCCCTCCATCACCGAGAGCTTCTGACCGCGTTCGCGGTCAGGACGGCTCGACGGCGGCGGCCACGTCGCGCCACGTCGCGTCGAACGTCGCGTCCTCGGTCGCCGAGCGGCGCGCGGTGTCGGTCACGAACCCGACGCCCACGCGGCGGAGCGTCTCGCCGAGCACCTTCGTGCCGAACGCGCCGCCCTCCTTCTTCGCGCGCTCGATCTCCGTGGCCGTCGCGCCGACGAGGTGCACGAGCGTGCATCGTCCCCCGGGCAGGCGGAGCACGCTCGGGTACTCGGTGCTCGTCGTCGCGAACATGTGCGTGAGCTCGGTGCCCGGCGCGACCTTCGCGAACGCGCCGGTCGGCATGCGATCGCCCGGCAGGATGATCACGGCCTCGTCGTCGAACAGCAGGTACTTCACGAGCTCGAGGAGCAGCATCGAGGGCCACTCGCATCGCGCCGGCGTCGAGATCACGAGCTCGCAGCCGAGGCCCGACACCTCGCCCGGCTCGCCGTCGAAGTCGAGCGGCTGCGAGAGGCCGTGCGTGACGTAATGCCAGCCCCGCCGATCGCCGCGCGGCGGGAACACGTAGATGCCGCCGCCCGGCCAGTTCAGCATGAGCTGCGCGTCGCCCGGCGAGAGGATCTGCCTCGGCGGATCGCTCTCCCCGAAGACGGACGCATACGCGTTCTCGCGCGCCTTCATGTGCGCGGCGAACGCGCGCTCCTCGTCTCCGAGCTCGGGGTGCAGGTCGCGGACGTCGGGCAGCTCCGAGAAATCGAGCGGCTCGTCCTCCGCGCTCATGACGCGATCACGCCGAGCCGCTTGCCGACGGTCGAGAACGCGGCGATCGCGCGGTCGATCTGCGCGCCGTCGTGCTGCGCCGAGAGCTGCACGCGGATGCGCGCCTCGCCCTTCGGCACGACCGGGAACGAGAAGCCGATGACGTAGATGCCCTCCTCGAGCAGGCCCTTCGCCAGCTCGGCGGCGAGCCGTGCGTCGCCGAGCATCACGGGCACGATCGGCGTCTCGCCCTCCTTCACCGTGAAGCCCGCCTTCACCATGCCCTCGCGGAAGCGCTTCGCGTTCGCCATCAGCCGATCGCGGAGCTCCGTCGTCGACCCGAGCAGCTCGAGCACCGCGAGCGACGCCCCCGCGATCGCCGGGGCGATCGAGTTCGAGAAGAGGTACGGGCGCGAGCGCTGGCGGAGGAGCGCGACGATCTCCTTCTTGCCCGTGGTGAAGCCGCCGGCGGCGCCGCCGAGGGCCTTGCCGAGCGTCGAGGTCATCACGTCGACGCGGCTCTGCACGCCGAAGTGCTCGGGCGTGCCGCGGCCCGTCTTGCCGACGAAGCCGCT